>JAVBSX010000385.1:0-10576 GCA_031556455.1 Thermoguttaceae bacterium
CGTTGAGCACGTAATCGCCGATCGAAATTTCTTCCGGCTTCAGGATTTGCGAAACCCGTTCGTCGAACCCTTCGTACCGGCCGCACAAAAGGACGATTCGTTCTTCCCGCGACAGCTCTTCGACCAGCGGTTGGTCCAAAACCCGCCCTTGCGGCGTCAACAGCACCAATCGGCCCGGCTCGGCTTCCCGGGCGCAAATCTCTTCGACGCACGGAACGACGCGGTCGACCTTGAGCACCATTCCCGGCCCGCCGCCGAACGGACGGTCGTCAACCGTATTGTGCCGGTCCTCGGCCCAGTCTCGGATGTTGTGCAACCGCACTTCCAAAAGGTTTCGCTCGATCGCGTTTTTCAAAACGCTTTCCGAAAGAAACCCCTCGAATATCCCCGGAAACAGGGTTAAAACGTCAAACTTCATAAATTAAGAATTAAGAATTATGAATTAATAATTGAGAAGGGGGAGGGTAATCTCGTTAAATGATTGGCCAACCCCCACCATTCTTAATTCATAATTCTTAATTTGCAATCACTATTCCGTTGCTTCGACGACGGATTCCGCCGCAGCGGCTTCCGCGACAGGAGCGGCCGGAGCAACCGCCGCCGGTTCGGCTTCGACCTTTTCCGGCTTTTGCTTTTTCGGGCGCGGGGTCGAGGTCGGAATCTCGCTGACCGTGAGCCGCCGACGTTTTTGCGACAACCGCTCAAGGGCCGCTTTTTGCTGCTCCAAATGCGTTCCGTTCAATCCGTACTTTTTGATCAACACGGAAGCGTTCTCCGAGGGAGATGCTCCGACGCCGAGCCAATACGCGATCCGCTCACCGTTGAGAATCGCTCTCGCGTCGGTTTCGGGAACCAACGGATCGTAAATTCCGAGTTCTTCCAAAACGCGGCCGTCGCGCGGCGCCCGACCGTCCATCACACATAAACGGAAAAACGGACGATGTTTCCGACCCATCATTTTCAATCGAATTCGTACTGCCACTTTTTTACACCTCAGCAATAAAAAATTAAGAATATAAACTTAAACTGTAAACAAATTGTCAAGGCTATAGACTATAGGCTTTAGGCTGTAGAACCCGTTTCCAACCGCTCCCTACAGCCTACAGCCACAGCCTTTAGAGAAAATTTATTTTCTCTTCTCTCTTTCGCGTTTCCGCTTTTCTTTTTCGCGTTCTTTTTTCGCGGCCGCCTTTTCTTTTGCCGTCAATCGCTTGCCGGTCCCGACCTTTTGCGTTTGCATCGTCCCGTAGGGATTTTGCTGCACATTTTGGGTCAACCCTTGCATCGCTTTCATTCGGTCGCGAGTGCTCATCGACGACATCGATTTCATCATCTCGGCCATCGGCAAAAAGGTTTTCACCAATTCGCTGATTTGGTGCGGTTCAACCCCCGCTCCCGCCGCGATCCGACGACGACGGCTTTGATCGATCACCTTCGGATTCCGCCGCTCTTCCTGGGTCATCGAATCGATGATCCCGCCGAACTTGCGCATCTGGTCGTCGGCGTCGACGTCCATTTCCCCCATCATCTTGCCGATTCCTCCCATCCCGGGAATGAAGCTCAGCAATTTGCTGACGGAGCCGAGCCGTTTCAATTGGCTCATCTGCTTGCGGAAATCGTCGAGGGTAAACTCCCCTTTTTCCAATCGAGCCTGCGTTTTGGCCAGTTCTTCCTGGTCGAATTTCTGCTGGGCCTGCTCGATAAAGCTGAGCATGTCCCCCATTCCGAGGATTCGCCCCGCCATTCGATCAGGATGAAACTCTTCCAACGCGTCGAGCGTCTCGCCCGTACCGATAAACTTGATCGGCACCCCGGTCACGTTTTTGACGGACAGGGCCGCCCCGCCGCGGGCATCGCCGTCGAGCTTCGTCAAAATCACGCCGTCGAGTTCGAGCGCTTCGTTAAACGCTTTCGCGCTGTTGACCGCGTCCTGCCCGGTCATCGAATCGACGACGAAATAAACCTGGTCCGGTTCTAGCCGCTTTTCAATCCGGGTCAGCTGGTCCATCAATTCCTGATCGACGTGCAACCGACCGGCCGTATCGAGAATCAGGACCTCGATTCCCTGCTGTTTCGCGATTTGGGCCGCGTTTTGGCAAACGGCGACCGGGTCTTTGCTCGCTTTATCCGTATAAACGGCGATCCCGAGCGATTGTCCGAGCACTTCCAACTGGTCGATCGCCGCCGGTCGCTGCAAGTCGGCCGCGACCAGCATCGGCTTGACCCCGCGGCTGAGCAGCATTTTGCCCAGCTTGCCGCAGGTTGTCGTTTTTCCCGATCCCTGCAACCCGCAAAGCATTAAAATCGTGATCGGTCGCTTCAGGTGCAGCGAGTGATCGACAGGGCCCATCAGTCCGACCAGCTCTTCGTGTACGATTTTAACGAGCTGTTCCGTCGGATCAAGCCGCTTCATCACCGACTCGCCGAGGGCTTGCGTGCTCACCCTCTCCATGAAATTCTTGACCACAGAGAAGCTGACGTCGGCTTCAAGAAGCGATTGCCGCACGAGCTCAAGCCCCTCGCGCATATTCGATTCCGTCAATTTTCCCCGACCCCGGAGGGTTCGGATTGCGGAACTTAATCCTTCTTGAAGTGATTCAAACATAATGAAACAGACCGGGATATGCAAAAAGGCCGGAAAACCAACGGGAGGGAATCGATATCATACCAAACCGGACCCGGTTTTGACAATGAGGGGTGGTGTTTTTTCCGGCTTGAGTCCAGTCCGTTGACAAGTTTCACGGAAAGGAGCGAACCTTGAGGGGGGGCATCGTAGAAAAGCAAGACGCGAACAGGTTGCGTCCTTTTTTCACACATGGAGCCCCCAATGTCCGAACCCGCTCCCCTCGAAATTTTCGTCCCATGTCTCAAAAACGTGCCCGATCCCCGCTCCAAACAAGGCAAATCCCAACCCTTTCGTACCCTTCTCGCCGTCACTCTGCTCGGACTGATCGCCAGCGTGTCCCCCCCGACCGAAATCGCTCGCTGAGCCCAAATGCATCTGATGCAACTCAAAAAATTCTTTCGCTTTATAGCCCGGGCGAAAAAAAGTGGACCGTTACCTGATTTCGTGCGTAGTATGTCGTGATGAGCACGAAACACAAAAACTTGTCGCCCAGGCCATCAAACGGCTGCAGGGCGGAAATTTGATCCTTAAACAATACGACAACGACGAAATCGTCGACATTCTCGACGTTTCCGCAACCTCCGTCAAACGATGGAAACGGAACATCAAGAAGGCCGACGGCGATCTCGCCAGCCTCGCCCGACGCCAAGGCTCCGGACGACCGTCGAAACTCGACGACGAACAAAAACAACGCCTCAAGGAAATCCTCCTCGCCGGAGCCGTCGCCGCAGGAGACCTTTGCGAACGCTGGACATCGAAAATCGTCTCCGATCTGATCCGAAAAACATTCGGCGTCGCATTCGCTCCCCGCTCCGTCCGCGATCTGCTCCCCACGCTGAGCCTCTCGCCGCAAAAGCCCGTCGTCAAGGCGGACAAATACGACGCCGAGGCCGTTTTGCGATGGTCGAAGCGAACCTGGCGATCTCTTAAAAAAAAGCGAAGAAACTCGGTATTCCCTGATTTTCCTGGACGAAAGCGGGTTCTCGCTCTCGCCGATCCGCGGTACGACCTGGTGCGAAATCGGCAAGCCGGCCGTCTTGCGGGAACATTTTTCGCGACATTCCCAAACGGGGCTCGGCTACCTGACAATGACACCGAGGCGTCGTCGGTTGAATTTTCACGACGGCTCTGCCGTCCAGTATTTCAGTACGATTTTCGCGGGAGCGATCAACGCGGAGGACGTGATTTTTTTTCTGACGAACATTCATCGTCATTACGGCGGCAACCTCGGCAAGGCGGGTGTCGCCCCGAAGACGGCCCAAATTCTGACCCGGCACTCGGACTTGTCGCTCACGATGAACATCTACACACACGTCGACCAGCAGGAACAGGCGGCGGCGATCAATTTGTTGCCGAGCATACCGGGGCTGAAAAAGCCGGATGAGGAAGGCGGCGTTCCGGCGTAAAACTCAATAATCCTGAAAGCACCTCGATTCGGTCTTGGCCGGATCGGGGTGCTTTTCGTTTAGCGTAATCGTATTCGACAATCGAACTACTGGACGGTCCGTCAATCGCCGGATAAAATGATTGAATCGTCCTTTCCTTCGCCTCATTTTCCGGAGTTTTTCATGCCAGCCATCAATCCGTATCTTTCGTTCAACGGCAACTGTGAAGAAGCGTTCACCCTTTACCAATCGGTGTTCGGCGGCGAACTGATGCTTTGCCGCTTCAAGGACGCCCCGACCGAGACGGCCGGTTCTTTTCCCGTTGCTGAAAACGAACGCGAACGGGTCATGCACTGTTCCATCGCGATCGGTTCGACGATCTTGATGGGCTCCGATGTATCGGAGAGTTGCGGCCAGACGGCAAAGTTCGGCGACAACGTCACGATCAATATTTGTCCCGACAGCGAAGTGGATGCCAAACGGATTTTCGCGGCCTTGTCCGATGCTGGCAAGGTCATCATGCCGATTGAAAAGACGTTTTGGGCCGACCTATTCGGCATGTGCGTCGACAAGTTCGGCGTTTCGTGGATGGTCAATTACGGACATTGTGAAAAATGATGCGAAACATATTCTCACTGGGCATTCTCTTATTCTTGAATGCGGCGATGCTTTCTGCTGCGGAGCCGACGTTCGTCTGCGAACCGGCGACGGAATGGACGGCGTTGTTCGACCGCACCGATGGCTGGATTGCCGGGGACGGCATCTATTCGTTCGGCATGGACGGAAACTCGAAGCAGGACAGTGCGAACGAAAATTCAAAAACCCTTTTCACCTTCGGCGATTCGCTTATCGGCGGCGTCAATGCCGATGACTCTTACAAGAGCGGGCTCGTGATGGTCAATCACTGCCTTGCCATGTTGGCAGGGGACAAGCCCGATCCAGCAAAGATGAAATTTCTGTACAAGGTCGACGAAAACGGTCGTCCGTCGAATCTGTTCGACCGGCATTACTGGCTCGGCGACAGCATCGTTATCGATTCGGTCATGCATGTAACCGGCGTGGTCGTCGATCCGAAAACCTGGGCAATGGAAGGGCCGTGGATGCTCGAAATCCCGATCCGCAACGAACAGCCCGTTTGTGCCGAAACGAAAACGAAGCGGGTCGAATTATTTCACAAGGACGGTGCGTTCGAAGTCCTGTTCGGTATCGGCATCTGCGATCAAGGGGACGATATTTACGTCTATGGTTTCCGCGACAAGAAAGGCGAGCCGTTTTATCGCCGCCACTTGGTCGTCGCCAAGGCTCCGCGAAAAACGTATGCCGATGTGTCGACATGGCGATTCTGGACCGGCGACCGTTGGAGCGAAAAGATCGCCGACTGCAACCGCGACGAAGCCGCTCTTGCCGAGGGAATGTCGAACGAGTTGAGCGTGACGAAAATGATCGGCGGTCGTTACGGTGGCAAGTTCGTGCTGGTGTACACGGAAGGCTGCGTCGGTCCAAAGTTGAACTTCGCGGTCGCCGACACGCCACACTCGAAATTTTCCGAGCCGACGACGTTTTATCATTGCCCGGAACCGAAATTGTTTGACGAGGAAATCAAAAAATCCTGCGGCCCTAAAGCCGAGGTCGTGACGTATAATGCCAAAGCTCATCCACGACTGTCGAAATCGGGCGAACTGTTGGTTTCGTACAACCTGAACGTCTTCGGCTTGAAGGAAGGGATGATCTTTGCCGAGAGAAAATACGGTTTCCCGCGATTCGTGTTGCTGAAACTGCCGTGAGTAAAAACACGTTCAGCGAAGGGGTTGCGTATCTTTCTTCATCGTTTTTAGAAAATGAACGGAATCAATCGCCAACGGACTTTTTGGCAATACTCGACATAGCCCGGCAGATGTTCATGCAGAAACCATTCTTCGTCGAAGATGCGAAAAACGAGAATCACAAGCATCGGCAGGGTCGCGGGCATGCCCCACCACGAACCGAGGGCGGGCGACGTGAAGAAAAACCAGACGAGCGTTCCCGTGTACATCGGGTGGCGAATCCACGCATACGGCCCCGTCGAAATCACCGGCTGATTCTCCTCGACCGTGATCGTCGCCGCCATGTAACGATTATAGGTCGCCGTGTAAACGACGAAAGCAATGCCGAGAATACTGAAAATGAAACCGAACAAGACGCCGGGAAGCGGCACGTCCGACCAGTGGAAACGCCGGTCAAAGCCGGGAATCGTCAACCAGAGGCAAAGATAGCCGAGGAGCAAGCCGACGATGATTTTTTCTTGCCGGGATTTCTCGTTGCGCGGCCCGTATTTGAGTCGCCGCTCAAGTAAACCGGGATCGAACTTGAGCCACCATGCCGTGCCGAAAACAAGATAAACGGTGAACAGCCCCCAATAAACCCACGCCTGCCAAAAGTCGAACGTTCCGGCGGGAAGGAACAACAGGACGAAGGCGATGATGTCCGAAATTGCTCCTGCGACAAAAAGTCGCCAAAGAAGATTTTTCGAAGCCGCTTTATCTTCGGTCGAATGATTCATCGTTTTTCCCAATCTTCTACGCTGCCGGGAACGACGGCGAACATCGGATGCGGCATGATCCGTTTCGTGTTTCGCAATCGCTCGGCGGCGTCGGAATCGCGGATATCCAACTTGCTCAAGAGGTGTTCCTTTTCGTAATCGATTTGTCCTCTTGCTACGGAAATCGTGATTGACTGTTTCGATTTCACGACCTTTGTCGCGTCGAAATGATAACCGCGCCGTTCGGACTCCGCTAGAATTTCAGCGAGATATAGTGAAATCGTCTCGACCGGATTTTTCTGTTGCTTGAACCGTTCCAACTGCGGATGGTTTTTGTATCCCTTCGTTTTGCCTTCGAGGACATGCTTCGCCAGCAGCCCTTCCCGCCAGACGGCGAGCAGGCCCTTCGTGTCGAGATACTTCGGATGCAGCGACCAGAGTCTCATGATAAACAATCCACTCGGCGATAATGCAACTCGGCGATGTTCGAATGCCATTCTTTTTGGCTCAGCAGTATCCAACGGACGTCGGGAACCGGCGGGGCGAACAGCGGAATGCCTTCGCCGAGGATTTTCGGCATGACGAAGATTCGCATTTCGTCGATCAGTCCTGCCCTCAGAAACAACGAGTGAATTTCGCCGCCGCCCATGATCCAAACATGACGGCAGCCCTCGTTTTGCAGGCGTTCGACGATCTGTTCCGGCGAATCGGTAGTAAGGACAACGCCCGGCAAGACAGTTTTCGATTCTGTTCGGGAAACAATGACGCATTTCTTTCCGCGATACGGCCAGTCGCCGAAAGCCAAGACTTGGCGATACGTTTTGCCGCCTATGACAAGGGCGTCAACGGAAGCGAGAAAATCCTTGTAGCCATCGTCGTTTTCGAGATCCTCTTGCGAACCATACTCGGTCAGCCAGTCGATGTTGCCCTCCGGCTTGGCGATGAATCCGTCGAGACTGATCGCGACGTACATGCTCAGTTTCAGGGTACGGGTCATTTCAATTCCTTTTTGTAACGAACGAGTTCCAGCACGTCTTTGATTTGTTTCTTTTTCGTGACCTTGACCGGCAAGGCAATCAGTTTCCCCATCGGTTGGTTTTGGGCGAACTCGTTCTTGAGAGTCTCGTCAATCGGCAATTCCATGACGCCGGGCTTGGTTTTCTCCGTGAAGAGAAAGGTTGCCTGGAAATAGCCGTCCCAAGCGGAAAGCCAGAAGATCGTTTTCTTTTTGTAACCAACCTTGCCGAGCCACGCCTTGCCGTCGTTGTAGAAACGCCACTCGAACGTCAAATCGAATTCGGTTCCGGTGATCATTGCGACCAACTCCTCGAAAACGGCGTAACTCTTGCCAAGCGTTTTTGCCAAAACTTCCGGCGTCGGGAAAACATCGGGATCGTTCAATAGGGGTTTATCCATTGTAATCAGCTTTCAAATCCAGCGTCGAACACGCTTTTTGTAGTCGCGATACTCGTCGCCGAACAATTCTTCCAACGCCCGTTCTTCCGGGATGATTTGAAAATAGTTCAGGTAGACGGCAAACAGTGAAACGGGCAACAGGGCGAGACCGTCGTCGAGGAAAATGCCAATGGCAAGCAAAATCAAGGTCGCTCCAAGGTACATCGGGTTCCGCGAAAAGCGATACATGCCGCTCACGACGAGCCGGGTCGCTTTTTCGGGATGCGTCGGTTTGATCGTCGTTCCCACCATTCGGAACCGCACCATGCTCTGGAAACCGAAGGCAATTCCAAGCATGGCGAAAAGAACCGCCGCCGGAATCGACCACGGATTGGTGAGCGGACAGATACGGCAAACCCACAGGCCGAGCATGAGCGCAATCGTCAGCAGGGCCAGGATCGGCGGCGGGATCTTCAGTTCGAGGAATCTCATCGGTCACTCGGCATTGATAAGGACGAACCATTCGAAGGTCGCTTGCATGACGAGAACGGCGTTCGAATCGTAAAGAGTCACTTGGACGGGAACCAGCGCCCGATGTTTACTTTTCAGGGCCTCCAGCACGTCTGTTTTGTCGGCGGCGAGCGATGCTTTTGAAAAGATCGCTCCCTTGCCCGGCTTTTTGTACTTGACCTCAACGTTGCGGACGACCGGCACGGCGTTCTCGACCTCGACGAATTCGCGGAGCAAGAACAAACCGCTCGACGCCTCGGCCAAGGCGAACAAGGCACTGGCGTGAGCCGTTTGAATATGGTTTTCGAACTCGGCTTTGGCCGGAAGTGTCATCAGGTAGGCCGGATCGGTCGACAATTCGAGGCCGAGAAACTTGTTGAACGGGATCGAAAGAACGTCCATCGCTAATTTATAAAAAAGTGAACAGTGCTACGGGGAATAGGTCTACTTTTCAACTTTCAGTTCATCCCAATCGACGGTCTTGCCTTCGAGCCAATCGATGATCGGCTTGGCGTCCGGCTTTACCTTCGGCGGAACGACGGCGACGAGGTTTCCCTTTTCGTCGAACAGGAATTTCTGGAAATTCCACGTCACCGGGGCGTCGACGACACCGTTTTCCTTCTTTTCAGTGAGATATTTGTACAGAGGATGCATGTCGTCCCCCTTGACGGAAATTTTCTCCATCATCGGGAAAGTCACCTGGAACCGCGTCGAGCAGAACTCGGCGATCTCCGTGTTCGTTCCCGGTTCCTGGGCGTTGAAATTATTCGCGGGAAAACCGACGATCACGAACTTGCCGTCGGTTCCGTATTTTGCGTAAAGAGCCTGCAATTGCTCGTATTGCGGCGTCAGACCGCATTTCGAGGCGACGTTCACGATCATGACCTTCTTGCCCTTGAGCTTTTCGAGCGGGAAATCATCGCCCCTGATATCCTTGACCGTAAAATCGTAAAGTGACATTTCAGCAGAGTTGTTTGAAAGGGATTTAAAACGGAAACCCTCGCCATCGGCTTTGACAGTTCCGACGGACGGAAACGGAAGATGGCTCGCGGCGATCAGCAGTTGTTCATCCGCCGCCCGCTTGAGCGTCTTGCGTCGGACCTCGGCAGCCTGTTTCGGATCGTTGTCGTACTGAATACTGATGTCCGGTCTCGCGAACTGCACGGCACCGTTATGCAACAAGTCGGCGATGACAAGCAGTTTCACGCCTCCGGAAGAAAGAAGGAATCCGGTTTGTCCCGGTGTGTGACCATGAAGGGAAACGGAAACCAACTCGGGAAAAATCGTGGCGGTCTTTTCGTCCGGTGTCAGGAATTTCGGCTCCCCGTACAGTTTTACGCACTGATCGCAATAAGTTTTATTTCGAGCGGTTTTCCAGAACGATAATTCATCGGCGTCGATCCAGAGGGTTGCGTTTGGAAAAACTTTTTGGCCGTCCTTAACCAATCCGCCGACGTGATCGAAGTGCGAATGCGTCAGGAGGATATTTTTCACATCTTCCGGTTTGATGCCGATAGTTTGTAGACGCTGGAGCATTTTGCCGCCTTTGCCGGTGTCGATCAGCACTAGGTCATCCCCCTTTTTGACGACGAAGACGGCATAGCCGCTCGGCGTCTTTCCGGTCGGGGAGAGTCGTGCCAAAGCGTCCTTGTCATCGGTGATAAGAACACCGCTGTCCATCTCGCCGGAATCGTCCTGGATGCTGTAAAAATCGACGTCGCCGATTTTGATGTGACGGATTCCTTCCCCGGATTCGGCCCGAAGATCACCTGGCATCAATAGAGTGAACAGCGCAGCGGTAGCAAGCATAACCAGTTGAAAATGGAGTTTCATGATCGTTCTCCCTGAAATTTGTTGAGGTGAAAAAAACGGTGAACTACATGACTTCAAACCTCAAATCCACCGGACGACCTGTTCCATCGGCCGCCGGGTTTTCTCGCGATGGGGCGGTTCCTTGCGGTAACCGAACGCCGCCATGCAAGCGACACCGTATTCATTTTTGTTCAACAATCTCCGTTCTGCCAGCAGTTTTTCAAGCGGTTCCTTTTGAAAGCCTTCGCAGGGGCAGGAGTCGATGCCGAGCAGTGCGGCGGCGATGAACATGTTCCCCAAGGCGATGTAACACTGGCGGCAAGCCCATTC
>JAVBSX010000288.1:0-9558 GCA_031556455.1 Thermoguttaceae bacterium
ACACACGGTATAGGGAATTTGCTTTTGGCGGGTTTCCCAAACCGGCTTGCAGACCGTGTAATGAATGGTTTTAACCCGCGTTTCCCAAACCGGTTTGCAGACGGTGTAGGAGACCTGCTTCGTGCAGACGACAGGTTCATAACGTGTGCAGAGTACGGTTCTGGGAACCTGGACTCGTTCGTAACACGTTTTGTAGCAAGTAACCTGTTCTTTTTCGTAGACGATTTTCTGGTATGTTCGCATTACGGTGCAACATTGGTCCGTAAAATCGCTAACGGCCGGCCGGCACGCTTGATAAAGCGATGCCCCGCAATAACCTGCTTTGGCCGAATTCGCCGTCAGCGCAAGGCCGAAACCTATCGCGATCGCCAGCGTCCTCAAAACCCCTCTCATCTAAGCCTCCTTTTAAACTCGATGCAATTCGGTAGAGATTTTTGTTTTCTGTAGCCCTGAAGTTCCCCTAAAAAAAGAGAATAGGCTAAAAAAGCGTACTATACAAAAACGGCCTTTGACGGAGAAATAATGAGAAGATACGCGCTTTTTACTAAATATCTTCTTTCCCACAAAATTTGACACATCCGGGTCGATTGTGCCGATTATTTTGCGCCGTTGCATTTTTCAAAAAAGGAAATCCTCGAAAATTCTTTAACCGACCGGAAATTTCGACCTCGGTTCTGGGAAACCAGGGAAAGTTTTACGGTTTTACAGGTTTCGAATATTATAGACCGTTCAACAATTCGTGTAGTCGTTTTTTACTCCCTTGAGTCGTTCCAAACGGCATTTTCAACCTGCACCAAAATGTAAAACGCTCTCGAGTTGCCCAAAAAAGAAAAATGCTTGTACAATCCCGCTTAAGTTGGAGTATCGTCAAACTCGGTAATTCACTTTAGCGAAAGTAGAAGGGAAATTTAAATAAAATGGGAAATGCAGGCAAGAAAATTGCCTTTGCGAAAGAAACGACACTTTCTGGAAGTAACAACCGTATCGAATCTGCGAAAGCGTCCGGTCTTAGGACCTGCAACAAAACAACCTTTACAATGTCCTTTTTTTAACCACGGAATACGCGGAATAACGGAATAGACGGAATAGACGGAAATGTAAAAATTCCGCATTTTCCCGAGTGTGGGGCGAGGCATTAGGCTGTAAGAAACGGTTGGAAAATGGGCCTAAAGCCTACTACAAAGTCGTGAAAATAGCCTTCGCCAGAAAAGTACGACGTCATTTCGACTGGAGCAACGCGTAAGGAGAAATCTCACCCTCGCGCGAGGGCCGGAATTTCTGCCTTTCGGCGAGGGTGAGATTTCCCGCTCCGCTCGAAATGACCGGTATTTTACCTTTTTTCACGAAGCCCAATTCGACGACTTTGTACTACAGCCTTGATCCAAGCGCAGAGATTAAAGTACAAAAGAGGGCTGATCGGCGGAATCACACCGATCAGCGATTCGCGAATTCCGGGACGAATTCCCGGAGACGTTGGCGAAGAAGGGAACGAATGTCCCGGGCACTGTCGATCGCAAGGGCCTCTGCGGCAACCTCGCGGCAAAAGTCGATGCTGACGGACCGACAGACCTTTTTGATTTCCGGCAGAATATTCGGAGAGCAACTGAAACTACGAAGCCCCATGCCAAGCAGCAGCATCGTATAAAGCGGGTTGCTGCTCATTTGTCCGCAAAGACAGACCGGGATGCCGCGTTTTTCGGCCGTTGCGATCGTCTTTCGAATCATTTGTAAAATGGCCGGATCTTCCGGATTGAACAGGCTGCTGACATCTTTGTTGCTGCGGTCGACCGCGAGCGTGTATTGAATCAAATCGTTCGTCCCGATGCTGAGGAAATCGACCTCTTCGACGAATTTTTCGATCAAAACGACGGCGGAGGGGACTTCGACCATCATGCCGACCGGCATTTCGCGGTTGAAGGGAATCCCTTCGTCCTCAAGTGCTTCCCGCGTGTCGGCGAGGATCGATTTCGCCTGCCGAAGCTCTAGCAAATTCGAAATGAGCGGGAACATCAACCGGGCGTTGCCGAAAGCGCTGCTGCGCAAAATCGCCCGCAATTGCTGTTGGAACATCGAGACGTTGCGAAGGGAAAGGCGAATGCTGCGAAGTCCGAGAAACGGGTTCTTTTCGTCGATCGGACGAACGGTGTCCGGCAATTTGTCCGCCCCCAGATCGAATGTCCGGATCGTGACGGGGCCGCCCCGCATCGCTTCGACCACTTCCCGATAGGCGGCAAAATGATCTTCCTCGGTCGGAACGAAATTTTTGTCGAGTCCGAGATAAAGGAACTCGGTTCGGTACAGGCCGATCCCTTCCGCGCCTCGGGCGAGACAATGCGGCGCTTCGTAAGGAAATTCGATATTCCCGAGAAGTTCGATGCTAACACCATCCCGCGTGATCGCCCGTTCTTCCCGAAGGCTTTCCAACTGCGCGGCGAACGAGACCTTTTTCTGCATCTGCTCGTGATATTGCCGGACCGTTTCCTCGTCCGGCCGGAGAATGACCGCGCCGATATCGCCGTCGATAACAACCATGTCTCCTCCGGAGACATCGGTTAAAAAATTGCCGACCCCGACGACGGCCGGGATTTCGAGGGCGGCGGCAATGATCGCCGTGTGTCCCCCGGGCCCTCCCAATTCCGTAACGAAGCCTTTGACGAACTTGCGGTCGAGATTCGCGGTCTCGCTCGGCGAGAGATCGGAAGCCAGGACCAGGACCGGGGCGGTGAGCGATTGGAGACCTTCCCGCCGAATCCCGAGAAGCAGCCGCAAAAGCCGTTTTTCAATATCGTAAATGTCCTGAACCCGCTCGGCAAGGTAATTACTGTCGATTCGTCGGAAGATATCCGCGTACCGCCGAATGGTAACGCTGACCGCGTGTTCGGCCGAATACATCTTTTCGCGAATCAGTTCCTCGAATTCCTGGAGCAGCTTCGGGTCGGAAATGATTTGGATATGGGCCTCGAAGATATCGCCGTATTTGGAACCCAATTCCTTCGTGATCGAATCGCGATTGCGGGAAATTTCGACTTCGGCCCCTTGTAGAGCGTTTTTGAGACGGCGGACTTCACTTTCGACGGCATCCCGCATAACGAAATGCCGGGGAATCCGGAACCCTTCGGTTCCCAAAACGAAGGCTTCGCCGATCACGACACCGGGCGAAACCGCGATTCCCTGGAGTTTTTTCATCATGGGAACAGAAAAGAAAGAGTATAGCGATCGATTTCAACCGGCCCCAAGCGTCAGCGCTGGGGATTGAGCCCATTTCAGATGCAGTATCACCCCGCGCTGACACTTGGGGTTAGTATCAATGAAAACGTGAAATGCTCTAATCCTCGGTCGGTTGGTCGTCGTCTTCGTGAAATCGCGCGGCAAAGAGGGCGAGGACGGCGTTCATCGTTTCCTGGGCGTCGTTCCCCTCGACTTCGAGACGAAGTTTGCTTCCTTGCGTCGCCCCGAGGGAAAGTGATTCGATCACACGTCGCATATCGGCGGATTGGCTTCCCTTGAAAAGACGAACCTCGGAATCGAAATCCTTGATCGCCGAATACAACAGGGAGCAAACCCGTGTATGCAACCCCATTCGGTTGGGGACGGTGATTTCTTGGACTAATTTTTTTGGCACGATTGAGATCGACATTCAAACACGATTATCCGAACAAGTTGCGGATATCTCGATCCGAAATCCGAAAGGTTGTTAAATGAGCACCATTGGCGTTCCGGAGCCGATGCCGGAGATCCCAGCCGATCGACGGAATTCTTTGGTATTTTTACTTGCCGAAAAGGTTGTTATCGGCCTCTTCCAGGAGAGTCAACACATCGGCCTGATTTTTCGCCTGTTTCAGGAAACGGCAGAAGGAGTCGTCTTTGAGCTGTCTCGTAATATGCTCCAATGCCCGCAAATGTTCTCCCGGTCGATCCAAGGGAGAAATCAGCAGGAAAAAGAGGTGTACTTTTTCACAGTCGAGGCTGTCGAAATCGATTCCCGATTGACTGACGGCGATCGTTCCGACCAGCCGTTCGACGCTCGGGTGTTTGGTGTGGGGGACGGCGATTCCCCGACCGATTCCGGTCGAGCCGAGCTCCTCCCGCTTGATGATCGATTTGACGATCCCTTCGAATTCTTCTTTTTGAATCCCTTCGGCATCGAGAAGCGACTGCACCATTTCCCGAATAATTCCTTCTTTGTTCGTCGCGTTGATTTCAGTGCGAATCGAATCCAACAAAATAAAATCGGCAAATTTCATTCGCCAAACTCCTTAATGATTGATTATGAAAGGCGAACCGCGAGCGATTCGCATGATGTATACCGTACGCGGTATTGCGGGAAGCCTTCGGCCTCATTTGGTTCGCAGCCTCGTTGGGCCGCTAACTTGACATACTCTTTGCGCTTTCAAACTCAAGTTCGCGAAAATTGAATATGGCAAAGTTGATTCTTTTGACTTCGCAAAGTATAAAAGCATGACTGACGGGATCGATTTCGACCGGTGTTGATCCTCATGCGGGGAAGCGAGAGGTCGATTGAAACCCGACCCTTCGGGCGATACCCCCCTAAACGGCGGGCTGTTCGCCAATCGGCGGGGCGGGCCGATGATGATTCTGAATCTTTTCCTTGTGCTTTCGAAGCTGTTGTTCGATTTTGTGAACGACCTGGTCGACACATCCGAACAAATCCTCGCTCGAATAGCTGGCGTTAAAACTGTGTTTATGTTCCGCGGAAACCTGAAGGTCGATCTTCGGAACATCGGCCTTTTCCAAATCGACGGTTACGTCAATCGAGGTAAGTCGCTCAAAAATAGTGGTGAGTTTGCTCACTTTGGAACGAATCAACTCTTGCGTCGGTTCGCTGATGCTGCCGTGTCGCGTCGAAATTTTTATTTGCACAGTTCGGCTCCTGAAAAGTTAATTTGATGAGAAGAATTGTATTCTTTCGCCCGATTCGAAAAAAGGGGGGATACTCCAATAACGGACGGCGGTCGAAGGCGAATCACGGTCCGCGACAAGTTGAATTATACCCTATTTCCGTCTATCGAAAAACCACCTGATAAAAAAAACCGAGAGATAGGGATTGATCGCGAAATGTCGATGCTTGCGGAGTATCGGCCAAATAAAAAAACGAAATTGCGCAGACGAATTAACTCGAATAGTACGGCTCGACCGTCAACCCGGTTGCTTTGCGGACCCGGTCGGCGATCTGGTCGACTTGAATATTGGACAAGGGAAAAATATTCGGGTCCGGAGTGTTTCTCGCCGTCGTGTAAATCTGCACTTTCGAAACCGACCCGCCGGCCTGCAAAATGTCCCGCAGCCGTTGGGTATACGATTCCAACTCCGATTCCGCCGGCCCGATCCCGTTCAGCGAAAGAAAAAGCGATTGAATGACGACGGGACGCCGGATCGACATCGCGGTGATATTTTGCATCACCTTCTCGAACGGAATGGCGGAACGGGACATCGCCCGGTAATGCTCCTCGGTCCCGGCATCCAGTTTCGCCCAGACCTCACCACCGTTTTGAAGCAGAAACTCGACGGAATCGGCAATACGTTTCACGTGAAACGAGGTTGCATTGGTAATCAAAACGACCTTGGTTTCCGGCGGGCAAATCGCGTTTCGGGCGGCGAGGGCGAGCCGGATCGCCTCGGGAAAGACCGGCGAGAGGGTCGGTTCGCCGTCGCCGCTGAACGCGATGTCGGAAAGGCGGCGTTTTTCGGGCGGTGTTTTCGCGAACCACGGATTCTCGAAAAGCGAGCCGTCGAGAACCTGCGAGAGCAGTTCGCGAAGTTCCTGATCGAGGAGCGGCAAATCGACTTCGGAACGCGGCGACGCCCCCCCCGGCGAATCGGCGAGAACTTGACAATAGATGCAGGAAAAATTGCAGTGAGGGCAAAGGTTGATCCCGACCGAGACGCCGCCGGAACGACGGCTGATCACCGGATACACGTATTGGTACGCTTGATAAGAGCGGGGGTGTTTTTTCGTGAGGGGCATGAGTTTTTCAATTGTCCGTTTAGCCGGGCGGCGCAGACGCCGGTGTCGTCGCGGAACCGCATCCTTGCGAGTAAAAGCCGGAAAGGAGCCGTACTCGGCGCATTGACGGTTGGTTAGCGTTCAAATGTCAACCGGCGTTCAATCTCAACACACCGTCAATGCGCTGCGCTCCTTTCCGGCTTTTGTCTTTTTCTTACGCCGAATTTTCCGCTTGCGGTTCCGCCTTGACGATGTTTTCGGAGTAATCGAACTGGATCGACTCGCCCGGCCGGACGATGAGAAAATCGTCGCCCGACCAGTCGCCGTCGAGAAGCCGTCGCAAGAGCGAAAGGTTCCCGGAGATTTTTTCGAATTCCCAGCCACGTTCGGCGGCCAAGTGCCGCGTTTCGTTCTCGAAGCGGTCGTCCGGCTCGATCCCGGTTTCGATAAACGTCATTTTACTGTAATGCACCATTCGGGAAAGCTGTTCCCAGAGATATTTGGCGTTTTCCTCGCCGTATTTGTCAATCATTTGGTTGTACGTCAGGTTCAACCCCATTTTCGACTGCACGGAATCGGGAGGGTAAAGAACCAAATCGCCCCCGCGTTCGATCCAACCGGTCGTTTTAAAATATGTGCCGGGATTCGCCTCGAAATATTCCTGGTATTTGTGCCGGTCGCCGAGAAAGAGCGAAATGCAATCGTGCGCCCTCGGCAGGACGATCGGGATGTCGCGGGCGGTCAGTCCGACGACCCCGCCGCTGCACAGAGCGTAACCGAGAAGGATCGCGTCGTAACCCGATTGGTCCTGAACGGCGACGATCTCGTTCAGTCGTTCAAACATCCCGCGCCGACCGAGATCGTGCAACCCCTTGGGCAGGAATTCGACATCGATCCGGTTCGGCGAGCCGGCCGCCAGGTGAGAGAATTCCCTGAAAAGGATTTCGCAGGCAATAAGCTTGAAACGCATTGTGTTTCGACCCGATCCGGCAAAATCGCGGAGTACCGGTTAAATGGGACAAGGAATTTCGTCGGTTCGATTCGATTACGGTTCAGGCTTGTTCTTCAGTCCCTCTTTGCCGCCTCCGTAATAGCCGCTGACGTTGGTTCCAAACGCGGATTTGACCGGGATGCGATCCTTATTGTAAAGCGGAGCGACGGTTCCCCGGGAAATGGGGCGAACGTCGTCCTTTTTGTCATACAGAGGCGAAACGGTCCCTCTCGCGGCTTTCGGCAAGAGTCCTCTGTCGTCGTACAGCGGGGCGACGGTTCCCCGCGAGACCGCGAACGGTTGGAGTTCCGGCTGCGGGCCGAGGTCGTACTTGGTCGCGAGACTGCCGAATCCGCGGACCGGGACGAAGTTTTTCCAGCCCATCCGGCGGAGGAAATCCTGCAAGGTGATCTCGCGGACACCATTGAGCTGGGCGTCTTGTTCGAGTTTGTACATGCTTTTCATCGCCGCGTCGTCAAGCCCTTCGCCGGTCCCCTTGACGAGAAATTGGGTATCGGCCGTAATCTCTCCGACGATGGTTCCGTCCAGGGTCATATAACAATCGACGATCCCGCCATTGGCGGCGACCAAGTTGATGATATCTTGCAGGTCGTCTTCGTAAGCGGTCCCGTCGATTTCCTTGAGCCCGATCCCGCCGACCGTCAATTTGCCGCAGAGCGCGAACCGCGGCGGGCTGCCCGGCTTCCAAATCGGCGTATAAATCAGGTCGCCGCGTTGAATCGGATCGGTCAGCATCGTTTCGAGAATACGCGCTTCGGCCGTATTCGCGCCGATCACCTGGACGATTTCGATGCTTGCCTTGGAATTCGCGATCGGCAGTTTTTTGTTGATCGGATCATAGACGCTGAACGTGATTCCCGGCCGGATGCCCGAGGCTTCGCCGATGTTGACGATCACGACACCGCTCGTTTGATTGACCGTAACGACCTTACCGTCTTCGCGGTCGAAGGTCGGGGCTTTCAATTCCTTCAATTGATCGATCATGACCTCGTTGGCCTTGCTGATCTTGTCGCGTTGCGCCTCGATCACGCCCATCTCTTCCTTGGTTTGATTAATGGCCGCCTCGGCATCGGTTTTGACGGTGGTCAGCTCTTCCAAGGTTTTTTGACCTTCGGCCCGGATATCGGAGACGGTTTTCTCGAAACTCGTTTGGTACTCTTCGCGATCGGAAACCGCGACGTTCATCTTGTTAAGGTACTGGTTGTTGACGGCCGTGCTTCTCGCAACCAGATCATCATACTGGGTTTGAAGGTTTTGGTTGACCCCAATGGCATCGGCGAGTTCCTTGATTTTTCCCTTCAAGGTCGCATCGGATTGAAGAAGGATGTTCCGATAACCTTTCGCCTCGTTGGCGCCGGGAATATTGGCCCCTAAAACCTCGGCCGACGCCTTGTGTTCGTCCGCGATGGTTTTCGTGTCGATCGACGGAAGGTAGCCGATGATTTGTTTGAGCTGATCCGCTTCCTGAGCCTTGTTGCGCAAGTCGTTCGCGTTTTTGCTCGCTTCCGCTTGTGCGGCGGTAAAATCTTGGAAGTTTTTGTTGCTCTGGTTGAAGCCGACGTATGTCAAAACGGCGAGGATCAAACTCAGCAATATAAAAATGACCATCGTAATGATAATACCTTGATCGCGCTGCATGTTCGAAAGGCTCCGTTTGATTTGATTTGCTTATCAATGGAATCGCTGCAAGGGGTGTTGCCGGGATTCGATTTTTCTTTCTTCAAAAACCTCTAGTATTATTTTAAACCCGCTAAATTCGGCTGTCAACGAAATCCTTGCCGATTAAGAGAGATTTGGGTGTTGTCACGATTGCAATGATTGTCGGTGCTTGATTCAAACGCACTGTTTCAAGCGTAGACGGATTTCAAGACCTCTTCGGATACATCGACAGTATACAGCCCAAAACGGACCGGGGCCGTTTGAGAATCCGAAGTTCTCCGAAAAAAAGAGGGCGGAGCTGGCGATTGCAAGGTTTGTCGGAATCGGATGCAATAAACCAGAATTTCGGAGTTTTCGTTTTCGGAAAACCGCGAGAGCATCGCCAAGCCGATCGCCCGGTTTAGCCGAGCGGCGAAGACGCCGGTGCCGTAATCTCCAGGATTTACAAAAGTCGTTTCAAGGTTTATATTTCTACAAGTCGGAAATCGCTTTTTCTTTTTCAAACGTTTTTTCTTATGAACCGAACACCATACCAAGACAAGATTATCAAACGTTATTATGATAATCGCGACGATATTATGAAGCAGAAGCTCGGCGATATGGTTGCCGATCTGTATTTGGCGGAAGGCAAGAAGCGGGCTCAGCTTTGGAAAAGGATCGTCGCGGCCTTGGAAAACCTCAAGGTCCCTGCCGCGCGAATCGAACATCTTCTCGCATCCGACAATCCGGCGCTTTTGGCCAAGTTTCTGGAAGAGAAGCCGTTTTAGAGTGTTGATACAATAATCAACACTAGCCCCAAGCGTCAAGAGAACTGCAAAGTTGAATTTGTGAGAAGATAGAGAAAAGAGGATGCGTCATTTCGAGCGGAGCGAGAAATCTCACCCTCGCCGAAAAGGCAGGAATCCCGGCCCTCGCGCGAGGG
>JAVBSX010000404.1:0-3608 GCA_031556455.1 Thermoguttaceae bacterium
GGCATCCTCCGCGATCCGGACGTGTCCTACGACGGGAAGCGGGTTCTTTTTTCGATGCGGCACAACGATTCGACCGACGATTACCACCTTTACGAACTTGAGCTCGCGACGGAATCGCTCCGGCAGCTGACCGACGGGCTCGGATTCGCCGACATCGAGCCGTGTTATCTCCCGGACGGCAACATTTTGTTGACTTCGACGCGTTGTATGCAAATCGTCGACTGTTGGTGGTTGGACGTCTCGAATTTTTACATCATCGACAAGGACGGACATTTGATGCGGCGGGTCGGTTTCGACCAGGTACACACCAACTATCCGACCGTGCTTGAGGACGGCCGGGTGATTTACACACGCTGGGATTACAACGACCGGGGGCAGATTTTTCCGCAGCCGCTCTTTTTCATGAACTTCGACGGAACGGGGCAGACCGAGTTTTACGGCAATAATTCCTGGTTCCCGACCACGATCTTGCACGCCCGGGGGATTTCCGGCTCGCCCAAGCTCGTCGCCGTCGCGAGCGGGCATCACACGCATCAGCGCGGCAAGCTGATTTTGGTCGATCGGACAAAGGGGACACAGGAAGCGGCCGGCGTTCAGCTGATCGCCCCGGTCCGCGAAACGGTTCCCGAGCGGATCGATCAATACGGGCAGGGGGGCGAGCAATTCCAGTATCCTTACCCGCTCGACGAAACGCATTTTGTCGTCGCCTTCTCTCCCGAAGGTTTCCCGGCCGGGAAATACGACCCGCCGTTCGGGCTCTATTTTATGGATATTGACGGCAACCGGGAGCTTTTGGCGTTCGACCCGACGATTTCGAGCGGGCAACCGGTCCCGCTCGCGGCCCGGGCCGTGCCCCAACTCCGGGCCTCGGCGGTCGATTTCGCCCGGGAAACCGGGACGTTTTACGTGCAAGACATATACGCCGGGCCGGGATTGGAAGGGATCGAGCGGGGAACGGTCGAGTCGATCCGGATCGTCGCCCTCGAATTTCGCGCCGCCGGGATCGGATCCAACGGCAACAGCGGCGCGGCCGGAGCCGCTCTCATTTCGACGCCGATTTCTTACGGCAACGGAGCCTGGGACCCGAAAATCGTGCTCGGAACCGTCCCGGTCGAGGACGACGGCTCCGCCTATTTCGAGGTCCCCGCCCGAACGCCCGTCTATTTCCAAATGCTCGATCGTAACGGGCATGTCGTTCAAACGATGCGGAGCTGGTCGACTTTGCAGCCGGGCGAAATGTTTTCCTGCATCGGCTGTCACGAAAATAAATCGGACACCCTTCGCAACGAACGGCCGACCGTTCGCAAGGCCCTTCGCAAACGGCCCCGCAAGCCGGAACCGCTGATCGACCCGAGCCGCGGCTTCTCGTTCGTCCGGGAAATTCAACCGATTCTCGATACGCATTGCGTCGGTTGTCATACCGGCGGGAAAAATGCCGACGGGATGGATGCGCCGTTCAGTTTGCTTGGGAATTCCTACGTGCCGCAAAACCAGGCGGACATCGATCTCTTTCGCGGAGCCGGCCGCGATTTCAGCGAATCGTACCTCAATTTGATACGCAAAGGCCAATCGAACGAAATCGTTAATTGGATCAGCCCGCAGTCGGTTCCCTCGATGCTGCCGCCCTATTCCGCCGGAGCGGCCAAGAGCAAACTGCTGAAGCAGTTCGAGGAAGGGCACAACGAGGTTCGGTTGTCCGACCGGGAAAAACGGATTCTCGCCTGTTGGATCGACCTGCTGGTCCCCTACTGCGGGGATTATCTCGAAGCCAACACTTGGAGCGATGAGCAAAAGGCCGAATACGCCTATTACCAGAACAAGCGGGACCGGATGAGCGAAATCGAGCGGGAAAACATTGCCCTGCTCCTCGAACAGGCCAAGGCCGAAGAACTGTTGCTCTCCGGGGAAGAAGAGGAAAACGTCGTCTTCCCGACGCTGAAAACAACGGTGTTCGATGCCGGCGGGCGGGAAGCGAAAGCCCGCTTTATCGACCAATGGTTGAATCAAAGGAAAAACCTCCCGATTTTCGCTCGGGCGAGCGGCGGGCAAAACGAGTACCGCAACCTCGCCCGTAATCCGAACGCTTCGCAAGGGGAGCCGAGCTCGTACCCGCACGCTTCCTCGAACAGCGAATACGCCTCTTTGCCGGAATATGCCGCGAAAAACGCGATCGACGGCCAAGCGGCCAACAAAGGGCACGGCAAGGATTTCCCGTCTTGGGGACCGAACAAGCGGACTGATTTGTGGTGGTTGGTCGCATTCGGGCGGCCGGTCGAAATTGATAAGGTTGTGATTACCCTTCGGGCCGGTTTCCCGCACGATTCGGCTTGGACCTCGGCGGTGCTCGAATTTTCCGACGGCTCGAAAGAACCGATCACGTTCCAAAAAACGGACCGACCGCAGGAGTTTGCGTTTGCGAAGCGGGCGACCGCCTTGCTCAAGATCACCGATTTGAAGCAGGACCGGCCGCTCGGCTGGTGCGGCCTGAGCGAAGTCGAAGCCTGGGGGCGGGACACGGACCAAAATTTCGGCAAAAACGGGGAAAACCATTGACTTTTCCCTAATTTCGGATTGAAATGGGAAGTAGAATAGAGGGGGATTGTACCCTTACAAATCACTACCAAATCAGTGATTTTATTATTTCGTTTTCATACAAAATTTATTTTGAGGCGGTGTGCAATGAACACGGCAAGACGCGGCGGTTACACGCTGATTGAAATTCTGGTTTCGGTAACCTTGATGCTGCTGCTGATGCTCGGGGTCACGCAACTGTTCAGTTCGATCGGGACGACGATCAACGAGGCCCAGTCGACGCTGGGAATGACGGCGAACCTCCGGACGACAAAAGATCGCCTGTCCAAGGATTTGGCGCATTTGACGGTCAGGCTTGATCCTCTTAACCCGCCCCCGGTCGCGAAAGGAACCAACGCCGGCTACTTCTGCATCATCGAAGGAATGGGAGCGGCCCATTCCAACGCGCTGCTGAGAACCTTGAATGGAAAAAATCCTTCCGAATCGATTCTGACTCGAGATATCGCATTGAATTCGGATTCCGACGATGTCCCTGAATCACCATCCAGTAATACCATTGTTTACGACAACACGGTCGGGGACATGGACGATGTGCTCATGTTTACGGCCGGGTCTCCGCCCGAGGAAAAATTCCGCGGACGATGCGGACCGAGAGGAATCATCGAATCCAACACCGCCGAAATCATCTGGTTTTGTCGCGGGAACACCCTTTACCGCCGTGTTTTGCTGGTTTCTCCGAATGCGAATATTCGATCGACGGCTCAAGATGGATTCTATAATTTTTATGACATTTCGGCCCGATACGATTCCGCGAAAGACAGAATCGTCGCCAATACGCTGGAAGACCTGGCCCGGCGGGAAAACCGTTACGCCCACGGCGGCGGACTCGCTTTTCCTTACGACATTCACGATAATGCCGCCTGCTATTATTTGCGAATGCCGACCCTGATCGAGAGTTCGACCATTCCCAATCCGCCGGCCCGATACAACTGGGATATCAGCCTTACCATGGCTCAAAATTACGCGAATACCAATGGCACGGCCAACCCGGATTTGACATATGACACTGACCTCAT
>JAVBSX010000095.1:0-3480 GCA_031556455.1 Thermoguttaceae bacterium
CGGTCGAAGCCGAGCCGGGCGTCCGGGACGAAGGCCGAGCGGATTTCCCGCCCTTCGCGGGTCCGGACGGGAATGTTCTGCAAATTCGGGTCGCTCGAGCTGAGCCGGCCCGTCGCGGCGACGACTTGATTGAAAGACGTGTGTATGCGATGTGTTTCCGGATGCAGCAGTTCGGGTAGGGCATCGACATAAGTGCCCTTGAGTTTCGAAAGTTGCCGATGTTCGATGATTTTTGCCGGCAAAACGTGCTGCTCCGCGAGTTCGCTCAACACTTCGATGTCGGTGCTCGGGCCGGTTTTCGTTTTTTTGATCACCGGCAGCCGGAATTGCTCGAACAAAATCTTTTGCAGTTGCTTCGGCGAAGCGACGTTGAACTCGCAGCCGGCGATTTCGAAAATTTCCTTTTCCAATTCGTCGAGCCGCTTCGCGAAACGAACGCTCAGTTCTTTCAAGCGGTCGACGTCGATCGCGATGCCGAGGTCTTCCATATCCGCGAGCGCTTCGAGCAGCGGCATTTCCCAGTCGGTAAAGAGTGCGTAAAGCCGCGAATCCCGTTGCAGGCGTTTTTCGAGAATCGGCCGGAGCAACCAGGGGATCAAAGCGTCCTCCCCGGCATATTCGCAAACCGCTTCGGTCGGCACTTCGTCCATTTTTTTCTGCTTCTTGCCGGTCCCGATCAGCTCCGCGATTTTGACCGTTTCGTGCCCGAGATACAGTTCCGACATGTCGTCGAGATTATGGGTCTGCTCCCCGGACCGCAACAGGTAATCGGCGATGATCGTATCGAACGCGATTCCCCGCAGTTCGATCCCGACATTCCGCAAAACGATTTTGTCGTATTTCAGGTTCTGCCCGATTTTTTGAATCGCCGGATTTTCGAGAATCGGCTTGAGCCGGGCGAGCGTCGTTTCGGCGTTAAGACATTGGGCTCCGAGCGGACCTCGCAGCGGCAGGTACCAGGCTTCGGCTTCGTTCCAACAGAAGGAGAGCCCGACGATTTTCGCGAAACGCGGTCGCACGTTCGTCGTTTCCGAATCGAAGGAAAAACAGTTTTGTGCGGACAATTTCGCGAGAAAGTCGTCGAACGACTCGGGCGTATCGACCAAATGGTAGGCGGCTTCGATCGGGACGAATTCGGTTTCTTCCTCATCGATCGGAGCGGCGGTCGGTTTTTCCGATTTTGGAAAAGGCGACTTTTGAAAGAGCGGCATTCCGTCAAACTCGTCCGCGACATCGGGCGGTTCGTTCGAACCGGGCCGTGCTCCGAGACTCGCGATCAGTTCGTCGAATTTCCCGAGCAACGATTTGAACCCGAACCGGCGAAAAAGCGATCTGAGTTTGCCGGAATCGACGCCGAGAAAACGGCCGGCTTCCCAATCCCAGCTCAGCGGCACGTCCTTGCGAAGGGCGACGAGCTGCCGGGAAAGTAGGGCGATCTCCCGGCCTTCGAGTAGGTTTTGCTTGCGTTTCGTCCCGGAAATTTCTCCGGCGCGATCGAGCACGTTTTCGAGCGTGTCGTACTTTTGCAACAATTCGGTCGCGATTTTCGGGCCGATGAGCGGAACACCGGGCACGTTGTCGGTCGAATCCCCGGTTAGCGCTTGAAAATCGACGACCTGGTCCGGTCGGATGCCCCAATCGGCGAGCAGTTCCCCGGCCGTGTAATACGCCTGTTTTCGAAGGTTGTACAGCGAAACCTGTCCGGAAATGAGCTGACGGCAATCCTTATCGGCGGTAATCAGCACACAATTGCCCCCGGCCGCTTCGATCTGATGGGCGAGGGTCGCGAGCACATCATCGGCTTCGAAACCGGGCTCGGCGAGAGCGGGAACGCCGAACGCTTCGAGCACGTCCCGGGACGCCGCGATTTGCGGCCGCAACGATTCCGGCATCTCTTTTCGATTTTCCTTGTATTTCGGATACAGTTCGTTCCGAAAAGTCGCGCCCGGCAAATCGTAGGCACAAAAAATGTAATCCGGTTTTTGTCGGGAAAGGAGCGCGATCAGATCGCGAACGAACCCGAACACGGCCCCGACCGGTTCCCCCTGCGGGGAACTCATTTCCGGAAGAGCGTGAAAAAGCTGGTACAAAATGCCGTGGGCATCAAGTACGAAAACCGTCTGATCGCGAAGGTCCGGTTGCATAAAGGTTATTTTGTATCGAACTTTGAAAAACGCGGGGTACCGGCTAAACGGCCCCAAATCTTCTTCCGATTTCTCTCATTACAATGTCCGGACATATTTGAAGAAATCCTTGTAAAACTTTTCCCAGCTGTCTCCAAAAACGTTCTCGAATTCCTCGCGGCGGGTTTTCGGAAGATCATGCACATACGATTTTTTTTCCGCCATCGTTTGGATGTAGGCCCGGAATTCGGGGCCTCGTTTTTTGAACAGGTAATAACAGATCGCCCAAGAGACACCATAGTTATCGATCGCCGTCGCCGTTTGCAGCAGCGGATCATCCGAGAGAAGCAGCGGGCGAAACGGGTCGGCATTTCCTTTTTGAATCAAAACCTGGAATTGCCGAAGCCGCTCCTGGTTGACTCTTAAATCACTCGAAACGTTTTTTCGCGGGTTGTCGAGATCAGGTAGTTCGTGCAGCATCGCGATCCCTTCGATCAGCCAACGGGGGACCGAACTCATCCGTTGGAACATGCCGTCGTTAAAACCGATCTGGTGCGCCGCCTCGTGCACGAGCGCCGAGACGTTGTGTCCCGCCCCGGGCCGCGAAAGGATGTCGCGAATCCGCGCGACGGTCGCGTTTTTATTTTCGTTTTCCCGATGCGTTTCAATGCCGGTCAAATCGCAAAGGACGATCCGGTTGGTCAACATGTGGTAATACGCACACATCGTTTTCGAAAAAGCCTGTCCCGATTCCTCTTCGCCGTAACGGTCGAACGTCCCTTTGTTGGAAAAAATAACCGCGACCAGCGGAAATTCCGGCTCGCGCAGCTCAAGGCCCTTGCGGGTCCAAATCCCCTTGTATTTGTCGTACAGCTTTTCGAACAGCATGCCGCACCACTGGGCGTAATCCTTCGAGGTACTGTAAACGACGACATAATGCTCCGTGAGATGTACCTCGAATCCGTCGCCGAATTCTTCGAGCAAGAGAGGAGCGATTTCCTTTCGGGTCAAGGGAACGAATTCCCTCTCGTCCGTTTTTCTTTCCAGGATTTCCTCCCCCAAAAAAGGATGTATCTGCCCGTCCCGGGTTTGCAACACGACTTCCCCTTCCGTCCCCAAAACGAGAATCCGGCCGAGGTATTCCCGTTCCGTTCCGTCTTTTTTTTTGGCGCGGATCGTCTCAAGGGCAAGCGTCTGCCCGATCAGCAACAAAAAAACGGAAATAACAATGATCGAACGGTTCATAACAATTAGGGCTTTTCGCGTTTTCAATAATACCAGCCCCAAGCGTGAGCGCGGGGTGATAATCGTCGTTGCATCTTAGCGGCTTCGAAAACAGTCTTCTAAGCTGCTAAGC
>JAVBSX010000155.1:0-5791 GCA_031556455.1 Thermoguttaceae bacterium
ACTGGCTCGTCGCCGTCGGGAACGTCCCATCGGCCGGGAACGCGCTGACCGGGAGATCGTCGCCGCGCTGGGCCAAAATCTCTCCGAGCACGTCCTTGACGAACGCGTCCGGCTTGCCGACCGTGCCGCTTTGACGATGCTTTTTCGAAGACGCTTCGCCCGGAACCTTGACCTCTTTCAAGGCGGCGAGGGAGGCATCGACGGCGGCGTAATTCTTGAGAACGACCGCTTCACCTTTCCGGCCGTAGGTTTTTTGGATCGCCTTTTTGATGTGGCCGATCGCCTCATCTTCCGGGAGAAAACCGGCGAGCTTGAAGAAGCAGGTCTGCATGATCGTGTTGATCCGACCGCCCATGCCGGTCTCTTTCGCAACCTTGACGGCATCGACGACGTAAAACTTGATCTTCTTCGCGATGATTTCCTGCTGCAATTCGACGGGCAGTTCGCGCCAGACATCTTCCGGTCCGTAAGGACTGTTGAGCAGGAAGGTCGCCCCTTCGACGGCGGCGGCGAGCATGTCGAGTTTTTCCGTAAAGACGAATTGGTGACAGGCGATAAAGTTCGCCTTGCTGATCAGGTACGAACCCTTGATCGGCTTCGGCGAGAAACGAAGGTGGGAAACCGTGATCGAGCCCGCCTTTTTCGAGTCGTAAACGAAGTAACCCTGGGTATACAAATGGGTGTTTTCGCCGACGATCTTCGTCGTGTCCTTGTTCGCACCGACCGTTCCGTCGCTCCCGAGCCCGAAGAACATGCAGCGTTTGACATCTTCGGCTTCGGTCGAGAAATGCGGGTCGTAATCGAGGCTCAACTTCGAAACGTCGTCCTTGATCCCGACGGTAAATTCTTTTTTCGGATGCTCTTTCGCCAATTCATCGTAAATGACCTGAACCATCGCGGGGGTAAATTCCTTGGACGAAAGTCCGTAACGGCCGCGGATCACCTTGAGCCAATCGCCGGTCCAGCTCTGGGCCAAAGCGGTAACGACATCCTGGTACAACGGCTCGCCGAGGGCGCCCGGCTCTTTCGTCCGGTCGAGAACGGCGATGCTCTTGACCGTTTTCGGCAAAGCCTTGACCATTGCGGCGGCGTCGAACGGCCGGTACAGCCGAACGCTGACCAAGCCGATCTTTTGGCCGCTGCCGACCGCGTCGAGATATTCCTCGATCACGCCGGTCGCGGAGGCCATTGCAACGATCACCCGCTCGGCGTCCGGAGCCCCGAAGTAATCGAACAGGTGGTAGGACCGGCCGGTCAACTTCGCGAACTTGTCCATTTCGCCTTGGACGATCGCGGCGACCTTTTCGTAATACGGGTTGCAAGTTTCCCGAGCCTGGAAAAAGACGTCGGGGTTTTGGGCGGTCCCGCGGAGGACCGGCTTTTCCGGGTTCATCGCCCGCTGCCGGAACGCCGTGATCGCGTCCATATCGAGCATCTGCTTGATCACCTCATCGGAGAGCGGCTCGATCCGGTTGACTTCGTGCGAGGTCCGGAAGCCGTCGAAGAAATGCACGAACGGGACGCGGCATTTGTAGGTCGCCGCGTAGGCGATCATCGCCATATCGTGTGTTTCCTGGATGCTGCCGCCGCCGAGCATCGCCCAACCGGTCGAGCGGCAGGCCATGATGTCGGAGTGATCGCCGAAAATCGACAGGGCATGGGTCGCGACGGTTCGGGCCGAGACGTGAAAAACGGTCGGCGTCAATTCTCCCGCGATTTTGAACATGTTCGGGATCATCAGGAGCAACCCTTGCGAGGCGGTAAACGTGCAGGTCAGCGCACCGCCCTGAAGCGAACCGTGCACGGCTCCGGCCGCGCCCGCTTCGCTCTGCATCTCGACGACGCTCGGGATCGTACCGAAAATGTTGGTTTTCCCCTTGGCGGCCCATTCGTCCGCCAATTCTCCCATCGTCGAAGAGGGGGTGATCGGGTAAATCGCCATCACTTCGTTGCATTTGTGGGCAATCAGGGTCGCGGCTTCGTTGCCGTCGGCCATCAGAAAACGTTGTTCACTCACGAGGGTACTCCTGGTAAAGATTTCGGGTTGATGAAGGAGAGAAGCCTTACGGTTAAAAACCGAAAAGGATTAAACCTGTATTATAATGGAGGGGCCTTATCCGGGAAAGCCCCTCCGTTTTCGTGGAAAATCGAAAAAAGAGCGGGGTACCGGCTAAATAGCGTTCTTTTTTACGACAATCGCATTTTGTAATCGCCGTAATCGAATTTGCGGATCACGCGAAAGTTGCCCGAAGAGGTGTCGCTGTCGCACGAAACGATCGTCGGCAGCTGCAAGCCGTTGAACGCCGTGTTCTTGCACATCGTGTACTGGGCCATATCCCCGAACGCGACCCTTTGGCCGACCCGGAGCGGCTTCTTGAAAAGATATTCGCCGATGATGTCCCCCGAAAGACAGGTTTTGCTGCCGACGATGTACTTGTACCGGCCTTCTTCGAGCGGGGCGTCGAACGAGGTTTCGACCACCTTCCTCGCCCCGATGATGTCCGGGACGTACGGCATTTCTATCACGTCCGGCATGTGGGCCGAGGCGGAAGTGTCGACGATCACGACATCGATGCTGTTCGGGTTTTCGATCACGTCCAACACCGTCGCGACCAGGAAGCCGGTGTTGAGAACATGGGCTTCCCCCGGTTCGAGATAGACCTCAAGCCCGTGCTTGCCCCGGAAATGCGTGATGATGTTGCAAAGGTAATCGACGTCGTAACCTTGCCGGGTGATATGGTGGCCGCCGCCGAAGTTGATCCATTTCAATTTTTTGAAGAACCGGCCGAACTTATCGACGACGAGTTCGAGCGTCCGCTCCAAAACGTCGGAGCCTTGTTGGCACATGGTATGAAAGTGAAATCCGTCGATCCCCTTGAGATCGGACATTTCCAGCTCGTCGGCCCGGATGCCGAACCGCGACCGGTTGTTGCACGGGTTGTACATTTCGTTCTGTACTTCCGAGTATTCCGGGTTGATTCGCAGCCCGCATTGAATTTTCCGCTCGTATTTCTGGATGCCCGCGCGGAACAGCTTCCATTGATTGATCGAATTGAAGACCAGGTGATCGACCTGCGGGAGGATCGATTTCATTTCCTCCTTCGAATAGGCCGGAGAGTACATGTGTATCTCTTTCCCGAACTCCTCTTTTCCGAGCATCGCCTCATGCAAGCTGCTGCATGTCACTCCCGAGAGATAGGGAATCATGTCGGAAAACACCCCCCAAGTTGAAAAGGCTTTGAGAGCGAGAAGAATTTTCGCCCCTGAACGACTTTGAACGTCGGCCAAAACCTTCATGTTCCGGCGCAAAAGCGCCCGGTCGATGATGTAATAGGGAGTCGGGATTTTAACCCCGGTGTAATCGAAATCGGGAAGTGGGACTGGGTTCATTTCGAATAAGGGACCTTTGGAGTTGAAGTTAAGAAGGAGAAAGCGAAAAAAGCAGCGTTGGCATAAAAAGCCTCGGAGTCAAGTTGTACGTATCGTTCGGAGTATTGCCGGGAATTCGGTCAAAGGTCCGGCCGGGCCGGGAACGTCTCGACCCAAGGGAGTCCCCACTCGCCGATCTCTTGCATGAACGGGTCGGGATCGAACTGTTCGATGTTGAACACGCCGCGACCGCTCCAGGTTCCGGCGAGGATCATTTTCGCGGCGAGCGCGGCCGGAACCCCGGTCGTGTAACTGACCGCCTGGGCGCCGACCTCGCGGAAGCATTCTTGGTGGTCGCAAATGTTATAGACGTAGTACGTTTGATCTTTTCCGTCTTTTTGCCCGTTGATCCAACAGCCGATGCACGTTTTGCCCTTCGTGCGCGGCCCGAGCGAGGCCGGGTCGGGAAGCAGGGCTTTCAGGAATTGCAGCGGGACGATTTCGCGGCCTTCGTACATCACCGGATCGATTCGGGTCATGCCGACGTTTTCGAGCACTTTCAAATGCGTCAGGTACGATTGACCGAAGGTCATCCAAAAACGCATCCGCTCGACCTCGGGAAAATGCTTCGTGAGCGATTCCATTTCTTCGTGGTAAAGCAGGTACATGTCTTTCGGGCCGATCCCGTCGGGAAAATCGAAGACTTTCTTGACCGAAAGCGGCTCGGTTTCGACCCAGCGGCCGTTTTCGAAATACCGCCCTTTCGCGGTCACTTCGCGGATGTTGATTTCCGGGTTGAAATTCGTCGCGAACGGATAACCGTGGTCCCCGGCGTTGCAGTCGATGATATCGACGGTCCCCATCCGGTCGAAATGGTGCTTCCGTGCATAGGCCGTGTACACGTTGGTCATTCCGGGGTCGAAACCGGCCCCGAGCAGGGCGAGCAGCCCGGCCTTCTCGAATTTTTCGTGGTAGGCCCATTGCTGGGCGTACTCGAATTTCGCCGTGTCCGGATGTTCGTAGTTGGCCGTATCGAGATAATGGACGCCGCTTTGCAGGCACGCTTCCATAATCGTCAAATCCTGATACGGCAGTGCGACATGCACGAGCAGATCCGGCTTGACGTCCTTGATCAGGGCGAGCAGTTCGGGCACCGAATCGGCGTCGACCTGCTCGGTTCGAATCGGGTGCGGGTAATTCTTAATGTCGCCGACGATCGCATCGCACTTGCTTCGGGTGCGGCTCGCGAAGATCATCTCCCGGAAGATGTCCGGGTGCTGGGCACATTTGTGAACGACGACCCGACCGACTCCGCCGGCGCCGAGAATTAACACGCGATTCATACATCACCTCAACCTGTACCTAATCGTCGGGAAGCCGCGTCTGAAAACCGCGAAACCGCCTCGGACTTAGGAAAAAAGGAACAAAGAAAAGGAAGAACCATACCCTAACCGGACATGACCTGAGATTTGACCATTTAGCCGGTACTCCGCGTTTTTTCAATCATCGCACGGAGTTTAAATTGTCAAAAAACGATCTCTTTTGTACTGGTTAGGATACGAAGAATTGCGGAAAACCGCCGGAACTGATTTTTGTCGAGCTATATCGGGGACAAGTTCCCCTATCAAGAAATAGGGGCGAATGGGAACGGTAAGATTAAATTCGAATAGGAAGTGGGATTATAGCAGTTTTTCCCGTGCTGAAAAGACCCCCGAAACAGCGCACGCTATCCTCGTGTTATCGGTCAAACGTGTCTTGAAAGACGAACGGCACAAGAGTACAATAACGCCTTCCTGATTTTTGCCTCAACCGTTCCGCGCTTCCTATGTCCGTTCGCGAGAACGGAAGCATCCTCACATTATCGAAAACGCTTTATGTTTGACAATATTTTGGACACGATCGGCAACACGCCGCTCGTCCGAATCCGCAAGCTGCAATCCAACCCGAACGTCGAAATTTTCGCCAAGTTGGAAGGTTTCAACCCGACCGGCAGCATCAAGGACCGAATCGCCTTGAAAATGATCCTCCAGGCCCGGGAAGACGGCAAACTGAAACCGGGCAAAACGATCATCGAAGCGACCTCGGGCAACACCGGCATCGGTTTGGCGATGATCGGAACCGTGCTCGGCTACGAAGTCGAAATCGTGATGAGCGAAGCCGTTTCGGTCGAACGGCAGAAAATGATCAAAGGGTTTGGCGGAAAGCTGACGTTGACCCCGGCCAAGCTGGGAACCGACGGGGCGATTCAAAAATGCCGCGAGCTCGTCGCCGAATTTCCGGAAAAGTATTTCAACCCCGACCAGTTTTCCAACGTCTACAACAAATTGGCGCATTACCAGGCGACTTCGGCCGAAATCTGGAAACAAAGCGGCGGCCGGGTCAGTCATTTCGTCTCTTCGCTCGGCACTTCGGGGACGCTCAT
>JAVBSX010000275.1:0-15607 GCA_031556455.1 Thermoguttaceae bacterium
GAGAATTCTTTTGCCGATTCTCACCGGCGTCTGCGCCGCTCGGCTAAACAAGAAAGAAACTTTTTGCGAGAAGACCCAAGATGCCTCTTTACGAATATCGCTGTTCCCAGTGTCGGAAAGAATTCGAACTGTTGATTCGCGGGGAAATACGACCGGTTTGTCCGCATTGCGAGAGCGAGCGGTTGGAACGGCAGATGAGTGCTCCGGCCGCCCATTCGGGTAACACTGGTCCGGAATGTCCCGGTCGAAGCGACGCTTGCCGGGAACAGCCGATGCACTGTTGCGGCGCCCGAGGGTGCTGCCTCTAATCACCAGGAATCGTAGGCGTATTCCCTGCTCCGGGATCCTTCGAGACTTTCGGCCAAGCGGTTGAGGGCCTCCGTTTCGATTTGCCGCACCCGTTCCCGCGTCAAACCCAGGGTTTCGCCGATCTCTTTCAGCGTCTGCGGTTCGTATTGTCCCAACCCGAAACGCATCCGCAAAACGGCCGATTCCCGAGGATCCATTGCATCGAGCTGGTCCATAACGAAGCTGAGATTGTCGCTTTCGAGCAGCTCTTCGTCCGGACTGCGGGACCGATCGTCCATGATCATCTCCCCGAGCGACCAACCGATATCGGCCTGATCGGTTTGCGGAGTCAGATTGTAAATGAGAATCGCTTTCTTGATGATCGGCAGCTTTTTTCGCGGCAGGCCGAGAACCCGGGCGATTTCTTCCGGCGTCGGGTTGCGGCCCAGTTCGTCGGAAAGTCGGTTGCTCGCCCTTCGCCATTTCGAAAGCAATTCGACCATGTAAGCCGGAATCCGGATCGCTTTCGCCGAATTGATGAGCGCCCGCTTGATCGATTGCTTGATCCAGTAACTGGCATACGTCGAAAACCGGGTCCCCATCGCCGGGTCAAACCCTTCGACGGCCCGCAAAAGACCGAGATTCCCCTCTTCGATCAAATCCTGCAAACCGAGCCCTTTTCCCGTATACCCTCGCGCAATGTTGACGACGAGCCGGAGGTTGGCGCGAACCATACGGTCGCGGGCTTCCAAATCCCCTTCGCCGATCGCGATCGCGAGAGTCTGTTCTTCCCGAGCCGTCAAGAGCGCCGTTTCGTTGATTTCCCGGAGATAGGTCTCCAACGGAGATTGAACGGCGGACGAGGTCGAAAAATCATCGTATGTTAAGGTATCGTACATCGAATTTTTTCTCAATCGAAGGTTGGGAAGGAAATCTCAGGGTTGAAGTTCAACAGGATGCGGTTTTAGGAAAGCCGCACACGACCACTTCGCCGGGGGGAAACTTTCGAAGAACAAAAAAATTTCCTTGACAATTCCCGATTTGTCATTTTTCAACGAACATCATGTAGTTTTGTTGATATCGTCCAAAAACGCAATGGTTATAAATAGAAAAAATAGGCAAACTGGGAAAATTGTAGAAAATTTGTCTGCCTATTTAGAAAACTCGTCGCAATCGTTACAAACGGAAGAATAATTGCATAATATCCTTGAAACCGGCGTCTGCGCCGCTCGGCTAAACAGGTAGGCAACAGCAGCCGGAAGCGTCAGCGCCCGGTTTTGAACGAACAAACCCGGCGCTCACGCTTCGGGCCGCTGTTTCGATTCGGCTATTGCAGCTGTTCGCTCATCCAATCGAGATAGTCCTGATTTCCCGCGAGAATCGGCAGGGCAATGATTTGCGGACACTTATAAGAATGGTTGGCTCGAACGGTTTCGGCCAATTCAGAAAACAGGTCCTGACTCGTTTTCGCGTTGCAATACCATTCCTGGGCCGATTCGGCTTGCCCTTCCCAAACGTAATGACTCTGGATGGGGCCGGAAACCTGAACGCAGGCGGCGAGCTTTTTTTCGATCAGGACGTTGGCAAGAAGTTCCGCTTCGTCTTGCGAAGCGGTCGTGATATGCACTTCAATATAAGAGGTCATTTTTGATCTCCCCCGTTTAGCCGAGCGGCGCAGACGCCGGTGTGAGTTAGGCTCTAGGCTATAGACTGTAGGGAACGGTTGGAAAACGAGTCCTACAGCCTATAACATTCTGCACGATTACGAACGATCTATACATTTATTAATAATTCCCTTGTCGAAGTAATTCGTCGACATGCCCGCATCGACGATGATTTTTTGGGCACAAACGCCGCTCGAACGAGGGCTGAGCAGGAAAACGGCAGCGGCGGCGGCTTCCTCGGTTTCGAGCGCCCGTTTTCGCGGGATCACCTGCTCGGCGAAAAGGTACGAATCGAAGAAGCCCGGGATGCCAGCCGAAGCCGCCGTTTTCAAAAGGCTCGGCCCGACGGCGTTGAACCGGACGCTGGAAAAATGACTGAACGATTTCGTCAGGAACGCAAGCGAGGAATCGAGGGCCGCCTTGATCGGGGCCATAAAACCGTAATTCTCGCTCGCCATATTCGTGGTCGAGATCGAAATCGTGACGACCGAGGCGTTTGGCTCCAACAACTCGGCGAACACCCGGCTGATCACGATCAAAGAAAAGCAGGAAATGTCGAGCGCCTGAAAAAACGCCGCTTTCGGCGTTTCGTGAAACGGCTTGATTCCTCCGCCGTAATCGGCGAAGGCGATCGAATGAACCAGCCCGTCGAACTTTTTCCCGTCGAGTGTCGGCTCGATTTCGGTCCGCAAACGCTCGATCTCCTCTTCTTTTTCGACGTCGCACGAAAAAATTCCGGCGCCCGGAAACAGCGGGGCGATTTTCGCGAGCACGCTCTCGTTTTGCACGACGAACGTACAGACCGCCCCTTGCTCAAGCAACATCTTCGCGATGTGATAGGCGACGCTTTTTTTGTTGGCGACGCCGAAAATCAGGAACCGTTTTTGAGAAAGCTGAAGAAAATCGGACATGGGGGGTAGGATTTTAGGCTTCAGGCTTCAGGCTTCAGGCTTCAGGAATGTTGCTATAACAAGCCTGGCACGAAAATCCAATGCTTGTGTTTCAGCATGCTTCAAGAAAAATGTTAAACACACAACCTGAAGCCTGAAGTCTGAGGCCTGAAGCCTCAAAAAATATCAAACAAAACCGTCGAAAGGTAGCGCTCGCTTGCATCGGGCAGGATCGCGACGATCGTTCGGCCGTCGAACGCGCCGGATCGGGCGAGCCGGACGGCAACGGCCGCCGCCGCTCCGGAGGAAATGCCGCCCAGTATGCCTTCTTCTTTTGCCAACCGTCTCGCGAACTCGACCGCTTCGTCGTCGGAAACGGATTCGACCCGGTCGAGAAGTGAAAGATCGAGCGTTTCGGGAATGAAACCGGCTCCGATCCCTTGAATTTTGTGCGGGGCGGGAGTGAGTGGGCGACCGGCCAGTTGCTGGGCGATCACCGGGCTCGCCGCCGGCTCGACGGCGACGGAAAGGATCGCCTTGTTTTGGGTCTTTTTGACGAACCGGGAAATCCCGCTGATCGTCCCGCCGGTCCCGACGCCGGAAACCAGCACGTCGAAATTCCCGTCGGTATCGTTCCAGATTTCCGGCCCGGTCGTTTTTTCATGAATCTCGGGATTCGCCGGATTCTTGAACTGCTGCGGCAGGAAAAACCGCTTCGGATCGGACCCCGCGAGCTCTTCCGCCGCCCGAATTGCCCCGTTCATTCCTTCGGCTCCCGGCGTCAGCACCAATTTCGCTCCAAGGAAGGCGAGCAGCTTGCGGCGTTCGAGGCTCATCGTTTCCGGCATCGTCAGCGTCAACGCATACCCTCGGGCGGCGGCGACATAGGCGAGGGCGATGCCGGTGTTTCCGCTTGTCGGCTCGACGATTTCGACGCCGGGCTTGAGCGTGCCCGCTTTTTCGGCCGCGGCGATCATGCTCGCTCCGACGCGGCATTTGACCGAATACGAAGGGTTGCGACCTTCGATTTTGACGAGCACGGTCGCCTTTGAACTCACGAGGCGGTTCAGCCGGATCAGCGGCGTGTTGCCGATCGAGCGGGAAGCATCTTCAAAGATTCTGGACACGATTAAAACGAGTGGGAGGGTTACATTAATGACCTTATCATCGGCAACTCGAAAAGGTTATTATATCCCAAAACGCACAACACGACGAGTACCGCGACCTGTGGTCGCGGTTTGCTGCGTCTATTCGTGTTGAAACGTTACTCGCTATGAACGTAACCGTGTTCGCGGAACGCGGCTCGTTGTTGGAAGCAGCGACGTTGTCGCTTATTGTTTCCGGCATTCGAAGAAGAGCAGGACGTTGCCGCGGTTCGCGGTGCCGCCGGAAAGACGGCGGGTGAGCTCCGGGATCAGGCTGTTCGATTGGGCCGCGCTCGGCATCGGGATCGTTCCCAAATCCAAAACGAGGACTTTGTCCTTCGGCCAACGAATCTGTTCGTCCAAACGGAAGCCGCAGGTTTGCGGCGATTCGATCGAAACCCGTTGCCGGGGAGCGATCTTGCTCGGAACGGTCAATACGACCGGGGTCATTTTCTCGACCTGCAGAACCTCGCATTCGATCATCAAATCGGCCGAAACGCCGTCGACCCCGGACAGCGGGACGAACGACATCTTGTAACCTTCGTTGATCACGTCGGTTTGCGTTCCGTAACCGGGCCAAACCCCTTCGTTCGACTGGGCGTCCCGCGTGTAATTTTTCGGAATGCTGGACGTAACGACATGCTTTTGGCCGCTGCCGATCGTAAACTGCGGAGCGCTCAGCTCCTTGTAATCCGAACGTCGGGTCAACTCCGAAATGAGCCGATTCTGGTCCTCTTTTTCCAGCAACCAGCCGGAAACTCCCGGCGTGTCGATCCGGATCGGTTTCAGATAAGCGTGCCCTTGACTCAGCCAATTCGGGCCGTTGACCGAAATGATCCGGAGCGAATAGGCGTCGGACCGGGCCTGCGGGTTCAGGAACCGGTCGACGATTTCGGCGACGATCTGCTGCATCTCCGGAGTGTGATAAACGTAAAGCGTTTCGGTCGTCGCGTTCAAAATCCCAAACGGGTCCGAATGCCAAGCCTGCGTCCCGGTTTGCCGCAAGACCCAATCGACGACCGTCTGTTCCGGAAACGATCCGGGGACGTTCCCGAGGGCCTTGGTGTACGGAGTAATGTCGTATTCGCACCAAATTTGGCCGTGATCGTTCGGCAAAACCGCTCCGCCCTGCCGAATCTGCGCGAATTGCGGCCGGTATTCCCGGCGTTCCTGGTAAGGCGGCACGGTGTGGTGGGGCGGCCCGTGCTCCGGCTGATCGACGCGAGCCGCGTCCGAGGCGGCTGCCGGATGCGTGCCCGAGGGAGCGGCGAACGCGAGTTTCGTCCCTCGCGATTCCGGCTCGCCGATCGCGTGTGCCGTATCCGGGATGTGCCGGTTCGGATCGCGACCGTTGAACGGTTGGGTTTGCAGCGGCGTAACCCGGGCCGGTTGCACGGTCGGGACGGTGTCCGAAACCTCGTGCATCGGAGGAGCATTGGGAGTCGTATTGGGAGGAGTCTTTCCGCGAGCGGCCGCCGGACCGTTGTTGATCGGAGCATACGGGGACACGGCCCCGCCCGGCTGCTGTTGCGGATGCGGAGAATGCGAAACCGGCGCGGAGCCCGGCCGGGAATCGACGACGCTGCCGCTGGTCGGTTGGTATTGAGCCCCTTTCGGGGAAACGGCCTCGAATTCGTCCCGGTCCGGCGGGGCCGAAGCGGCTTCAAACAACGCTTCCGGAGAATCCGATCCGGGCCGCATTTCCCCGGGATCGTGTTGCGGACCGTCGAACATCTCTTGTCCCATCATTTGCGGCTGCGGGCTTGTTGCAAAGACATCTTCCGTTTCCGGAGCGTAATCGAGCGTCGATTCAACCGGCTCCAAGAGGGCGGCGGCCGTTCCGCGGACGACGCCCGGTCCGGCATCGTCGTGCGACAATCGCGGCACGGCGGCGGCGAGCGGTTGGGCGGAGACAAAGGGATCGTCGGTATTCGGCTTGGCGAGGTTTTCTTCGACAAATCCGACTTCCGGAGCCCCGAAGGGATCGTCGGATTCCAAGTCCGAGATTTCGGAAGGGGCGACCGCCTCCCCTTTGAAATAACCGAGAGAAAGGGGGATCGCTCCCAAAACGAGACAGCCTAACACGACCGCTCCGCCAAGCAACAGTTGCTTGGGAAACCGTTTTGGCCGGGCCGTTGCTTCCGGTTCGTGATCCGTGGGAAGGGACGGTTGCGACGACGCGGCCGGTTCCTGCGAAGAAGCGGAAAAGGTATCGGGAAACGACGGAACGCGAAGCGGCGGAACCGATTCGATTTTTTTACTCATGAGAAAACCTTCCTTGGCGATCTTGCATCATGCAATTGACTCTCTATTTAGCCGGTACCCCGGAATACATCGGATCAATCGGAAATTATAGAGCAACGATAATGTTTTAAGCAAGATCAAATTCCGTCTCCAAGTGTTATGTATTTCGAAGCTTCAGATAAATTACCGATAAAATAAAGATATTGTGCAAACTGCGCAAAATGCAGTGTTTTGGTCATTTCGAGCGAAGCGAGAAATCTCACTCTTGCCAAAAGAGATCGAATCGAACAGCAGCCGGAAGCGTGAGCGCCCGGTTATCCAATACGGAAATGCGCGGACAACCCGGCGCTGACGCTTCGGGCTGCTGTTTGCCGCGTTCGACTTTGCAATTCCCGAAGTTTTTTCGCCAAACCGTTGGATTTGCGGGCAAACAGGCGATACAATAGCCTTTTGGTCGGAATACCGACCTCATTTTAACGACCTTTCCTGTCAACTTTTTTCGTCCCATGAGTCAACGAATCGGTTTTGTCGGAGCAGGGCAAATGACGACGGCCTTGGCCGGCGGCTTTTTGCGTAGCGGAATACTCAAAGTTTCGGATCTTTTCGCGTTCGACGTTTCCGAAGAGGCGAAGCAAAAATTCGTTGCGGCGACCGGCGGCACCGTGCCGGGGACGTTGAAAGAGTTGGCCGGGACCGTCGAGGTGCTGTTTTTGGCGGTCAAACCGCAACACCTCGGCTCCGTGTTCGCGGAACTCGGGCCGATTCTTTCCGACCGGAAAAAGCGGTTGCTCGTCGTCTCGATCGCGGCGGGGATCACGATTGCGACCCTCGCCGAGGGATTGGGAAAAAAGACGCCGATCATTCGCGTGATGCCGAACACCCCATGCCTGATCGGGAGCGGGGCGAGCGGGTTTTGTCCCTCGGAACAGGTTTCCGAAGACGAGATCGGGCTGGTTCAATCGCTTTTGGAAACCGTCGGCATCGCCGTTCGCGTGAGCGAAGGGCAATTGAACGCGATCACCGGTCTGTCCGGCTCCGGCCCGGCGTTCGGTTACATGATCGTCGAAGCTCTGAGCGACGGTGGTGTTCAAATGGGGCTGTCGCGTGATGTCGCGACCCGGCTTGCGGCCCAGACGCTCAAGGGAGCGGCCGAAATGGTGTTGCAAACGGGCGAGCATCCGGCCGTGCTCAAGGACCGGGTCGCGAGTCCCGGCGGGACGACGATCGCGGGGATCGCCGCCCTCGAACAGGCCGGGCTCCGTTCGGCGTTGATCGCCGCCGTCCTCGCGGCAACGGAACGCTCCTTCGAGCTTTCCCGGCCCGCGTCGCCGAAAGCGGACGGAAAGTAATGCTAGAGATTTACGAAATGATATACACTAGCCCCAAGCGTGAGCGCGGGGGGATGAAACCGTGCAACTTAGCAGCTTAACGGCTTCGAAAACAGTCCTCTAAGTTGTTAAGCCGCTGACCGCTAAGCTACCGTTATATCACCCCGCGCTCACGCTTGGGGCTAGTATAAACGGAAACGTGAAATGCTCTAACTTAGCCTATAGCCTCAACGGAGATCATTCGATGAGAACAAGACAACGCTTTTCTTTGGTGTGGGGGGTATTTTTTCTTTTCGTCCTCGCGAACGGCTTGCCGGTTTCTGCGGAGCCGGTTTACGATTTGGTCGTATACGGCGGCACTTCGGCCGGGGTCGTGAGCGCGGTCCAAGCCCGGAAAATGGGCAAATCGGTCGTGATCGTCGCTCCCGAAAAACATTTGGGGGGCATGTCTTCCGGCGGGCTCGGCTTTACCGATTCCGGCCGGACGGCGGCGATCGGCGGGTTGGCCCGCGAATTTTATCGTCGGATTTACGAAAAATACCAGCACAAAGATGCTTGGCGTTGGCAAAATCAAGCGGATTACGCCAACAAGGGGCAGGGAACCAAGGCGATCTCGGACGAAGATAAAGTGATGTGGGTGTTCGAACCGCATATCGCCGAAGCCGTTTTCGAAGATTGGGTCAAAGAATACGACATTCCCGTCGTTCGCGAGGCTTGGCTCGACCGGGAGAACGGCCTCGAAAAGGACGGACTCCGCATCCGTTCGATTCGAACGCTTGACGGAAAACGGTACGAGGGAAAGATGTTTCTCGATGCGACCTACGAAGGGGACCTGCTCGCCGCCGCCGGAGTGCGGTATCGCATCGGCCGGGAAGCGAATTCCGAATACGGCGAAACCTGGAACGGCAACCAGGTCGGGACGCTGCCCAAGGGACACCTGTTCGAAAAACCGGTCGATCCGTATGTCGTTCCGGGCGATCCGAAGAGCGGCCGGCTCAAATACGTCGACGACAGTGCTCCCGGGGTTCGCGGCGAAGCGGACGACCGCGTTCAAGCCTATTGCTTCCGGATGTGCTTGACCGATCACGAGCCGAACCGCGTCCCCTTCCCGAAGCCGGACGGTTACGACCCGAGCGATTACGAACTGTTGGTCCGCGTTTTCGATACCGGTTGGCGGAAGGTTTTCAACAAGTTCGACCGCATCCCGAACCGCAAGACGGATACGAACAATCACGGGCCGTTCAGTACCGATATGATCGGGGCGAATTACGAATATCCCGAAGCCTCTTACGAAAAGAGGGCGGCGATCATCGCCGATCATGTCCGTTACCAACAGGGGCTGATGTACTTTCTCGCCAACGATCCGAGGGTTCCCGAGGAGATTCGAGAAAAGATGTCGCATTGGGGGCTCGCGAAGGACGAGTTTTCCGAGACCGGACATTGGCCGCACCAGATTTACGTTCGCGAAGCCCGCCGGATGGTCGGGGACTATGTCATGACCGAAGCCGATTGCCAATCGAAACGCCGCTGTCCCCGGCCGATCGGTATGGGCTCGTACAATCTCGATTCGCATAACGTCCGCCGTTACATCACTCCGGCCGGGACCGTTCAAAACGAAGGGGACATTCAAGAGCCGTTGCGGGAGCCTTACACGATCGACCTGGGATCCGTTTTGCCGAAACAGGCCGAATGCGAAAACCTTCTCGTCCCGGTTTGCGTCAGCAGTTCGCACATCGCCTACGGTTCCGTGAGAATGGAGCCGGTTTTCATGATTTTGGGGCAAAGCGCGGCGACGACGGCCGCATTCGCGATCGACGCGGGGACGCCGGTTCAGGAAGTCGATTACCCGAAATTGCGGGAGCGGTTGCTCGCCGACGGCCAACGGCTGGGAGCCGACGCGGGAAAGGAGGCCGCCGGCCGATGAGAGCGGTCGTTTTACTGTCCGGCGGGTTGGATTCGAGCACGGTCGCGGCGATCGCCAAGGCCGAAGGGCGGGAGCTTTTCGCGTTGACGATCGATTACAACCAGCGACATGCGATCGAGTTGCAGGCGGCCCGGAACGTCGCCCGATTTTTCGGCGTCGAAAAACATATCGTCCTGCCGCTTGATTTGCGGCTTTTCGGGGGAAGCGCGCTCACCGATGCGATCGACGTCCCGAAAGACGTGCCGCTCCAGCGGATCGGCGAGAGCATCCCTTCGACTTATGTCCCGGCCCGAAACACGATTTTCCTTTCATTGGCGTTGGCTTACGCCGAAACGGTCGCCGCCCCGGAAATTTATCTCGGGGTTTCCGAAATCGAGAGCAGCGGCTATCCCGATTGCGGGGCCACATTTTTGACCGCGTTCGAGCAATTGGCGAGTGTCGCGACCCGATCGGGGCGGGAATCGGGCGGGTTCCGGATCAAGGCCCCGCTCTTGCATTTCGGCAAGGCGGAAACGATCCGGCGGGGGATCGAGCTCGGCGTCGATTACGGCTTGACCTGGACCTGTTACGATCCCGGCGAATCCGGTCTCAGCTGCGGCCGCTGCGAATCGTGCCAGCTCCGGTTGCAAGGTTTCCGCGAAGCGGGGGTTGCCGACCCGTTGGCCTACGGTGATACATTCGGGACAACGGGATGCAATCTGAATTGTTTCTCACAAAGGCACGAAGGGCACAAAGGGTGATTTAGAAAGGTCAACTCCTTTAAGTTGCAACACCGGCGTCTGCGCCGCTCGGCTAAACAGATAAGATGCATAATTTACGTTCGTGATGTACCTGCCTTCAATTGCCTAATTTATTTTTGCTGCAAGTCCTTTGTGAGCTTCGTGCCTTTGTGAGAAAGAAGCTTACGGATCTTTGCAAGAAATCCCGCTATTGAAATCCTCGCCTGTGATACGGTTATTACTATTCGTCGTTTTTCTTCTGCCAACTGTCTCAGTTTTCGGGCAGGAAACGCTCCCGGAATCGTTGCTGACGGTTGAACGGGCGCGGCTGTCCGGGGAATTCAAGGCCGTCGAACCGTCCGTCGATTGGCGGGAGGACGGCACGCTGCTGCTCCTCGAACCGAGCGGCGAACCGTGCGGCGGAAACGACATTCTCGCGGTCGATCCGGTTACGCAAGAGCGGCAAATTCTGGTTCGGGCAACGGAATTGGTTCCGCAAGACTCGCCCGTTTCGCTCGCGGTCGAGCATTGCGATTTTTCCCGTTCAGGCGACAAAGTGCTTCTGTTGACGAACTCGCAAAAGGTTTGGCGGCAACCGACCCGGGGGGATTATTGGGTGTTCGATCGAACGAGCCGACGGCTGCAAAAATTGGGCAAAGACGCGAAACCGTCTTCGCTGATGTTCGCGAAATTTTCTCCCGGGGAACAACAGGTCGCTTACGTTCGCGAGAACGATCTTTTCGTTGAAGACCTCAACTCCGGCACGGTCGTTCGGCTAACCGATTCGGGCGGCGATCGTTTCGTTAACGGGACGTTCGACTGGGTTTATGAAGAGGAATTCGATCTGCGGGACGGTTTTCGTTGGAGTCCGGACGGCAAAAAAATCGCGTTTTGGCAACTCGATACGGCCGAGGAAGGTCGGCAAACGCTGATCGACAACACCGGCTCGCTGTACCCGACGGTCCGGCAGTTTCCCTACCCGAAGGCGGGGACGCCCAACGCCGCCGGCCGGATCGGCGTTGTCGAAATCGACGCCCCCGAGCGGGAATGTTGGGTGCCGCTGCCCGGCGATCCGAGCGAGCATTACATCGTCTCGTGCGATTGGCTCGGCGAAGAAAACACGCTCCTGATCCGGCAAATGAACCGCTTGCAGAACGAACTGCGATTCTTTACCGTTTCGGAAAAAGACGGATTTCAGCGGCCGGAAAATTTTTGGACCGAGACCGACCCGGCTTGGATCGATTTGACCGAACTGCATCGGCTGTCCGACGGCAACCGGTTCGTGTTCGCTTCGGAACGGGACGGTTGGAACCATCTTTATTTGATCGACCGCCGCGATCCCGGTTCGTTGCGGCTGCTCACGTCCGGCAACTGGGACGTGATCGAGGTTCTCGGTTTCGACGGCGGGGCTCCGGAAAGCGGCATCTATTTTTCCGCTTCGCCGGACAATGCGACGCAGCAGTATTTGTATCGGGCGGCGCTCGACGGTTCGGAGGTGCGGCGGATCACTCCGCCCGGTCGGCCGGGGACGCATTCGTATGAGATTTCCCCGGACGGCCGGCTCGCGTATCACACCGAATCGCAGTTCGGTGAGCCGCCGGTTTACGAACTGGTTCGATTGCCCTCGCACGAAACGGTTCGAATCGAAAGCGACAACGCGGAGCTGCGCGAAAAACTTTCCCAACTGCGACTCGGCCGGACCGAAATGTTCTCAATCCGGATCGAGGACGGCACTTCGCTCGACGGTTGGTGCATCGAGCCGGTCGATTTTGACCCGACGAAAAAATACCCGCTGTTGCTGTACGTGTACGGCGAGCCGGCGGGACAAACGGTGCTCGATCGGTGGGGCGGGGAGCATTATCTCTGGTTTCAAATGTTGGCCCAAAAAGGGTATTTCGTGATGAGTTTCGACAACCGGGGGACACCGGCGCCGAAAGGACGGGATTGGCGCAAGTCCGTGTTCCGGCAGGTCGGCGTGCTCGGGCCGAAAGATCAGGCGGCGGCCCTTCGCGAAGTCTTGAAGCAGCGGCCGTACCTCGACGCGAATCGGGTCGGGATTTGGGGCTGGAGCGGCGGCGGGTCGATGTCGCTGCACGCGATTTTCCAGTATCCCGACCTCTACAAAACGGCGGTCGCGATCGCCCCGGTTACGGACGAGCGTTATTATGATACGATTTACCAGGAACGGTATTTGGGCCTGCCGCAGGAAAATTCCGAGGCTTACCGCAACTCCTCCCCGATCACCTACGTCGAGGGGTTGCGGGGCAACCTGCTGCTCGTACACGGCACGGCCGACGACAACACGCATTACCAGGCGTTCGAACTGTTGCTCGACGAACTGATTCGCCGCAACAAAACCTTTTCGATGATGTCGTATCCGAACCGAACGCATTCGCTCAGCGAAGGAAGCGGTACCCGCCGACATTTTTGGAACCTCATCACGAATTATTTGTTGGAGAAATTATAAGAGCAACGGCATTATTTCAGCCGTGCGGGTTTTTGCGTCATTTCGACTGAAGCGCAGCGAAAGGAGAAATCTCACCCTCGCGAGTGGGCTGAATTCCGACTCTTTCGGCGAGGGTGAGATTTCTCGCTTTGCTCGAAATGACGGTCTTCGGACTTTTTTGGCAAAAGACCAACACGATATTACATCGGATTAATAAAGCACAATAATAGACCATGCAAAACGAACCGAACGCTTTCGACGAAATTCGTCGTCGGCTCCTTGAAATCGTCAACGCTCCGAATTACCGGCCGCAAAAACCGAAAGGGTTGCTCCGGCTCATGGGCTTCGCTCCGGAAGATAAGTCGGTGCTGCGCCGGATCGTCCGAAAAATGGTCGCCGCAGGCGAACTGGCCTACGGCGAAAGTCATTTGATTCGACCGGTCGTCGGTCCGAAAAAAGCCCGATCCGAGGGTTCCGAACCGGCGACTTCGCGCGTCTCGGATTCAGCAAAGCCCAAACACGAACGGCTGAAAAAAGAACGTTTGAAAAAAGAGCGGCGAAGTCAAGAAGATATCCCTTTTTCGGAACATTGGATTGTCGGCTCGTTCCGGAGAACCGGCAGCGGCGTCGGCTTCGTCACCGTCCGGGATCAGGATCGGAATTCGGAAGAACCGACGCCCGACATTTACATTTCTTCGCACTTGACGCTCGATGCAATGACCGGGGACGTTGTCGCCGTCGAACTTTTCGCCCGCAAGGAGCCGAAAATCCGTCGTCGCGGCCGCGAATTTTTGCGTAAGGACACCGACGAAGAACGCGGGCCTCGCGGAAAAGTCGTCAAGATTCTCGAACGCTCCTCCGAACGGTTCGTCGGGACCTATTTCGAGGACGGGGACTGGGGTTACGTTCAGGTCGACGGAAATATTTTCAACCAGCCGATTCTCGTCGGCGACCCGAGCGCGAATTCCGCACAGCCGGACGATAAGGTCGTGATCGAGATGCTCCGTTTTCCGACGCACTATCGCAACGGAGAAGCGGTGCTCGTCGAAGTGCTCGGCCCGCACGGAACGCCAGGACTCGACACGCTGCTGATCATGCGGGAATACGGCTTGCCGGACCAGTTTTCCGAAGCCGCGCTCAAGGCCGCCCGGGACGAAGTCGTGTTGTTTTTCAACGCCCTGCCGGACGAAGATGGTGATGCGGCCGCGGCCCCCTCCGACGCCGAGGCGAAGGCCGCCTTGCGAAAATACCTCGATTCGGTTGACCGGACCGATTTGACCGAAGAGACCATCATCACGATCGACCCGATCGATGCGCGGGATTTCGACGACGCCGTTTCGTTGGAGCGGCTTGAGAACGGACATTGGCTTCTCGGCGTGCATATCGCCGACGTATCCCATTTCGTCAAGGAAGGTTCTCCCGTCGACCGGGATGCCCAAGACCGCGGCACCAGCGTCTATCTCCCGGACCGCGTCATCCCGATGCTGCCCGAGGTACTTTCCAATTCGCTCGCCTCCTTGCAGCCGAACAAGGTCCGCTTCACCAAATCCGTTTTTATGGAAATGACGGCCGAAGGGGTTCGCTGCAACACCGAAATCCGCAAGTCGGCGATCCGCAGCACCGCCCGATTGAACTACGACGAAGTGCAGGAGTATTGGGAGAGAGGACAGAGGACAGAGGATAGAGGACAGGAAGAGGGGACGAATGCTTTGCATTCGTCGGAAGAGGGTGCGGTTGAGCAATACTCGAAAAAGACGGAGAGTTCGCAGTCGGATTCCCTTTTGCTCACCACCTGTCCTCTGTCCTCTGTCCTCTGTCCTCTACTCAACAACATGTTCGAGCTCGCGATGATTCTGCGCGAGCGGCGAATGACCCGGGGATCGTTGGAAATGAACATGCCGGAAATCAAGATCGATTTGGACAAAGACGGTCGGGTCGCCGGGGCCCACGCCGAAATCCAAACCGAATCGCACCAGGTGATCGAAGAGTTCATGCTCGCGGCCAACGACGCGGTCGCCGAATTTTTCGCGGCGAAGGAGATCGCGTTTTTGCATCGGGTTCACAAATCGCCGACCTATCGCAAGCTCAAGCAGTTTACCGATTTTTTGCGGCAAATCCGTTTGGACGACGTCTCGCCCGAGACGCTGAGCGAAAACCGGTTCGCGATCCAGGACATTCTCGAAAAGATCAAAGGCAAACCGGAAGAAACGGCCGTTCATTTTTCGCTGCTTCGGGCGATGCAGCGGGCGATCTACACCCCGGAGGAGGAAGGGCATTACGCTCTCGCGAGCCCTTGCTATTGTCATTTTACTTCGCCGATCCGCCGGTATCCGGACCTTTCGGTGCACCGGACGCTCGATGTCTACCTTTCGGGCAAGAAGCCGAAAACGGATATGAACGAGCTGTACCTTCTCGGACTGCATTGCAGCGAACGGGAACGCCGCGCCGAAGACGCCGAGCGGGAACTGATCAAACTCAAGCTGATTGATTACATGAGCCGCAACATCGGCATGCGACTGCACGCGGTCGTTTCCGGTTTGAATCCCTCGGGCGTGTTCGTCCAGGGAGTCGAGATTCCGGCTGAAGGGCTGATCCCGTTGGTTTCGTTGGACGACGACGATTATCGGTTCGACCGGCGGGACCGGACGATCATGGGCCGTCGGAGCGGCCGGGAATTCCGGCTCGGCGACCGGCTCGAAGTCGAAGTGGTACGAACCGATTTAGACGCCCGCACCATCGATTTCCGGATCGTCAAAGACCAGGAGCAACCGGCTCCCAAAAAGACGACGACCAAAAAATAAAACGCCCAACCAAAAACAAATCTGGGTATTTACTTTACTCCAGTGTATTTCCCGCTAAAATAGGCGGGTATGGAAGATTATCCGCTCAATGTCATGGAAATGGAAAGCCGATTTTCGACGGAAGAGGCATGTCGGGATTATCTGTTCCGATTGCGTTG
>JAVBSX010000231.1:0-13924 GCA_031556455.1 Thermoguttaceae bacterium
GGTTTTTCGGCTTTCGGACCGGAAAGCCTTTGAAGATTGGCGATCGGCGTTCGAGCAGGAGCATCCGCGGTTCAAAATCTCGACGCTTTCCGTCGACGGGGAACTTCTGCTCCGGACCGAACATCAGGGTGTTCGGGTTCTCAGCCTCTTTGAAGGAGCCGGGGAAATCTTTCTGCCCCGGGGATACCGGACGCAGGAAGGTGACGGCGAGCCTTTGCCGGAAGAGTATCGCCCAGATCCGATCCCTTCGGAATTGCCCCCACTGTTGGAGCGAATTCAAGAGAACATCGCATCGCTTTCGCCCAAGGCCCGGGTTCCGCTTCAAGCGATTCTCGGTCGCTGGAGCGACAACACGTTTCGAGGGGACATTGCCGGAGACCTTTGGCGGTTGCTCGAACAGGCCCCGCGACCCTGGTCCGAGCCGCGCCCCTGGTCCGAGGACTTGGCGATTGAAAAAACGATTGAAATTCTATTTGCCCTGAACCTCCGAATCGGGTTTTCGACCAAGCAAACCGATTCCTGGGAGCCGATTCGGGCGGGCGACCAACTGCTGCTTTGCGGCGGGAAGACACTTCGGGTCCGGGGAAAGTTTCAACTTTTTTCGCTGGAGAACACCGCGATCGACACCTTCCCGGTTTCGCAGGTTCGGAGATTGCGTTACCTTCTCGACACGGCCGGAGGTTGCAGCCCCGATTTCGACCCGTTCCGCCGGTTGCCGCTCACCTGGTTGCCCGAGGGACCGGAAAGCGAGGGGGACGGCATCAATTTCTTCAACAATCACATCGTCAACATTCCCGAAGAGACCTCGCCGACGCATTTTCATCCGAAAAGGCCGATTGGCGGCGGAACGGCCCAGCACGAGATGTATCTGGTGCTCGACCCGGCCGCTTACAACCTTTCGACGGCAAGCCGGTCCGCCTCGATTTTTTTGTTCCCCGACTTGCAGGACTTGGGCCGGTACGAGCAACATGTGTTGGAGCCGGGCATGTTCGTCAATATCCCTCCCGGGACGGGGCACCGCGGTTTGAACGTCTTCGCGAGCATTATGACCGTTCCCGGCTTCAAACCGCGAAACGAACTGTATCTCGATCGCGACATTTTCGAGCGAACCGGCGGGACCGCCCCGCACAATCCGGCTCACCTCGACAGCAAAAATTTCGATCGATTGAACGATTGGGTTGCTTGATTTGACGGTTTCAATCTCTTCTGACACGCGGGATTTTTTTGTCGCATTATAAGAATCTGCAATTCTCTTATCCTAAAACGAATAACGCAACGAAAAAATCGGAAAAAAATACCGGTTTTTTTCCCAATAAATTATTTTTTTAACAATTATCGCATTTTTGTGTAAAAATTTCTTGTTTCTTGGAGAATTGAGAGTAGAATAAACTTAGTATATGAATAATGCTGAGTCGACCGGCTTCGTGGTTTTAAAGACGATCAGGAAAAAGCGAGATTATACTCCAACCCGTCATAAGTTGATCGTTTTTTACAATCCCGATTCTCTCGAAAATTGAAAAAAGCGGAGCACCGGTTAAATGATCAAACGGCCATAGGATGCCGGGTTCAAGTATAGCTAATCTTCTCCTTTGCATATCATCGAATACTAACTGCTCTTCGTTCGTTGCAGTGACCTGCCCCTTATCCAACGACGAGAGCAGTTATTTTTTTTGCCGAATGATATTAGTTCAGTATTCTTCTCCGGTCTGACTTACGTTGAAAAACACGAAGTACAGGACAAATGGGCAATATGCACTAAACATGCAGTCTTGAATTACTCTTTCGAGTCTCGGTCTCAAGAGACAATTTCTGTGAAGAAAGGTAAACAGCGCATTATTGTACGGAATGTTAATTTGTAGCGATTAAATAAATTATTCCAAAAATAACGATTGTGCCGATTTTTTTTAATGAAATCACGTTATTTATTCGATGAAAAGGAATAATATAAAGCCGGATTATTCTGCTTGCGTCGGCCAGGCGGAATAGGTGGAATGGGAAAACAGATGTCGTTTCAATACAAATTACCGTCGGTTTTCTTTTAAGACGTACAAGAAGTCAAGGTTTTAGTTGGTTTGGGTCATTAATACTCTTTTATTGATTTTCAAAAGAATATTGAAAATGATCTATTCCCTTGGATGAAATGATTTATTACAATTCGCCCGATTTCGAGTCAATCGAAATTTCAAGGAAGAGAAAAGCGGAAATTTTTACACACTCGATAAACGTGAAAAATACTGCAAGTCCCGAAAGGAGTATCGTGTTGGAACCTCAATTTGGATTCAAATCAGGCCTTGTTGCAATACTGGCAAGTCTCGTTTTGGTCGGACAAATTTTTTCCGTCGGGGGAAATTTTGCTTTGGCTCAAACGAACGGTGTGCCCGTTTCGCCCGAGGTTTCCGCGATTTCGCAGAAGATGCAACCGAAAACGCTTGTACCTCAGGCGGGGTCGGAAACAGAATCTTTTGTCAAAAAAGAATCTCTCTTGCTCAAAGCGCGTCGGGCTCTTGCCGGCGGAGATGTCGCAACAGCGGAAAAGGCGATCAGCGAACTCCGCGAACTGAAACTGGCTTACACTCCGACCGAGGATCAGCCGAATTTCGTCGCCGATTTGATTCGCCAGCACCAGGAAATTACCGCCCGGCTTTCAGCCGACGGCAGCACCGAAGCGAATCGTCGTGCTTACGCCGATCTTCTGACACGGCAAGCGCTCGGTTTGATGTTGAAAGGAGACCTAGATACCGCCGAAAAGTTGGCTCAAACCGCCGATGCCCAAGGGGTTCTTTTCAATCCGGAAGCGATCCAAAAGGGATTCGATCCCAAATCGATCCTTTCCCGAATCAAGGACATCCGCCTTGCCAATCGTCCTCAACACTCGGAAATCGTCCCGTCGAACGCCGGTCGCCAGGTTTCTCTCGCCGCTCAAAAGCAAATCGCTCAAATCGGTGAGACTCTCCGGGAAGCCCGCCTCGTCCTTGCCGAAGGGAAGATCGATCAGGCCGAGGCTTTGTATCGGCAAGTTGCCGCGCTCGGCATACCGGACTCTCAGTTTCCGCAAGGAGCGGACACTCCCGGAATTTTGCAGAGCGATATCGCGGCCTACCGGCTTCGAAACGGCAATTGTACCGGCGTCGCTTTGGCCGGAGGTCGTGCCGCGGTTTCGCCGCAAAACGCGACGCAAGCGCATTACGAGAGCAATGTCGATACGACTCAAATGCGACAGGTCGGAAACACCACTCTTTCGCAGGATCTTTCCGTCCAACCGCTCCAAGGCGAAGCGGCCCCGCTCCGTTCTCCTTTGATTCAAACGGAACCGAGCGGGCTGCTGGACCAGTCCGAACGATACGGAAAAAGTAAAACCGACCAAATCAACGCCGAAATGGCCCGGGATATTTCCGCCGCCTATCGAATTCGCACGGAAAATCCCAACGAAGCGCTCAACATCCTGTTTCAAGGACGGGCCAAAATCGAAAATTCCGATCTCGATCCACTCCAGAAACAGCAAAACCTCAGACAACTCGATTTTTCGATCGACGCGACCAAACGCTTCGTCGAACAAAACCGCCCTCAATTGGAGCTGAAAGAACAGAATGCCCGGGTCTTGGAAGAACTGCAAGCCCGTCGCGACGATAAGGATTTCGTCGACCAAAAGATCAAGGAACTGTGCGAACAGGTCGCGAACTGCCTCGACGAAGGCCGGCACGAAGACGCATTGTATCTCGCGAACAAGGCGAACGAATTGGCTCCGGAACACCCGACGGTCAAGATTTTGTACCTCACGACGAAAATGCAAAACAATATTCGCACGTTCGATGAGATTCGCGGCAAAAAAGAAGACGGTTTTGCAGGGGCGATGCTCGATGTTCAACGTGCTTCGATTCCCTTCAGCGGCGACAACCCGATGCAGTTCGACCCCAAACGCTGGGAAAAAGTCCGGGGACGAAAAGGAATGGACGAAATAATCGGCAATCTCCGTCCGGAACGCGAAATTGAAATCCTCAAAAAGATGAACATGCCCGTCCGCCTCGATTTCGAGGAAGACGTGCCTTTGAACGTCGTCCTTCAATACCTTCAGGGCTATACCGGAATCATGATGATGCTCGACGAGCAGGCATTGCTCTCGAGCGATATTCAACGGGATCAACTGATTCACGTTCAGCTTCCGGGCGACATCAGCCTGAAAAGCGCCTTGAATCTGATCCTCGGACAATTGAATCTGACCTACGTCGTCGAGGACGAGGTCCTCAAAATCACGATCCCCTCGAAGGGAAAAGGCAAAACCTACACTCGGACCTATTACGTCGGCGATCTCGTGATCCCGATTCGCAATCCGGCGGGAGACGGCGGCTACCATTCCATGGAAGCGGCCTATAAACGCGGAATGAACGAAGCGATGGGACGGGGGCAGAGCATGAACGGATTCGGCTTGGCCGGTAATACGCAATTTGCATCCTTTGGGGATGGCTCGCAAAATATGAAAATCGATCCCGCGATCCTGGCCCAGATCAACCCCGGCGGAATCGCTCCCAACAGCGGTATGGGGCAAATGATGGGCGGCGGCGGCGGTGTCGACGCGGACTTCGATACGATCATCGACCTGATTGAAAGCATCACCGGCGATGATACGAGCTGGGAAAACGGCAGCATCCAGGAATACGAACCCAGCCTGAGTCTTATTATCAAGCAAACGGAAGATGTGCATTCGGAAATCGCCGACTTGCTGAAACAATTGCGAAAACTGAACGACTTGCAGGTCACGGTCGAAGTCCGCTACATCACGATTACGGACGATTTCTTCGAACGGATCGGCGTCAATTTCGACATGAACTTTACGAACGAGGGCGCCAAGAACAAGGCGACGATTACCACGGAACCGGACCCGCTCGATCCCGAACAGGAGATCGAAGTCGCCAAGGGTAAAAACGTGGTCGTCGGCATCGCGACACCGGGAGTCTTCACCACCGATTTCAACGTTCCCGTCACGCAGAACAATTATGCTCTCGCGACGCCGCAATTCGGTGCCTACGATCCCAACGCGGGTATCTCGCTCGGGTTCGCGATCCTCAGCGACATCCAGGCCTACTTCTTCATGAACGCGGCCCAGGGAGATTCGCGGACCAACGTGCTCCAGGCTCCGAAAGTCACGATTTTCAACGGCCAATACGGTTCCGTTTCGGATATGACGCAAACCCCCTTCGTCACCAGCGTCGTTCCGGTCGTCGCCGATTTCTCGGCGGCCTACCAACCGGTCATCGTCATCCTCAACGAAGGTTCGACGATGACGGTCCAGGCCGTCGTTTCCAGCGACCGGCAATACGTAAGATTGACCATGAATCCGGTCTTCAGCGTGATCACGAACAAGACAAACACCTTCCGTTTCAGCGGGACCGACGAAACAACGACGGACGAAACTTCGAAGTCCAAGGGCGACACCGAAAATCCGACCGATGCCGATGAAAAGGAAACCGGCAAGAAAACGACAACCTCCCGGGCCGGCGTCTCGGTGCAGCAGCCGGTATTCGCCTCGATCCAGATCAGCACGACCGTCAGCGTTCCCGACGGCGGAACCGTCGTCATGGGCGGAATCAAACGATTGAGCGAAGGACGCAAGGAATACGGCACGCCGCTCCTGAACAAAATTCCTTTCGTCAACCGCCTGTTCATGAACTCTTCGATCGGCCGACAGTCGGAAAGCATCATGATGATGGTGACCCCGCGAATCCTGATCCAGGAAGAAGAGGAAGCCTACATGCTGGGACAGCAGAATCCGTAGGATCGTTTGATCGAAAAATAATTGATCCTCAACCCCATCGGGAATCGGAACTTGTGGTTTCGATTCCCGTTGGGCTATGTTACCTTCAGGTCATGTCCGAGACACAAATTTTCGATATCGCGGCTCTCATCCTCATCGGCTGGATGTCCTTGCGCGGAGCGATGCGGGGAATGGTCTCGCAACTGGCCTCGATCGCGGCCGTCGTGTTCAGTTGGATTCTTGCCGCGAAATTCAGCCCGGCGCTGGCCCCGATGATTTCCGCCGATCCCCCTTGGAATAAAATCCTGGCGATGCTGATCATTTTCATCGCGACCTCCCTCGCGGTCGGTATGATGCGACGGTTTATCGACGGGGCGATCAGCGCGATCCGGCTCAAAAGTTTCGACCGCCAACTCGGTGCTCTTTTCGGAGCGTGCAAAGGGGTGCTCTTTTGCCTGGTGATCACCTTTTTCGCTGTCACGCTTTCGGACCGTTCGAAGAGTCTCGTGCTCGGATCGGTGAGCGGCAAGTATTTCGCGAAAGGGATCGAGAGAATCGCGGCGGCGGTCCCGGAGGATGTGAGCGTGATCCTTCAAAAAAATCTGGAAGGATTCCGCGAACGCCTCGACACCGCCGGCTCGCAGGAAAAATCCGAAGGAATGGCTTCCCTGAAAAACCTTCTCGGAGACTTTCCGGCTTCCCTTTTGGGAAAGGGGAAAGAGGACACCGCGACAACCGGTCTTCAAACCAAAGGGACAAGCGATTACGGCGTCAGCCCGATGCCGGTTCCGGCGGCATCGCAAGAAAAAATGGGGGCGGCGACCGCCTCTTCGCCGAAACCGATCCCGAGTTCTTCGACCGGCTCGACAAGTTCCGCAAACTCCGCTCCCGTAAAGGTCGGAACCGCGACGCCGTTCCAGCCCGGAATCCGCGGCTATCCCCCGGTCATACCCCAGTCGCAACCCTGATCGAAACCGCGAGGCATCGACTCCTCCGGGCTCCAACGTGCGGCGACCCTCTCGATTGGACTTCGGAAAACGCGAGATTTACCGGCGGGCTTTTTGTCTTTCGATATGCGGTCTGTTCGGGATTCTCACCGCCCTTGTATCACTCGGGATGCCTCGATTTTTGAGGCTGTGTTTCGTTACGTCTTGAAAACCGAGGGCCAAATTTCATGGCGGACATGTAGGTGATTGAAATTCCCGCAAAGATTATGCTCGCGGAAGCTTTAATTGTGAACATTTTTGACGTATATTGACGTATGCGAAAAATATCCCCCTATTTTACGGAACTCCGTAGTCATTGAAAAATCCCTGATGGTTTCACATTTTGAGGGGTAACATTTTTTTGACAGGATAACAGGATTGATTTGTCTTTACCCAAATCTTTTATGCTCTCCGATTTAACGCTAGGATGCGGTTTTTATTGTCTCTCTCATCCTGTTGATCCTGTAATCCTGTCTCATGATGATTGCCACTCAAAATACGAAACGATCAGAAAAATCCAATCGTCGTCAACGCGATTGCGCTACGTCGCCTTCGCGTTGAGAATACTCCCTGCTTCGTAAGACCGACCATGTCCGACGCCAACGACGAAACCCGATTTGATCTCAATACCGCGGAGAGAAGGGAAGGAATCAAACGAGCCCTGCGTTTCGCGCGTCGTTTCAGGTCGATCTCCCACGGATTCGCCCTTCTCGCGACCGTGCTTGGCGGGCTCATCCTGATCGTCCGGCTGATTTTTCTTGAAATTTTCAATCGCGTGCTTCCGGCCTGGTCCGTTTCTTCCGTACCTTCGTCGATCGTTTTTTTTCTGACGGGGCTCGGCTTTCTGCTCATTTTGAATCCTCGCACCGTCCGGGAAACCATCCGATTCCGGGCGGCGCGGTTCGCCTTTCTGTTTTGCACGGTCTTCGTACTGGCACTGTACGTCGTCATCGAATTCGACCTCCACGGCGGGCCGATCGATTGGATCCTCTCGCATCTCTCGAAGGTGCGTTTTCTGCTCTACCTTGTCGGGAACACGTTGATTTTCTCGTTCGGCGGGCTGCTGCTCACTTCTTCAGTTCGGCATCGCCGGGCCGTCCGTTCCTTCGTTTGCATCGGCGCCTTGCTGGTCGTCCTGTTCGGCCTGATGATCTATCTCAGTCATGTCGTCGATGTCGTGATCTTCAGCCAGATCAATTCGATTCCCGTCACGCTTGTCACCGCGTCCTTGTATCTTTTCCTGGGATTGTCCTTGTTTTTCATGACGGGAACGAATGTCCTTCCCACCCGCTTTTTTTTGCGGGGGGATACCCTCGGTTATCTGCTCCGTTATTTCGTCCCGCTGTTCACCACCGCCGCCGTTCTTCAGGGGCTTTGTCATTTTTGCGCCGACAGGTACTATGTCGACCGGGCCTACAAAGCGATGGAACTGTCCATCACGGTGTGCATCGTCGGCGTCCTGGCCGTTCTTTTCGTCATGCTCGCCGGCCGCCGCGTCGCACGGATTCTCGACGAACTCCGAACCAGGAAAGACGAATTGATCGGCGACAATGCCCGGCTGACCCGTGAAATCGAGGAACGCCAGCGTCTGACCCGGGAGCTTCAAAACCACAAGGATCATTTGGAGGAATTGATCGCCGAACGAACCGTCGATCTCGAACGAGCGAAAAACGAAGCGGAAAAGGCCAATAACGCCAAGAGCGAGTTTCTCGCCCACATGAGCCACGAAATCCGAACGCCGCTCAACGGCGTCATCGGCCTGACCGAACTCCTCGCCCAGACCCGCCTCGACGACCGGCAGGATGAGTATGTCCGCATGACTTCGGGGTCGGCCAGGACGCTCCTCTCGCTCATCAACGACATCCTGGATTTTTCGAAAATCGAAGCCGACGAATTCGAATTGGATACGACCGATTTCGACCTGTACGAACTGGTCGAATCCGCGCGGAAAATCATGACCGCCCGCGCCGTCGAAGCGGATCTCGCACTGTGCGTCACGTTTTCGACCGGAACTCCCCGATACGTTCACGGTGACGACGGACGGTTTCGCCAGGTGTTGCTCAATTTGCTCGGCAATGCGGTCAAGTTCACGAAGCAGGGGGGTGTCGAAATTCGAACGGAAACCGAGTCGCTGCCGAACGGCGAAGTGCGAATTCGTTGCACGGTCACGGATTCGGGGATCGGCATGTCGGATTCCGTTCTGGAGCGATTGTTTCATCCTTTCCGACAGGGCGATTCCTCGACGTCGAGGCGGTTCGGCGGCACGGGCCTGGTGTTGACGATTTCCCGCCATTTGATCCGCCTCATGGGAGGCGAACTGACCGTGGAAACTCGTGAAGGGGAAGGTTCGACTTTTGCGATCGAACTCGTCTTGCCCTCCGCCGGTCCCGATGCGATATCGGCCCCGCGGGCGGCTCGCAAAGAAGCCCTGGATTATCTGCGACGCATGTCGGGGCTTAAAACGCTTTTCGTGGACGATAATCCGATCCAAAGACGATCGATCGGTTGGCAACTCGAAAGCTGGCATTTCGATACGGTGATCGTTTCCTCGCGGACGGAAGCCTTGGAAGCCGTCGAATCAAGTGCCGATATTCCGTTTCAGCTCATTCTTGTCGATGCGACCGTCTTTTCGAAGTCGGGAGATGATGAGATTCAAAGCGGCCTGGATTTGGTCAGGGAAATACGCCGTCGCCCCCCGTATGAAACGACGCCGATCCTGTTTCTCGTGCCGTTCAACACCGCGCTGGATTTGGAAAGCATCAAACGGGAAACGAGCCTCATACCGTTGAGCAAGCCGATGGCCGTCGGCATGTTGATCGAAACGCTCGTTGCGGCGATCTTCGGCGACGGTACGTTCAAGATGCCGGTTTCACGCATCGCGGGACCGATGACCGAAGCGTCTCCCGTGAAAGAATCGACGTTGCGGGTTTTGGTGGCGGAAGATAACAAGATCAACCAAATCGTCATTCGAGAAATCCTTGTTTCCCACGGGCACTACTGCGATATCGTCGCGAACGGCCGGGAAGCGATCGAAGCGGTCGGGAAACAGGTGTACGATCTCGTCCTGATGGACTGCCAGATGCCCGATGTCGACGGTTATGAGGCGACCCGCGCGATTCGCCAAAGTGAAATCGGCAAAAAAACGCATCTTCCCATTATCGCCCTGACCGCCCATGCTTCCCCGAACGATCAGGAAAAATGTCTCCAGGCCGGCATGGATCATTATTGCACCAAGCCGATCGACCAGAAGCGACTTTTCGAAATCATACAAACCTGCCTGGAGCCGGGAGGAAGCCAAGAGAGCGACGTGTCGCTCTCTCTGTAGAGCGGATTCGATCTCAGGGCTATGCAGCAAATCATCGCGGCTTTTTCGGGACAAGACGCCAAATTCAAAATATCGCGGACCATATCAAATTGCGGCACGGACAACGGGTCAAATCTTATCGCCTTGTCAATAGACTTCCGGGCTGTCCGGGCCGGCTTCCGTTTTCAGCAGCTCGCGAACCGCGACGGTTGCCGAATCGTATTCGAAATTTTCGATGTATCGACCAATCGTTTGGAGATTCGAAAGCGTCGATTCCTCGCAAGGCCTTGCCAGCAGCTCCGCGAGAACCCGACCCGCTCCAAACGAATCGAACCCTTCCAGGGATTCCAATATCCGTTTGAGCATCTCCCGAAAAGCAAGCGACGACTCCTCGGCGGGCATGGCGGAGTTCGAGGCCGTGAGTCGCGGGTCCGCCGCCAGCAGGATTTTAATCGATTCCAAGGTCGCCGAATAGATTTCCAAATAGGTCGACAGATTCGCTTCGATGAAAACGGCGTCGCCATCCTTTCCCGCCGATTCCATCCGTCTCGATGCTTCGGCGAGGAAGTCGGCGCCGATTCCTTTGGCAATCCCTTTGGTCGCGTGAGCCTCGGTCGCGAACTTCATCCAATTCCGGACCGCCACGGTCGATTGAAGCATCCGAAGGCTTTTGTCCGCGTTTTGGAGAAATGAACGCAGAACCTCACCATAGCTCAGGGAGTCGCCTCCGGCATAAAGCAATCCTTTTCGAACCGTCAATAGCTCCCCGGGTTCGTCGGTGCGGGACAGCGGGGTTCGCGCGTCGGAAGCACGATCATCGGCCTGTGAACCGGAAGGGGGGGCAACCGGGTCCGGGGCCTCGGATCCCGATTCCGTCTCCGCTTTCGGGTGCTGTTTCCATTGAGGAATCCATGTTCTCAAGAGGGCGTCCAGCTTCACCGGATCGATCGGCTTGGCGATGTAATCGTCGAAACCGTCTTCGATGTACGTCTCGCGGGCGCCGATGATCGCATTGGCGGTCGTCGCGATGATCGGAAGGCCGATAAAACGACCGCCTTCAAATTCGCGTATTCGTTTCGTCGTTTCGATACCGTCCATATCCGGCATCATGTGGTCCATCAGAACCAGATCGAATCGTTCCGATTGAACGAGATCGATCGCCTCCTGGCCGCTGAAGGCCAGATGCACGTTCATGTCATAGATCGCAAGCAGCCCGGAAGCGATTTTCAAGTTGACTTCGTTGTCGTCGACGACGAGCACCTTCGCTTCCGGGGCCCGAAAACTCCCGATTTTCCGGTCTTTCAGATCATCCGCTTCGCTTAACGGCTGCCTCGTCAACGCCGCCGCGACCGTGATCGAATAGATCGGCCGTTGAAGGGTCGCGATTCCGCCGGCGATTCTCCTTGTCCTCGCCCAGCCGAGAACGACGATGATCTCGCCCGTCAGGATCACGAGATCGGAGGAGTGTGCTTCATAGGTCGCATCGTCGATGAAATAGTGGGTGAACTGTTTTCGAAGCGACGGCGCATACAGCTCCCGGATGTCGGAAACGATTTGAAAGGGAACATCGAGCGACCGCATGATCTGTTCCCAGTTCCGTTTTTCCTCGGTATCGACCGCCAGGATCGCGGCGAAGGTTCCCTCGGGAATCGTCGCGGAAACAATCGGCCGCACCGAATCGGGAATTTCCTGGGGAATCATGAAAGAAAACGTCGAGCCTTCTCCATAAACCGTTTCGAGAAAAACAATTCCCCCCATCGACTCGACGAGATGCCGGGAAATCGGCAGGCCGAGTCCCGTTCCCTCGACGCGGCGGTTCTTGCGCGAATCGATCTGTTGAAAAGAGGCGAAAAGCTTGCCCAGGTCGTTTTCCTGGATTCCGATTCCCGTATCCTTGACGGAAACGAAAAGCAAAAACCGGCCGTTGGACCGTACTCCGTACATCTTCATCAGGACGTAGCCTTGCCGCGTGAATTTCACGGCATTGGTCAGAAAATTCATGATGATCTGGCGAATGCGGACCTCGTCGCCGATCAAGTGCGACGGAAGTTTCCGCTCAAGCTCGACGAAGATGCCGATCGGTTTGTTCCTGAAGCGAACGCTGACGACGTTGATCGTATCGCGTATGAGTGAAGCCAGATCGTATCGGGCGGACGCCAGTTCGATCTTTCCGGATTCGATCTTCGAAAAGTCCAGGATATCGTTGATGATTGCCAGCAGGGTTTGCGAGGCGGAGCGGATTCCTATGACGTTTTCGCGCCCGGAAGGCGCCAGTTGGCTCTGGAGTAAAAAAGTGCAGTATCCGAGAATCGCGTTCATCGGGGTCCGGATTTCGTGACTCATGTTGGCGAGGAACGAACTTTTGGCCTGGGTCGCGGACTTCGCCAGGTCGAACTGGTAGAGCGTCGAACGAAGCTGCTCGTTCGTCATATCGGCATGGTGCAGCAGGCCGAGCAGCCCGGAAAAAAACAGCGCGAGGAAGCAAAGGAACGAACAGGAATAAATAAGAAGATAAATCGATTTTCCTCGCAAGGCGTCCATCGATTCATCCAAGTGCCGGACGTTGAAATCGACGACGAGAATCGCTTCGATGCTTCCCCGATCGTCGTAGAGGGGAGCCGCGCAGCTCAAGAACGTTCCGGCGGAGTTCGGGGGGCGTTTCGGATTGAACACCGTGTTTCCCTTTTTCACCCCCTCGAAAGCCGCCCTCGAATCGAATCGTTCGTCGTCTTTCGGGAGCGGAGTGAACGGAGGATGCCCCAGTTCGTTTTTTTCCCAAAAAACGCCGTCGCGGTCGAGGTCCGCCGGACAGGAGCAGACGAATTCCCAATCGCCATCACCAAGGGGACGACAAGTGTAAACGTACGAAACCAAATCGAGTTCGCGAATCCATAACGAGTGCAGTTCGTTGATCTCTCGCAATGCTTTCTCGGCCCCGGGGTGCTCGTCGATCGGGCCGAGGATCTCGGCGTGCCCCAGTTTTTGCGTTTCCTTGACGAAAACGTTCGTCCATTCCATAAGGTACCGCATCCAGTCTTTCCGTTGGATCGCATCTTCCGCGGCGATTCTCGAACAGCCGAGGCCGATGAGAAACACGAACAGCAGCCAAATCGAAGGGGGGAGATACCATTGCCCTTTGACGATCATCCGGATCGACATCAACGCGAGAATTCCGCCGAAAACGATCACGATCAGGAGTTCGCTCCGCGTTTTCGGCAAAAAAGATTTCAGGTACTCTCCGCGCGCAGTCCGAATCTCCTCGGAATCGATGTCGGCCCCGACGAAATAGTGTTGTCCTGAAGGAGTCGTAAAACGACAGATGCAAAAATGAGTCTTTCCATAGGAATCGGCAATGACGCCGAATCGGGGTTCGCCGTCTCTCGCCGTTTCTCGCAGCATGGGCCAGTCTTCGTGGTACTCCGTAAAGTAGGGAAGGTCCAGTTGCACGTTGGTAATATAAAACCGACCGTCGATTTCGACCATCGTGTATAAATACTTGATCGAAAACATCGACGTGATCTCGCGAATGATCCGGCCGTTGGCCTTGAATTCTTCCTCGGAGACGGCGTTCGGCGTTACGGCACGATCGAAATAATCGTTGGGAATTTTGAAATTGAGCATCTTGATCGCCGCGAGCGTTCGCGCATCGACGTCGTGCGTCACTTGATGCAAACCGGAGACGATTTGGCTGATACAAGCGATAATGACCACCCCCAGCAGCGTAAAATAAACGCTGCCGATCAAAAGACGCCTGCCGACGGCCGATGTATTGTGATCCATGATGTTCAATGAAAAACCGTTGTCAATAAGCCTCCGGACTAGGAAGTCAAACCGGCGACACGGAGGGCGTCGAGGGCGCCCGTATAATCGAAAACCTCGATTTTT
>JAVBSX010000151.1:0-14623 GCA_031556455.1 Thermoguttaceae bacterium
AGCGATTCTTCTGAGAAATCAAGCCTGAAATCGTTCACCGGATTCCACGACCCAGCAAACTTTTCAAAATTCCCAAACACAACTATTGACTATAGCTCGGCGACGGCGACGGACGCCGAGCGACGATACGGCGGTCGCAACGCCGAAGACTTGACGCACGATTTTCTCGCCCGGTTGCTCGAAGGCAACATGTTCGAACGGCTCCAACGGCAAGGCGGTTCGTTCCGGTCTTATCTGCTCGGAGCGGTCAAGCATTTTTTAGGCAATATCCGTCAGCAAGAATCGGCGGCGAAACGCGGATCGAATGTCGAGCCGATCTCGCTGCCAGATGATTCGCCGGGAACGAACGGTCTCGACGATGCCGTGTTCGACCGCGACTGGGCTCAGGCGATGGTCGCCCGGACTCTCGATTCGCTGGGCAAAACACCGGAAACGCAAGCGCTCTTGCCGTGGGTCGCCTGCGAACTGGACGGCGCAACCCGCTTACGCCTCGCCGCCGAACTTGAGATATCCGATGTCGCCGTCAAGGTTGCGTTGCATCGGTTGCGAAAAAAATTCCGCGAAACGATTCGAAAGCAAATCGCGGAAACCGTCGAACACGAATCGGAAATCGACGGCGAACTCGACCATTTGATTCGGGCGCTGCGTTGTCCCGGAATTAGATGAGCACAATGTTGGCAACGTTGTCCGGGGACTGCGCGGAGTACCGCTTCGTCCCCGGCTCTTACACGAGTACGCTTCTTACACGCGATCGACAAAATCAATGCTGCGCCGACGGGTTGTAGACGGCGGTTTTGCCGTCGGCCTCTTTCTTGACGATCGCGATTGCAAACCAGCCGTTTTCGAGCCGGCACGATCCGGTCGTCAGCTCCCGGAACCGTTCGTCCGTTTCGAAAAGTTTCGGGACGAGCGAAAACGTCCGGTCGGGAGGAAAGGTTTTGGCGAGAACCGTTCTCAAGGCAATCTGGGTCTTGATGTCCAGTTTGCCGATCACGTTGATCGACGGATCGCGAACCAGGACGGCCTTCCCTTCGGCATCGATTCCGGGCCGGTAATTGACGATAAACCGGAAGTCCCGCCAGGTCGAGCGGTTGACCCGAATCCCGGACATCGTCAGAATGATTTCGATTCTTCCGTCATGAAACCGGATCAGGACGGGATCCTTTTCGGCGAAACCGAGGAGGACATCGTCGTTACCGTCCAGCAGATCGGCGTTCTCGGCGCGGCCGGTTTTCGCGGCGATTCGCTGCTTCAGTTCGCCGACGCTCATCACCTTGCCGCCCAATTCCAAGCCCTGCAGTACCGTTTGAACCGCGGTTTCGTGCACCTTGATATCCGCGAAAGAACCCGGGACGGAATCCGGTTCCGGGGTATGACTCCCGAGCGAACAGTCGGAGAGCAGCCGCCAGGACGAAAGGAGCCAATCTTTTGTCGTGCTCGAATCCTTCTGTTCAAGATACAGTCCGGCATTTTCCATGGGAAGGAGAAATTGATCGCGATAAACGTCGTTAAAAAGGGCAAATCGCGAATTGATTTCCTTGCCAACCCGGGAACGGACCATTCGGGTCACTTTTTCGTGGGTTTCGGCGTTGATTTGATCTTCCTTGGATTCGAATTGGTTTCGGGCGATTTCCTTGACCAGTCCGGAAAAAAGCGGCAGGCCGTCCAGCCCGGTTTTGACGGAACGCAGGTAGGTCCGGTTGTTGACCTGAACGTCCATCGGGGAGAGATCGATGCCGTTTTCCGTCCATTCCAGTTTTTTCGTGCAAAGAAAATTGGCATAAGTTTGGCTTTGGACATGAGCCGATCTTTTTTGCGAATTGCCGGTCGCGTTGACCTTGCCCGCGATTTGCAGCGTCATGCTCAGCTTGTCCGGATCGGGATTCAAGCGGAGCTTGACGAGCGTATCCGTCCGCCGTTCCCCGACGACGGCCTGTCCGGCGACGAATTCCTGAAAACGGTCGAATTCCGGATCGCGAGCCGGCAGAAGGTAGTTGAGCAAGGCTTTCGAGACATAAAATTTGATGTTCGAATTCCCGTAAAGCGTCCGAACGACCTCTCCCAACCGGCGAAATTCGGGGCTTTTGCTGACGCACAGCCGAAAGGCAAGTTCGGCGGCCGCGAGATTCTCGGAATTCCGGCGACTCGCTTCGTACCGTTCGACGACCGCGAGCATCTGCAAAGGATGTACGGTATCGTCGGACCATTTTTCTATTTCTTCGAGCCAGCTGTAAATCTCGGAAGAGCGGAGAAATGACAATTGTTTTCGCGAAAAATCCGACTCCCGAAGCCTGCCAATGACGATATTCGAGAGCTCGCTGATTGAAAACGTCCGTTGTTCCGGAAGCAATGCCGTCGTTTCCTTGCCGATCGGTTTTTCCGTACAGGCCTTCAAAAGGACGAGAAGCGTCTCGGTTTCCAGAAAAATTTTCCAAGCCGCTGCGGTTTGTCCGTCGTCCTGAGCGTCGAAAAACGCGATCATCTCGTCCGTTTTTTGTGAAAGATTTCGATAATCCTCGAACGTTTTCGGCAACAACGAAACGACAAAGTCTCCTTTTTCGGAAACGGAAACGTGAGAACCGAACGCTCCGCAAACCGCCTCCAAAAGATCGGTACGCCGCCTGATCGAGCGTTGAATATCGTCAAGTTCGAGATCGTGAGCGACCGGTAAATTTTTAGCCAACGAGTCCAGTTGGTGAATCTGTTCCGGAATCGACGAAACTCCCGAGGTGTAAAATTGCCGATCAATGCGGGAGAAAATGGCGAGGATTTGCCGAAGCATCGGCTCGGTTTGCGGATTCGGCGATGTAGCGGCCTTGCCCTGTTTTTTCAAATAAACTTCAATTTCATCGAAAAGAGCTTTCGGAAAAGTCGGTGAGTGGGAATTCGGAGGCTCTACGGCCGGTTGAGTTGCGCACCATGCCGAGGGCGCAACAAAAATCGGTATCCCGCAACCCAAAACAATCGCGAAAATAATTGTCGAAAAGACCTTTTTCGTTCCCATATTTATGTATTTGACGAATCCATGTCAAAAGAATCCGATATTTTTTAGATCAAATTTCGAGTTGGTCTGGAGTGTTTCGTTCTCGTTGTCGCTACTTTATGCAAATAATCACTCTTAACCGACTCCGGATACGCTCTAGGTCATCGCGAAAAATTCGACCCGATTTTGCATGCGAAAACACCTGCAATTCCCTGATCTTTATTGTGCTTCAGTTAAAAAAGGTGATAGGGGCAACCAACGGAAGCCCCGGTTTTAAGGGCAAAAGAGCAGGAACTCTATTACCTTTTTTTGCTGAATATCAATAAAACGTATTTCCCGCTTCGTCTTGAAAAACAAGGCCAAATTTATTGAGCGGACCAGTAGATTGTTTCCGAAAAAACAACCTCAAAAAAGCTCTTCGGCAATTCCGAAGAACAAAGTTTATTGGTAATCCCAACCCGTCCAAAGAAGGCTCTGAAAAGAAAAACCAACACGGAACAAATGCTACAAGAAGAAATTCTATGATGTTTTCGACAATCGTATTCTTTTGCCTGTTTTAACCATATTGTGGAAGCCTCACATTATTCATAAAACGGGAATTTGCCAAAATATTCCCTTCCCGGAGTTCTGTTGCTTGCCCTTCGAAACTGTTCATGGTCCTTGTTTTTGCGGGAAATCGGGTTACAATGAGCCTCTTTGCGTTTCCCGATGATTTCAGAGAATTCCAACCAAAGCGAGAAGAACCGTGCCAGCAACTTGTGTGATCGGTCTCCAATGGGGCGATGAGGCCAAAGGTAAAATCGTCGATTTGCTGACCCAGCAAAACGACATCGTCGTTCGATATCAGGGAGGGGCCAATGCCGGGCACACGGTCGTCCTCGACGGGAAAAAGTACAAGCTTTCTCTGATTCCCAGCGGTATTTTCAACCCAAACGTCAAAAGCGTGATCGCCGGCGGGGTCGTGATCAATCCGGCCTCTCTGCTCCAGGAGATCGACACGCTGACCTCCCAGGGGGTCGCGATCGGCGGCAACCTCCTCATCAGCAACCGGGCGCATGTCATTTTCCCTTGGCATGCCCTCGAAGACCGGATTTTCGACTCGCTCAGCGGCAAAGAGGCGATCGGCTCGACGATGCGCGGCATCGGCCCCTGTTATCGGGATAAGGTCGGCCGCTCCCTCGCGGTTCGGGTCGGCGATTTGTACCGGGACGATTTGCAGGAGCGGATCGAAAAGATCGCCGATCTCAAGAAAAAACAGCTTCGGGGTTTGCTTTCCGACGAAAGCGCTCTCGCGGAACTCGATCCGGCGGCGATTTTCGCGGATTATTCCGATTATGCCCGACGCTTGAAAACGTACGTTTGCGATACGACGGCGTTCCTGCTCAACGCGGTCGATGCCGATAAGAATATTCTTTTCGAAGGAGCGCAAGGGGCTCTGTTGGATATCGATCACGGCACGTTCCCGTTCGTAACCAGCAGCAACAGCAGCGGGACGGGGGTTTCGAGCGGGAGCGGTGTGCCGGGCGGTTTCATTAAAAAGTCGATCGGCATCATCAAGGCGTACACGACCCGGGTCGGCGGCGGGCCGTTCCCGAGCGAGCAGGACAACGAGATCGGGCAGCGGATTCGCGATCGCGGCAACGAGTACGGGACCGTAACGAAGCGGCCGCGGCGTTGCGGCTGGTTCGACGCCGTCGCGGCGCGGTACACCGCGCGAATCAGCGGCGTCAATTGTCTGAGCGTGATGCTCTTGGACGTGTTGAGCGGTTTTTCCGAACTGCAAATCTGTACCGCTTACGAACTGGACGGCCAAAAAATCACCGATTTTCCGGCCGATACGGAAGATTTGCGGCGGGTCAAGTGCGTCTACGAAACGATGCCCGGCTGGGACGAGGAAATCACGGAAATCCGCGATTACGACCGGCTTCCGGAAAACGCGAAAAAATACGTCGAGCGACTCTCGCGGCTGCTTCATTGCCCCGTCGAAATGGTGTCCGTCGGGCCGGACCGTAAACAAACGATCCTAGTCGGGAAAGGATAAAATCGTAGCGCATCAGCCGTTTGGCGTTTTTCGTCATTTCGACTGAAGCGCAGCGCAAGGAGAAATCTCACCCTCGCGAGTGGGCCGGAACTTCGGCTCTTTCGGCGAGGGTGAGATTTCTCGCTTCGCTCGAAATGACGCTCGCAACTTCCCAAGGGGCCGCACTTGCTTGATTTTCGTTGCAGTGGTAAATTGCATTTAGGAAACCTAATATTATTTGGCTGACCAATCGGAATTTCGTTCCGTTTTTTTATCGCTAGTGCAGTATGATCGTCCTTCGACCTTTTCGCAATTCGGACCCGCCAATTTTGAAAGAAATTTGGCGGCAGGTTTTTTCCGAAGGCGCGAAAAACCTGGTCCCGATGTCGATCAACCTCTTGACCGAAAACGTCCTCGGCCTGCCGTATTTCGATCCCGCCGGTCTTTTGATCGCCTTTGAAGACGAAAAACCGCTCGGGTTCGCCCATGCCTCGTTCGGCCCCAACGCGAAGCAAACCGATATCGATCCCGCCGTCGGGGTCGTTTGCCTGATCCTGGTTGTTCCGGATTATCCCGACCCGCAAGGTTTAGCCCGGCTGCTGCTGCAACGCTCCGAAGAGTATCTCATCGGCCGCGGGGCGAAACTGATTTACGGCGGGGCGACCCGATCCAGCGTCCCGTTTTATTCCGGCTTGTACGGCGGGAGCGAGCCGCTCGGGGTATATGAATCGGATGAGCCGATCATCAATGCCTATATCGAATCCGGGTACGAAACCTTGTGCAAAACGCTTCGCTTTCGACAGGATTTGCGAAATTACCGGGTCCCTTTTACCCCGAAAAGCGTCGTCTGGAAAAGAAAACTGGTGGTCGAATACTCCAACGTCCTGCCGTCGAAAAGTTGGTTTCAATCGTGTACGACGACGCATTTCGACTGGTTCGAGGCGACGGCGTATTTGGAGCCGCGGGAAACCACGATCGGGAAGGTCCTGGTCCGGATGTCCCGGCCGATGGACGCGTTCGCGTTCGGGGTGATGGTCCCGCCGACGGCCGCGCTCCTCAATGTTTGGGTGCACCCCGATTATCACCGCAAAGGAATCGCGACCTTTCTCGTCGGGGAAACCGTTCGCCGGTTAATCAGCGAATATCACGTCAACCTGATCGAAGCCCTCGCTCTGGTGAGCGACGATTCTTCCGCGAGCGAGTTGGCCCAACAAACGGTTGCCCCGGAAAGCGAACAGCCGCTCTTGCAACTGATCCAGCATCTCGGCTGGAACCAAACCGAACGCGGCGTGATTTTCGTCAAGACCGTCGAAAGCGCATGCTCGCGCTCCGATTAAACGATCGTCCCGATTTCCCAGGTTTCGAAACCGATCTGTTCGCGAACTTTCGCGGCGAGTTCGGGCGGAACGATCAGGACCAGGCCGATGCCCATATTGAAAACGCGGGCCATTTCTTCAGCGTCGAGCGAGCCGAGTTTTTGGAGCCAACCGAAAACCGGAGGAGCCGACCACGAATTCGGTCGAATATCCGCTTTCAGCCCTTGCGGCATAATTCGAGCGAGATTTTCCTCCAACCCCCCGCCGGTGATGTGGGCGATGCCGCGAATGTCCGTCCCCGGTTGAAATTTTTCCAACAGTCCGAGAACCGTCGAAACGTAAATCCGGGTCGGCTCCAACAATTCTTCGCCGACCGTCCGACCCAGTTCGGGAACTGCCTGGTCGGCGGAAAGGCCGCCGATTTCGAAAACGACTTTGCGAACCAGCGAATAACCGTTCGAATGCAGCCCGCTGGACCCGACGCCGATCAGCACGTCCCCGGCCCGAATCGATTTCCCGTCGATCAGCCGGGATTTTTCGGCGACACCGACGCAAAATCCGGCGAGATCGTATTCGCCCGGCTGGTACAAATCGGACATGATCGCCGTTTCCCCGCCGAGTAAAGCACAACCGGCTTGAACGCAGCCTTCGGAAATGCCGGCGACGAGCTTTTCGAGCAAATCCGGGTCGTCTTTCGGCATCGCGACGTAATCGAGAAAGAACAGCGGCTTCGCCCCGCAGCAAATCGCGTCGTTGACGCTCATCGCGACGAGATCGATTCCGATCGTCTCGTGCCGGTTCATTGCACAGGCGACCTTGATTTTGGTTCCAACCCCGTCTGTGCAACTGATGAGGACGGGATCCTCATACTTTTGGGAATCGCCGTTGAGTTGGAATAAACCGGCGAACCCGCCGTCGAGCCGGAGCACTTGCGGGGAAAACGTCCGGGACATCAGTTTCGGGAGCCGGGACATTGACTCGGCGTAAACCTCAAGGTCGACGCCCGCGGATTTGTAGGTTGCTTTCATGTTCGGAATCTTTCAAAAAACACGAGCCGGGGGCTGTGCCCCCGACTGTTTCAATTCAGGTTGTTATCTTTCTCATGCGCGGTGCAGTCGGGACCACAGGTCCCGGCTCGTTGCGTTATTCATTTCTCTTTGAGGTTGAGGACGGCGGACCTCGCTCGGGCGAGGAATGCGTTTTTCCCTTCGCCGTCTTCCAACCAAAGGGGCGGCCCGAAAACGACGCGGGAAAGCATCGGGACGGGCAAGGTTTTGCCGCGAGGCAAAATCCGGTTCATATTGTCGAGGTACACGGGAATCAATTCCAAATCAGGCCTTCGCTTACACAGATAATAGAGCCCGCTTTTGAATTCGCCGGTCGTTTCGCCGTTCGAGCGGCCCCCTTCCGGGAACATGACAATCGAATAAAAGTCTTTCATTTCGTCGATCATCATTTTGACCGGGGTGTTTTTGATGCTGATGTTTTCCCGGTCGATCAGCAACGCATTGAAAAGCCGCCTCGAAATATAGCGGCGAATCGGTCCGGCATCCCAATAATCCTTGGCGGCGATCACGCGGGTGCGTTCCCGGACGAAAGGGGGCAAGGCGGCCCAGATCACGATCGCATCCAAATGACTCGTGTGATTGGCAAAATAAACCCGTTGACAAGTATCCGGTTGGGAGTCGATCCAGCGAACCGTCGCCCCACTCAAAAAACGGGCGAGCAGCACCAAAAAGCTTTTGGCAAGCCAATCGAAACCGGAAAACAGAAACTTCAATGTTGTGATTGCAAAAAAAGGATTTTGTTTTCAATCAATCAGAGGCAAACTGCGAATTGAATGTCAAGCGTTTTTTAGGCTGTAGGCTGTAGTACAAAGTCGTCGAATAAAATACCGTGTCATTTCGAGCGAAGCGAGAAATCTCACCCTCGCCCAAAGACTCGGATTTCAGCCTTCTTCGCGAGGGTGAGATTTCTCCTTACGCGTTGCTCCAGTCGAAATGACGTCGCGTTTTTTGGCGAAAGCTATTTTCACAACTTTAGCGTAGGCAACAAGGCTCGTTTTCAAACCGTTCCCTACAGTCTACGGTCTATAGCCTACAGCCTTAAATCACAATTTCGGCAAGGCGGTTTCGTTGGTCATCCGAAACGAATCGAGAATCCGTTCGTCGCTGTCTTCGAAAAGCTCCAGTTTTTCGGCATGTATCACGAAAACGACAACGCATTGGTTGCCCAATTTGTCGGTCAGCAGGTAATAAACCCAGCGGAACGGCATTTCCTTGACCTTGCCGTCGAGAACGACGCGGTATTCCGTATAACCGGCGGCGTTGACCGACTCTTCCTGCAACACCAGCGTTCCGAAACTTTTGCCCAAGCCTTGCTTGAGATCGTCGCTGAAACGCTGCAAACTCGTGAGCGATTTGGCGTCGACCGACGGCATCGTGACAATGTTGCATTGGGCGACCAATTCCCCCCCGCCGAGCATTCGCAAAAGCGTCGTGTTTTTCTCGTCTTGAAAGATATACCAACTGCGGGGATGCTCGAACCGCCAAGGGCCGGCCCCCCCGTCGTACCGGAGCGAAATCGTCGTCGGCACCGGCTCCAGGTCGAGCCCGTCGAGCAACTCGTCGTTCAGGTTTTGCGGGGCGGGGAGCGGCGAAATCTTGACCTGCAACCGCGCCTTGAGATCGAGCCCCGGCCCGACATGCCCGATCGCCCGGTTCTCTTCGATCAACATGCCGAGCCAATTGATTCGCCCGGTCCGGAAATCGAACTGGTACTTCGCCTGCACGGAAATTTCCGTATAAGCTCCGAGGTAGGCCCCTTGAGAATCACCGACGATTTCGACCATCGCCAAATCGTCGGCGACGCTCGTCAACGTCGCTTCCAAGGTCTGCTCGGCCACGGCATCGACGATCAGGAACGATTTTAGGGCATGATCCGGAATTTTCCAAGTGTCGCCGATTCGGACCGGCTTGTTCGGCAGCAAAAGATCGAGACTCAGGGTGTTTCCGTGCATCCCTTCGAGCAGGAGGAGCTGCTCGCTTTTCAACGGTCCCTTCGGGGAAAACAGCGTCGTCCCATCGCCGTCGATTTCGCAAACGATCAATTTGTGGTTTTGGTCGAGTTCCGGCGTTTTGCTGACATCGCCGATATTCATTCTCGCTTTCGCGAGGGAGTATTCGCGCAAACTTTTGAGAGTGGGTTTTTCCCCGAGCTGAAAATCGACGACACGTTCCTCGTATCGGAAGCCGGCGACGACCTTCATTTTTTCGGAAACCTGCTTTTGTTCCGGCGTGATCTGCTTGGTATCGCCGACGGCTTCGAGCAAAACCTCGATCATGTCGGTCGAGCCGACGGCCCGGCGGTCCGTCAATTCAAACGGCCCGGCGGGGGCCTCGACAACGGGTTCGGCCGGCTTGTCGCTTTTCGGGGCGGCCGGTTCTTTGACCGCCGGTTTTTCAGCGGTTTTGGGAGTTTCCGTTTTTCGCGAAGCGTTTTGCCCCGGAGCCGAACCGGCCGCGCAAAGAATCGTCAATCCCAACAGACAAAATGTAATAATACGCATTTTTGAGTACGATGCCCAGGGGCATCTTAGATGCTAACGAAACCCGGAAGTCAAAGCCCCAGTTCCCGTTCGTGTATTCCGTTACGATTGGGATCAAGTATAAAAAAGAAACCCCTTTCTGTAAAGAGTTCGGAAGAAGGCGAGGCCAAGTTTTTATGGGTCAACGACGACTCGCGTGTTATTTCGAGCGAAGCGAGAAATCTCACCCTCGCCGAAAGAGTCGGTAATTCCTTCCCACTCGCGAGGGTGAGATTTATCCTTGCGCTGCGCTTCAGTCGAAATGACAGAAACATTACGAGGATTGCTGGGCGACAGTCGAATTCGTTTCAAAACTCGTCTCCCCCTTGGTATTGTGAGAACTCGTCATATTCCGTTTGTATCGGATCGGCAAGATTGGCAAAAAGCGTATACTGTCCCAACCAGGCAAGCTTGATGTCGCCGACCGGGCCGTTTCGTTGCTTCGCGACGATCAAATCCGCCTGTCCGACGACGCCCATATCCTCCGCCTGTTCTTTCGAGTGGTAATACTCTTCCCGGTGCACGAACATCACGACGTCGGCGTCCTGCTCGATCGCCCCTGATTCCCGCAAATGACTCAAACGCGGCCGGTTGTCCTTGGTTGCTTCCGCCTGCCGGTTCAACTGGGCGAGACAAAGGACCGGAACCTGAAGTTCCCGGGCCAACCCCTTGAGCCGGCGGGCGATTTTCGCGACCTGTTCCTGTCGCGGATCGGACGCGTTATCCGGTTGAATCAGGCCGAGATAGTCGATCACGATCAGCCCGAGCCCGTTTTCCTGCCGCTTGATCCGTCGGGCGACCGCCCCGATTTCCGTAACCGTCCGGCTCGGGGAATCGTCGATAAAAAGCGGGGCGACGCTCAATTCGTTCGAGGCCTTGATCAGCAATTGCCGTTCGGAAGAGGAAAGAAAGTTGCCCCGGAGTTTATGCGAATCGATTTTTCCCCGGGAACAGAGCATACGTTGGGCCAATTCGACCCGGGCCATTTCCAGGGAAACGATCAACGTCGGCACTTTTTGGACGACGGCGGAATGATCGGCGATGTTCGTCGCGAGAGCGGTTTTGCCCATGCTCGGCCGCGCGGCAAGAATCACGAGTTCGCTCGGATGCAACCCACCGGTCATTGCATCGAAATCGGTAAACCCGCTCGCGACCCCGTCGGTCGTTCCCTCCATTCTCGCGTCGAGAATGCTGAAGGTTTCCAACAAAACGTCGTGTATGCGGGATATCTGGTTGGAGTTCCTCGAATCCGAGAGCGCGAAAATCTTTTCTTCCGACTGGTTGACGATTTCCCGCGGCGAAACCGTCGGCTCGTAAGCGCTGCGCAAAATTTCCGCGCTGGTGTGTATCAGGTCGCGCAAGATCGCCTTGTCCCGGACGATCTCCGCGTAATGCGGGGCGTGGGCGGCGACCTGAACCTGGTCCATAATCTCGGCGAGATACGCTTCGGAGCCGATTTCGAGGAGATCGCCGGAACTTTCGAGCCGCTCCAACAGCAGCGTCAGGTCGATGCCGCTCCCGGCGTTGTGCATCTCGATCAGGTGCCGGAAGAGCCGTTTGTTCGCCTCGGAATAGAAATCGTCCGCCCGAACGATGGTCGCGACCTCGTCGCAAATCATCGGATCGATCAGGATCGCCCCGACGACCCCCTTTTCCGCTTCAAGGGAATGCGGCGGAAGATGCTCGATCAGCGCCTTTTCAAGTGGGTGGTCTTGCGGTTTTTTGGCGGTTCGTTTCGGCACGGGATCAGGCTTCAGGCTTCAGGCTTCAGGCTTCAGGAATGCAATGCAAATACAGGACAATAGCCAAAAAACGGGTGTTCTCGATTTCGGCTCGTTTCAAGAAAAAACTTGAATATACGACCTGAAGCCTGAAGTCTGAGGCCTGAAGCCTTTCAAATCAAAGGTTGAAATTTGTTGGCGGTTGGTGTGTGATTCGGTCCGTCAATCACCCGGCTTGTAAAACCCGTTCGAGTTTTTGGATCACATCGGAAACCGGGCAGTTCTGGTCAAGGCAGGGCAACTCGAAATCTTCGTCGAGCCAGTGATCGACCTTTTTCTGCGCGGAAACGACCGTGCTGTGCGCCCGGTTGCCGAAATACTTGCCGATTTCCGAAAGAGCGGAACGGGTATACTTTCGGGCCAACCACATCGCGAGCATCCGGGGGTGGGCGACCTGTTCCGAACGGGATTTCGATTGCAAGGATTGTTGTCCGAGCCCGAACGTCTCGCAAACGATCTGGTCGATGTCCGTGAGCCGGACCGATTTGCGGTTGTTGCGGATCAAATCATCGAGAATTTTTTCCGCCGCTTGAACCGTGATCGGCTTTTCCTCGGCCAAAGACGCGGCATGCAGCCGGTTGAGGGCTCCGGAAAGCTGTCGGGCATGAGCATTCAACCGCGAAGCGACGAATCGGCAAACTTCCGGAGAGAGCGGCAAATTCCGCTGCTTGACCATTTGCTCGAAAATCCGGAGGAGCGTGTCCCGTTCCGCCGGTTCGATCCCGCAAACCATGCCCGCTTCCAATCGGGATAACAGCTCCGTCCGCAGCCCACGAAGTTCCTTGAGCGGCCGGTCGCCGGAAAAAACCAGTTGAACGCCTTGGTTTTTCAACGTGTCGATCGTCCGCAACAGTTCTGTTTGCGTCGATGTCTTGCCGAGAAAAAATTGAATATCGTCGATCAGCAACGCCGAAATGCCGCGGAATTTGTTGCGAAAACCGGGTGTTCCTTGTCGGAGACTTTCAATAAACGCGGTCGTAAACTGCTCCGCGGTCATAAAAAGCGGCGGCTTTCGGTCTTTCCGTTTTTTCGTTTCCGACCAAATCCCCTCCAGCAAATGGGTTTTGCCGACGCTCGTCCCGCCGTGTATGTAAATCGGGTTCATTTTTCCCGGGTGCAAAACGGCGATATCGGCGGTCGTTTTCGCGAGCCGGTTCGACATCCCTTCGACAAACGTCCCGAGCGAGGCGAAGCGGCGGCTGCCCGTCGCGTTGACCGCCGGCACATTCCGGCTGATTTCGGAAACGCCCTTGCTTTTCGTCGGCAGGGCAAGCGGAGAACTGACGGAAAGAATCGTGTCGTTTTTCAATGTTTCGCGAACGGCTGTCGCAACCGCCGAGTCTTCCTTTTGCGGCCGTTTGAGGCTGGTCTTTTTGCCGCAATCCAATGGTTCGTTGGAAGGCAATGATGATTTTCCCAAAACCTCGTCCGTTTCCGGAAGCGGAAAAGGTTGCGAATGGGCCGATTCGATTCGTCGATGAGCGTATGATGCAGGAGAGCAACCCGAATCATTCCCTTGTGTCTGAGTTAAGTTTAACCCGGCCTCAAGAAGCTCGCTTTCAGGAAAAAGAGAAGGAAACCGGAAAAAATCGATCTTGGCCTTGGAATGAGAAGCTCGCGATCGCGAAGGAATTGAGACTTGCTGCTTCGGGCTTTTCGTCGTGTCGCTCCGAAAGCCTTTTGTCTCGTTTTTTGTGCGAAGCGCGGTAGTGAGGACTTTTTCCATGTCAAAGAAGAATTTAAACAGGATTTGCTTTCCTATGAAATCCTTAACGAGTTACGTATGATTAAATAAGAATAATGTATACCGCGACCGGTTAATTTAGCCGGTACTCCGCGCTCATGATAAATCTCGCGAACACTGCCTTGGGGGGGCGATCATTTTGTGTGGGATACTCTCAATCCAACAAAAAATGCGGGTGTTTTTACGATCGACCAAGACGGAAATGCGAGTTGGCTGACGGCCAACGGAGTGCATTTACTTCAACTGATCTAAAATGTTTCTGTCGTAAGCGAGTAATCTTTGGTTGGCGTCGAACAACGGAATTTGCTGAATCAAAGTGTGTTCGATATCCAACAGTCGGTCATTGTATCGGCGGAAAATGTCTTGTCAAACAATCCTTGAGCCGACGGGATTTTTTTTCCGGAAAAAATTTTTCGGTCCCTGATTCCAAGGAACATCCGGAATATTTTTCTTCGTTGTTTGGCGAGATTTTCATAAAAATCATTTTTCGTGAAATGGGGAAAACTTGTCTTTATAAAAAAACGAATTGTTTCCGGACATGTAATCCATTGGCCCGCGCAAAGGCTGCTGTTCCGTCGCGACGAAAATCGCCGCCCAACGGTCGAATGCCGACCCTCTTGACGCCGACAAATCTTGACGCGTCGTCTTTTCAAATTGCGAAATCGTGCGGCATTGTCAAGGGTTACAGGTCTTTACGCAAAAAATCAATCGCGATTTCCGCGTTCGACAACCGGTCGCTCACGCTCTCGGCTGCTGCCCGATTCGATATTGTTGCAATGATTAGTAATGTTTTTTCTTTTGCGAAACCGCCCATTTTAGCAGAACTCTCGATTTTTTTCTTCTGTTCGAAAATTTTTTCTGATTTTGCTCTGGTACGGTTTGGGCTAAAACATTATTCTTTCCAAGTTGTATTTTAAAAATAACATTGTCAGAAAATTTTATTTCGAAAGAATTTTCGTTTTTCGCTCGACGGTCATTTTTGAAAAATTACGTTTGATCTGTCAAGGAGGACAGTTGTGAAGTCGTTGAAACAAGTTTTTGCTATCGCCGTCGTTACACTCGCATTGTACGGCGGGTACACGTTGGTCCTTCCGAAAAAGCCGGTCGATAATACCGTCTCCGAGGAATTCCGGGAAGAATTGGCGAAAGAAGGCATCTTCATTAACGAGGGAAAAAGCGAAAACGGACGCTCC
>JAVBSX010000329.1:0-3520 GCA_031556455.1 Thermoguttaceae bacterium
AGCAAATGGGTCGCCGGCGGTTTCGATCCGGAGAACAAGGCGATCGACGTCGCGAGCAGCGTCGCGACCACGCTGAGTAACACGGGCCCCGGTTTCGGGATCGTCGGGGCGAGACACAATTTCGGCGTCTATTCCGAAGTGAGCAAATACGTGCTCTGTATCGTTATGCTCTTGGGCCGATTGGAGATTTTCGCGATCTTCGCCCTGTTGATTCCGGCCTTTTGGCGACGCTCGCCGGTTTAGCGAATATTATTCCTTATCGAGCCGGGACCGTGAGGTCCCGGTTGGCGTCCGTCTTCAATGCTCTCGGCAACATTGAAGACAGAAACCAACCGGCAGCTGACGCAGCCGGCTCGATGGGGTTAGCGCGTCACGTTTTCGATCCAATGGTTGTCGATGAGCCGCGTCGAGCCGATCCGGACGGCGAGCAGGGCGAGGACCGGTTCGCCGTCTTCAAGAACGTCCTGCTCCCGGAACGTTCGCGGGTCGACCAAAGCGATGTAGTCGATCCGGGCCGATTTCGCCGAAAGAATGATTTGCCGCATCGCTTCGAGAATCGCGGCCGTGTCGCGAATCTTCTCGCGGACGATCATTTGCTCCGCTTTTTGCAAACTTTGGAACAGCACCGACGCCTCGGCCCGCTCTTCCGCCGAAAGGTAGCGGTTGCGGCTGCTCATCGCAAGCCCGTCCGGCTCCCGGACCGTCGGGCATACGACCAATTCGATCGGGACGTTCAGGTCTTCGATCATCTTGCGAAGAACGCCGACCTGTTGGCAGTCCTTCTGTCCGAAAAAGGCCGTGTCGGCCCCGACGATGTTGAACAATTTAAGCACGACCGTCGCGACGCCGCGAAAATGCCCGGGCCGAACCTCACCCTCGAACGGTTCGGCGACCGACCCAACCTCGACGAACGTTTCCGACCCAGCCGGATACATGGTTTCGTTGGTCGGAACGAATACGAGGTCCGCCCCGGCCGAGCGGAGCAGCTCGGCGTCTTGCTCCAGCGTTCGGGGGTATTTTTCAAAATCCTCGTTCGGACCGAATTGCGTCGGATTGACGAAAATGCTGACGACGACGCAATCCGACCGTTCCCGGGCCGCCCGAACCAGGCTCAAATGCCCTTCGTGCAGGGCACCCATCGTCGGGACGAAGCCGATGCGGCGACCGGACGCTTTTTGTTCGCAGACGATTTGACGGATTATCGAAGGGGCGGAAATAATTTGCATATTGAATTTCGTGCGTTATCGACAGGGTGATTTTTTTTGAAAATTGAAAAGACGCGGGGTACCGGCTAAATGTGGGGTTGATTTTTCGCGGTCGCCAACAGTTCGGCGACCGTTTTTCCCAGAACGGGATGTCGCCAATCGGGGGCGATTTCGGCGGTCGGTTCGAGGACGAACAGCCTTTCTTGCATCCGGGGATGCGGAATAACGAGCGATTCTGTGTCGATCGCAAAATCACCGAAAAAAATGATGTCAATGTCGATTGTTCGAGGTCCCCAACGAATTGTCCGGACGCGGCCTAAAAATTTTTCAACCTCTTGAATTTCCGTAAGCAATTGATTTGGAAGGAGTTGCGTTCGAACAAGACCGGCGGCATTCCAATAATTCGGCTGATTTTTTGGGCCTCCCACCGGCTTTGTTTCGTAGAATGAACTTAGACGAATGATTTGTATTCCCCGAATTCGGGAAAGTCGCTCCCAAGCCTCGTTTAAGAGGGCTTGGGAGTCTCCCAAGTTCGACCCTAATGATAATAATGTTTGAACGGTTTGAGAAGTCAAAACTCTGCCGAAACGTACTGAAAAAGTGTCCTAAAGTCATCAATTTTGATAATTCCCGAATAAAAGCAAACTATATTATACATTGCATCATCAAATATCATATTTAGCCGTTGGATTTTCGACCGGATTCGCAATGGGTCGCGGACCCATCCCGTTTGGTTCCACACAGCCGTCAAATTGATGAAAAAAGGAGGAAACCATGCCTGTTCGATATAAAACGACCGTTCAGGATAAAACCCCTTCGCGGGATAAAACCCGAGCCAAGTCCCTCTTGAAATTGCGGGAGGAACTGATCGAACGAAGGAATATACTGCGTCGTGATTTAAGTGAGGAAGAAGACGAATTGACGTTCGAGGAGAACAACCCTCAGGTCGGCGATTTGGTCGATGCCGCCCTTGATTCGGCCGAAAATGAGTTGGAATACCAGCTGGTCGAGGTCGGAACGCGGGAGTTCGTGCAGATCGAGCGTGCAATCAAGCGGTTCGAAGAAGGAACCTACGGTATTTGCGAAGCGTGCCAAGCCCCGATTCCGATCGCCCGATTGAAGGTGCTGCCTTTTGCGGGAATGTGTGTGCGTTGTCAGCAACTGGCCGATGAGGAAAACAATCGCGGTTCTTTCAGCGGTTGGAAGACCTACGATTTCGTCGTCGCCCCTTCGCCGAGCGGAACGCATTCTTTCGAGAAGGACTACGATTACTGATCTGCGGGAAACTTTTCCGGACGAAAACAACGAGAGCCGAGTACGCGGAGTCGCGGCGTCGACCGTGTACTCCGCGTGCATAGCACGCGGCTCTGTTTTGTGCTTGTCTCTTGGCCGTTTCTCGTGCCTTCTTATGTTGAATACGGCCTAACCCGAACGGTCAGTTCTTCTTTTTCAACCGGTAGGCCAAGGCTCCGAGGCCGCCGAGCAGGGCGAGCGAGGCCGCGAGGAAAAAGGCGTGCGACTGATTGTGCAATTGTCCGTAAATCTGAGGCCCGGCAATCGCCGCGACGGAAAAGGCGATAAACAAGACCGCATAATTGAGCGACATATTCTTGAGGCCGAACGCGTCCGCGCAAAACGACGGGAAAAGCCCCAGATATCCTCCGTAAGTCGTTCCGATCACCAGAATAACGGCGACCAAAAAGACAGGCTGGGTTGCCGCGGGCAGAAGGAACATCGCGATCGCCGAGCAGGCGAACATCACGATCAGCGTATTGAGCCGACCAAGGTAATCGCTGATCGTCCCCCAAAGGATCCGGCCGCCTGCATTCGCGGCCGCGAGCAGCCCGACCAGCGACGCGGCCGTCGCCGAGTTGAATCCCCCGAGCGATTCGAAAATTCCCCTTGCCTGGCTGATGAGCATCAAACCGGGCATCGCCCCGAGAATGTAGAGGCAGAAGAGTGCCCAGAAATCGGACGTCGCGATCATGCGAGCCCAATTGAGATCGACCGGTTTCGCGACCGGCGGCGCGGCCGCCTCTTGTTTTCGCTGGGCATTTGCGGGGGCGGCGTCCGGAGACGGTTTTGCGAGCGTCGCCGCGAGATCGTCCGGGGGCGAAGTGATAAACGAGGCCGCTCCGATCGCGAGGAATGAAATGCCTCCCAAAATTTGCAAAACGACCGTGATATTGAAATGGTAGGTGTTGAGCATGTTTTCGCAGAACGGGGCGATCAGGAACGGGCCGAAGCCGAGGGCCCCGACCACCAGACCGGAGGCGAGCCCCCGACGGTCCGGAAACCAGCGGACGGCGCTCGCG
>JAVBSX010000282.1:0-13413 GCA_031556455.1 Thermoguttaceae bacterium
AAAACGTCTCGATCACCCGCGACGTTTCCGGGGAGGGAGTACAGCAGGCCCTGCTGAAAATGCTCGAAGGAACGGTCGCCAACGTCCCGCCGCAAGGGGGACGAAAGCACCCGGAACAGCAGTACATTCAAATCGATACGACCAACATCCTTTTCATTTGCGGGGGTACGTTCGTCGGAATCGAGGACCTCGTCTCCCAGCGGCTCGGCAAAAAGTCGATCGGTTTCGGTCAGACGATTGCGATCGATCGGGAACGGCGGGACAGCAATCTGCTCCTGCAGGTCAATTCCGAAGACATCCTGCACTTCGGGCTGATTCCCGAGCTGATCGGTCGGCTCCCGGTCCTCACCTCGTTGGAGCAGTTGGACGAATCGGCCTTGATCCGCGTGCTCCAGGAACCGCGAAACGCTCTGGTCCGGCAATACCAGCGGCTCTTCAATATGGAAGAGGCCGAAATCGAATTTACTCCCGACGCCCTGAGTGCGATCGCCCGAAAAGCAATGGAGAAAAAAACAGGCGCCCGCGGCCTGCGATCGATTATCGAAAGCGTGATGCTCGATATCCTGTACGAACTGCCCGATCTCCCCGGCGGGGCAGTCTATACCGTCAACGAAGCCGTCGTCGAAGGGCAGCAGGAAATTCTCTCCCTGCCCGGCCCGGTTACGAAAAGCGCATGATTTTCGCCGGAAATCGACGACGACGAAACGAACGGCGAACCGCACGCTCCTTGCGGTTCGCCGTTTTCGGTTTCTTGTGCGGCGGCGTGCTCTTTTGGGACCTGTTTATCTTTAAACTACCCGACCTGCTGCGCCGCCCGATTCAATCCGGAAATGATGTAATCCAAAACGACGTCTTGCTCGATCATCTGGACGACATCCATATTATTGTGCCAACTCGGATACCGCCTCCGGTCGAAGACGGTCGCTCCGCGACACAGGTTCCCTTCCGTTTCGACATCTCCGGCCATTTCCCGGCTCGTGCACCAGCTCGATTGCGTTGCGACGACGTAGGCCAAAAAATCATGAATGTGAATCCCTTCCAATCCGTAGCATTGCCGATAAGCGCGAAATCCGGGAATCATAATACTCCGGAGCAACGAGCCGAGTTTCGTTTCTTCCGGCGGCAGCAAATCGAGATGCCCGAGCGTCAACATGATCCGGTTCGTCGCGTCCAGCGGCACGAGCGTCTTCGTGCAGCGGGCATTGAGGACCGTTTTCGCCGCTTTCGGGTCGCAAAACATGTTGAATTCCGCGGCCGGAGTAATGTTGCCCGGCCCTTCGACCGTTCCGCCTTGAATGATCAGGTGATTCAGCAATTGCGGCAATTGCGGGTCCCGTTGAAATGCCCTCGCGACATTCGTGAGCGGCCCGAGACAAATGAGGATCACCTTTTCCGGATCGCTTCGAACGGCGTCGCAAATCACCTTTTCGGCCGGGTGCTGGGAACGCAGTTCGGCGACCGGCAGGGCAGTCCCGCACAGGCCGTCGATCCCGTGCACATGCCGGGCATCGACCGGGAGACTGTTTTCCGGTTCCGCGCCGAAACCGATCCGCGGCAGCCGGGGCGGGTCCAGGAATTCGACGATTGCCTGCAGATTTTTTGCCGCGATATTCGGCGCGACGTTCCCGCCGACCGAGGTTAAGGCGACCACCTCGACCTCCGGGTCGAACAGGGCCATACAAAGAACCATCGCGTCGACAAAACCGGGATCAACATCGAGAATGACTTTTTTTGCCATAGGAGAACGGCCTTATCAAGAAAAACGAACAAAGGAGAGCGAGTCCGGCTGTTGCCCGATTCGAATTTTTCTGAAGATCAGTTGTGGTGTTTGCGATAAAAATCAAACGGTGCGGTATTTTGTACGAAATGTAACGCGTTTCACAATACCGCGGACCATGCCAAATCGCGGGACGGACAACGGGGCGAATTCTATTGCCTTGTCAATAAAACCTCAAACATTATAGTGAAATGCGAATTGAAAAACAAGAGTTGAAACGGGTACGCGCAAACTTTGCGTATGGGTTATACTCAATAAAACATGAAATGCTCTAATAAGACGCTTTCAATCGCAGGAAGACGTTTTCCCCAAGCGAACGGCCGTTTTCGTCGGAACCGAGACTGATGTGCCGATCGAGCAGTCCGCCGACCTCGAACGCCAAATTCAGCCCCTTGACCGATTTACGTTCCCAGCCGAGCATGATTCGAATGTCCCGGTATTCGAGCATTTCGACGTCCGCGTCGGTGTCCGGCTCGATTGCCCAACGGCCGCCGGCGAATTCTCCGGCGAAATAAAGCCAATCGGACACGTCCTCGCTAATCGGCGCGCCCCACCAGCGAATGCGTTTGGAGATTTTCGGCTTCGGAAAAACCAATTCGAAAATCATCTCCGATTCTTCCGGGGTCCAAATCAGCCCGCCGTAGGGCATCCAAGGGTAATCGTCGCGGTCGAGATAGGCACACCCGAGGAAGATTTTCGTTCGCGGGTTGAAATTCCAGATCAATCCGGCATGAGCCGGAATCCGGAACGATTTGCTCGAACCTGTTTTGAAATCGCTGTGTATTCCGGGAGTCGCCCCAAGGTCCAAAATATATTGCGGGGTGAACGGTTTGAGCCAACGGACCTCGCATGTCGCCGAATAAAGCGTATGAGAATCTTTTGCGTTCTCGAATTGACCGTCGAGAAACCAGACGGAGAACCCTGGCGAAACCAAAAGCGGTGATTCTTTTCGGAAGGCTGCGAACCCGAACAACGCGCTGAGGTCGAGTTCCGTGATCCCGAGCGAATCATCGCCGCCGCTCGGAGCCCAAAGAATCGCGGCATTGATTTTTTGGAACGCGCCGCTGCGGACCGTCTCGGAAGGATTGAGATTCGTTTGAAAGTCCTGATCCGGCGAGGTCGTGATCGGCGTCTCCCCGCTCTCCGAAGCGACGTGATACGCGAATGGTCCCCGCCAGTTCGTTTTGCCCCCCATCGGAGGATTGGACGCGGCCGCGCCCGGGTAAGCCGTTTGCGTTTGCAGGGCCTGCAAAGGTTGCGGAGAAGCGTTGCCCATCCCCGCGGCCGGAAACCCGCTCGTCGCGGGGACGCTCGTGCCGCCGCCCGGAGGGACGGAAATCATGTTGCCCTGGGCATCGAGGACGATCTGCGAACCGAGGACGGCCCCTTGCCCCGAATCGTCGATCGGCCCGAACGGATCGCCGCCGCCCGGCTGCGCCGCCGCGAAAGGCGCTCCCAAAAAGAGAAACGACGCAATAAGAATCAGGCGTTGGTTCATGAGGAAGCAGAGAACAAGGAACGGAGAACGGTTCAATTAAACCTGTTGCCGATTCGATTGCCCTTAAAAATGAAACCCTCCCTTGAGGTATACCGTCGAATCCGGCTCGAACCAGGCGTTGCCGTTGGAATAAATTTCTCGGGCGAAGGTGCAGCCGAGCTCGAAAAATCCGTTGATCCAAGCGTTGTTGCTGAATTCCGCCCCGATGCCGATCCGGACATCGTTGTAATCGGTCAAAATCGTTTCGTTGAGATAATTGTCGGTAATCGCCCAACAGCCTCCGCCGTATTCCCCGCGAAGGTAAACGTCCCATTGCATCGTCCCGACCGTCGCGATTCGTTTGGAAAGTTTCGGATCGGGAAAGACCAGCCGCCAGGTCACCGTACTGTTCGGTTTCCAAATCACCCCGATTTGCGGGAGAATTTTGATGCGGCTGCGATTGAGATAAACGATCCCGAGAACCCCTTCCATATCTTTCGTCAATCCGATCAGGACGGCTCCCCGCCCTTCCAACCGAAACGCTTTCGAGTCGAGCCGGTTGAAATCGGAATACGCGCCCCCGCGAAGCCAAACTTCAAAGGCGAAATTTTCCGTATAACGAGGGGCCGTTCCGACTTCAAGGTATCCCGCGAACCCGCTGGGAGACATGTTGTAGCCGTACGGGTCGCCGACCGGACCGTCCCACCAATCGAGCGTCAATCCGGGAACGAGGTAGATCGGTTCGCTGTTCGGCAAAAACCGGCACGGAAAAGTAAATTCGGTTTGATAGGCGAGTTCGTTGACGCCGAACCCTTTGTCTTCGCTTCCCCGAGGAATAAACGTGTAATCGAGCGACACCTTTTCGATAAACCGGCGCATCACTTTCGAGCCGTCCGGTAAATTGCCGAAACTGTTGGAGCCGAACAACGGTCCCGAACCGGGCGTCGAATAAGGGTCCCAAGCCGGGTTGCCCGAAGCCGGAAAGCCCGGAGTCGTCGCCGGTGTTACGGCTCCCTGCCCGGGAGCGTAAGCAGGCGTCGTATTCCCTTGAAACGGCGTCGCCGCCTGAACGAGCCGGATCGGCGAGGCTTGGCTTTGGGGGATCAGCTGCGAATTGTTTTGACTTGGAATCGCGAAAACGACACGGCCTTGCGATTGCGGGAGCGTTTCGGTCGGATCCTGAAGGCCGGATAAAGCGGTCGAAGTGGGCGAAACAAGGGAAGCAGGAGGGGCGGGAGACAGGACGGGGTTAATGATCCGGCTTGTCGGCTGCTCACTCTCCGCAGCCTGGTTCGGATCGAAAACGAGCACTTGCCCCCAAAGTGGCAGGAGAAAAACGGACAAGACGAGCGCACAACACAACAACGCTGTTCTGCGTGTACAATATCCCTCTCTCGTTTTGTAAAAAAAACCGCCCATTTCTTTTGTTTTCTCTATTTTTACGGCAATGAGACCGTCCGACTAATCCGAAGGTCGGGAGAATAAGAAATAATTCCGGCAACAGTCAAGAGCAATTTCCGGCAAAGAAGCGTGTCGACTTGTTCGGCAACATCAATTTGGGAATTTTGGCGAAACCGATACGAAGGTAGGTAACCGATCTCCGAGCGGTTACGTCGTCGTACACGTCCGTAACCGAACAAGGCATGTGCAAAAACAGTCGTCCGAGAGAGGAAAATCGATGTTGACCCTCAACGCGATTTTCTGCTAATATACCGCGTTTAAGTCCGAGTCATTCTCAGACACATGATTTTCGTTTCAATTCCGAACATTCAAACATTTGAGGTTTTTCAAAACCGCATTATTCCTCATTAAATGGGGGTTTTTAATTTGTGCCGTTGCGGGCGCTATCCTAGCCGTTTATCTGTATTTGCAGCTGAACGACCAAATCCGGTTGCGCGCGGTCGCCGAATTGAACGAGCTGTTCCCGGAACTGGATGTAACGCTGAGTTACGCGGAATTGAGCGAATCCCAAGGCGTTGTTTTTCGCAACCTGATTTTCAGCGAACCGCCCAAAGACGGCCAAAACCGCCGCAACGTCCTCGTGATCGACGAGGTCGCGATTCAGTGTTCGATTTCCTTGAAGCAAATTCTTCAAAAGGATGTTAGAATCCAATCGATAGTCCTGACACATCCTCAGCTTTATCTTTCGAGGGATGCGGAAGGCAAAATCCGCGAAGGGGGACTGTTTCGTAGAAGCCGGATCGACAAACACCGATTTTCCGTTTCCGTCCAACAGGGGGTCGCCTATCTTGAGGGAGCGGAATTTCGCGGTATCGACGCGTTGTTGACACGGTCGATCGTGCAGCCGCAAAACGCCGACCTTTCCCCGCCGGAAAACGTCGACACATCGCAAGAACCCCAGATTCCTCAGTTCTCCCAGTTTCAGGAATCTTGGGAATCCCAGCCTGCCCTCAAAGAACAGAGGGTTTTTGAATACTGGTCGATTCAAGGTTCCGCCAACGCCGATTGGTGTCGCGAACTTCGATTCGAAGGCAACATCGATTTGAAAAACGGCGATTGGGAAATTTCCGGTTCGCTGCAACAAATCCAATGCTGCGAGGGGATGTGGGACTTTGCCCTCGCCTTTAAAAAACCGGACAAAGAAAATGCGGCTCCCGGGCATTCGTCGCCCTCATCCCCGAAATTCGATCTTGAGGCTCTGATTCGTTCCGTCCGAGGGCTGGGACAGGCGAGTTTCCAATTTTCCCATGACGATTCCGAACCGCTCGGATTTCGCGGGCATTTTGAAGGGACTTTGACGGAAGGAAGAGCCCACGTCGATTTTTTGAAACGACCGTTATCCGATTTACAGCTTCGGTATTATCTCGATCAAGGCAAAATACACATTTCCGAATGCTCGGCCCTGAACGGAGATGCCCATGTTTTTTTGGAGTACGTCCAAAACCATTTGACGAACACCGAAGGGGCAATTCTGAAAATTGGAACGGAGAACATGTTGGTCAACAAAGATCTGATCGGCAGGCTCTCCCGATTTGCCCCCGCCGCCTTGAACGAACTCCTTGAAAAGTTTCACAATCTTTCGCTCTTTGCGGATACGGAAATAACGCTGATCCGGGAAAAAGGACGTTGGATTCCGCATAAGGCCCGGGCCGAAGGAACGGAGTTGAGTTTTTTGTATGCCGATTCTCCCTACCAGGTCGAAGGCTTGGCAGGGCAATTGGATCTCGATGCTAACGGAGTGGTTTCTTTTCTTTTCGCGACACCCGAGCCGTTTCAGGAACGACCGATGTTTTCCGAAAGGCCGTTCAGTGCCTTGGGATCGATTGGAAACCTGGACCGCAGCGTCCCGGGAAATTCCCGCAAAACGGAATCAGCGCCCCGGGAACCCGCGAAAACCGATTCCTTGTTGCGAAAAGACATCCGAAGAATCAATATCGAAGGGCGTTTCAAAGAAACTTTGACGACCCCCTTCGGAGAAATCGTGATTCGGGCCTCCGGAGTTCCGATTGATTACAAACTCATCAATACGATTCCCGAAAAACAACGGCATGTAATCCGTTCGCTCCATCCCGAGGGACAATTGAGCGCCTGTATAACACTTGCAATCCCCAGGGACAAGACCAAAGGGATCGGAAAAAAATTCGTGATCGGCGTCGAAAACTGTTCGATCTGTTACGATCGATTTCCGTACCCGGTTCATGGAATTCAAGGGACGATCGAATGGGACGGCGTCAAGTGGCTGTTTCACGATTTTAGCGGCTCGAACGAATCGACCAAAGTCAGCGCCAAAGGGGAGCTCAAATACTCATCGCCCGATTTTCCCGGCGGGTTCGTCCTGAGCCTAATTTTTTACGTCAGCGATCTCCCCTTGGAAGGACGGCTCCGGGAGGCCTTGATCAACCCCGGCTACAAGGAATTGTACGATTCCCTTCGCGGAACCGGGAAGGTCAACGTCAACGCCCAGGTCCGTTACTTTCCCGCGATCAACCGGCTCAACGTGATGTTTGACGCCGAGCCGGAAAAAACACACGGGATCACGATCTGTCCCGTCCGATTCCCCCTCAAAATCGAAAACGTGCACGGCAAAGTCCGGTTTTACGACGGCAACTTTTCCGTCAAAAACATGCGGGGCCGGAACAAGGATTCGACGTTTACCTCCAACGTCAATTGTAACTTCAATAAAGACGGCTCCTGGGAAATGGACCTCTCGCCGATCGTCGTCGACCAGATTCCTCCCAGGGACAACGATTTCCTCCGCGCCCTGCCGGAAAATTTTCAAATGCTCGTCAAGCATATGAACCCCGAGGGGCCGATCAACCTGAACGGGCGAATCCGTATCTCGAAACCGAAATTCGATGCTCCGCTTTCCTCGATTTGGAATTTTTCGCTGACCTTGCACCAAAACGCGATCGACATCGGCATTCCGGTCCGCAACATTTTCGGCCGCATTCATCTTGAAGGCCGCAACCAGGGAGAGCAGACCAAAGCGTCCGGCGAACTGGAATTGGATTCCGTTTTCTTCAAGGATATTCAACTGACGAATGTCGGCGGGCCGTTTTATTTCGACGGGAACCAGTTTTTCCTGGGGGAAAACGTCGACGCCGAAAACCGGGTCTCTTCCTTCTCGAATCCCCGGGACTATCTCGGGCAGGCTCCCGCTTCCCAAGCAATTCCCTCTCCGCCGCTCCCGGCACCGCCGCAACCGACTCTGCAAAACGCGACCTCGGCGACGCCGTCGAACGCAATCCCGCCGCAACCGGTTTTGCCTTCCCCTTCGCCAAAAATCACTTCGATGCCGTTCGACCCATACGTCGAATCGGCGAAAAACATCCTCCGGACCCGACCGGCGACGGTCACACCTCAAAACGACCGACAAATTACGGCGACCCTGTTCGGCGGGACCGCGTATTGCCGCGGTACGATCCGGATTCAAGCCCGCAACTCCTCGTACAACCTGCAAGTCGGCTTGGCCAATGCCGATCTCGCTCAAGTCGCCCGGGAGATGGGGCAGTCCTCGCGATCGTTCTCGGACAAAAACGGTTCCCTGGGTCAAAGAAACATTTCGGGAATCCTGACGGCTTCGGCCAATCTTTGGGGCGAAGGGAAAAATCCCGACGCTCTCGCGGGCGAGGGAATCTTTTCCCTGAGAAACGCCTACGTGTACGAAACGCCGATGATGATCAAGCTTTTGCAGCGTCTCAGCATCCAGGAACCGGACGACAGCGCGTTCAGTTCGAGCGACATCCGCTTCCGGATTCAAGGGAAAAAGATGCTCCTGCACTCGGTCAAATTCGAAGGCAGCGCTCTTGCATTGGAAGGGAACGGCGATTTGAAGCTGGACGGCAATCACGCGATCAATATGATCTTGAAGACGAAACTGGGAGGAAACCGCAGCCGCATCCCGATCGTGGGCGACCTGTTGCTCGGGGCCGGCGACCAGCTGAACGAAGTTCATATCGAAGGACCGCTCAGCGACCCGAGCGTCGTCGTCATCACCCTGCCCGGAATGCGCAGCGCGCTCGAACAAATCCAAGGCGACGCCGAGTAAGGCTTTCGTCAATAAGATTTCTATCTGTTTGATGTTGTTGAAAGCCCCTTTGACCGGTACTCCGGGCCTTTGAACGGGCATGCTGCTATTGATCTTCAGAAAAAATTACGAATCGAGGCAACAGCCGGAAGCGTGAGCGCCCGGTTTTCGGAGCGGAAATACGAGACCAACCCGGCGCTGACGCTTCGGGCTACTGTTTGGCGTGTTCGACTTTACCATCCTCGTCGGACCGCACTTTACACTTCGCGATTTACACTCTACACTTTAAAAAATCGACTTTATATTCCCCTCATCTTACCGCCCACTCATGCCACCCGAACCCGCGATTCTCGAACTCCGATCGGTTTTCTTCGCCTACGAACGGCTCCCGGTTTTGGAAGATGTCACCCTTTCGATCCCGAAAGGGGAATTCGCCTCCGTCGTCGGGCCCAACGGCGGCGGCAAGACGACCCTGCTCAAATTGATTCTCGGCCTGCTCCAGCCCGATCGCGGGGAAATCCGTTTGTTCGGCGAGCCGCCCCGGCAAACGCGGAAAAAAGTCGGCTACACCCCGCAGTTTTTGCAGGTTGACGACCGTTTCCCGGTTTCCGTTCTCGATGTCGTTCTGATGGGCCGGTTACAAAGCGGGAGAAGCCGGTTTTGGTACGACAAATCCGATCGGAAGGCGGCTCTCGAAGCTCTCGCGACGATGCGGCTCGCCGAATTGCACGAGGCCGGATTCCGGGAACTTTCCGGCGGCCAACGGCAGCGGGTTCTGATCGCGAGGGCGCTTTGCGGGGAACCGGAGTTGCTGCTCTTGGACGAGCCGACGAGCAACATCGATCCGTCTTCGGAAGAAGTGCTGTTCGAGATACTCGGCGAATTGAACAAGCGGCTGACGATCGTGCTGGTTTCCCATGATATCGGGTTCGTTTCGCAGTTCGTCAGCAGCGTGATTTGCGTCAACCGAACGGTCGCCGTGCACCCGACCTCGAGTCTGGACGGTCGGATGATCCGCGAAATCTACGGCAGCGACGGGTTGCAGATGATCCGGCACGATCACCGTTGCAGCGAGGCGGGACACTGTTGAGAAGAGAGTAAAACGAATTCTATGAAAACATACGACAAACACGGAATTTCTTTTTCCTATCCGGAAAATTGGTTGCTCGAAGACAATGAACTCGACTCCGGACACGGTTCGATTTCGCTCGGCAGCCCTCGAGGATCGTTTTGGATTCTCTCGATCCGGCCGTTTGGTTCCAATCCCGACGCCGTGGCCGAAGACGCTCTCCGGATGATGCGCAAGGAATATCGGGATATGGAATACGAGCGTATCAGCCGGACGATTGCCGGCAAAACGCTTTTCGGATATGAAATGAATTTTTACTATCTCGATTTGACGAACACCGCGGTCGTCCTCGCTCTCGCCGAGGAGGATCGAACCTTCGCGATCTTTTGGCAATGCGGCGATCAGATGGTGATTACTTCGGAAGAGGAACCGTTTTCGGACGATCAGGTTTTCGAGGCGATCACTTTTTCGTTCCTGCAAGGAATCGGTTTTGAAACCGGAAATTGAACGACGGATCTGATTTTTTCCTATTCGAGACGGATGTTTTTCGACTTACTGATCTGCGCGAAAATTTTGATCCGGTCGGCAAACGCGAACACTCGCGATCCCTTGATTTTTGAGACTGCGCTCCGCTACGTCTTGAAAATCAAGGGCCAAATTTTATGTGCAGACCAGTAACGGTATCTTTCCCGACAGTACAATCGAAATATGGTTGATCCTATGTCGCCGCTTCGGCTATTGTTAATCGTCGGTCTGTTGTCGCACCCGTTTTGCGGGCATTGGACCGAATTCGGCTTACCGGACTACGCCCAGTTCTAGGATCTGGTCGAGTAGACGAGGAACGGTTTGATTTAGATTTCGGCCTAATTCCGTATCCGGGTCTCCCCTTGCGTGTCTCAATAGCCGCATATCATGGCTTGTCGCCGCCTCGCCCCTCCTCCACCGGACATGGAGCCGTTCAATTCAATATGACGCCCCCATCCGGCGGACATTGATACGCTCACCTCAAAGCATGCACGGCGAGTCCTTTCAGGTAAACGACCTTCAGCACTTTGTGAATCAAGTCGTACCACACCGTCCCTTCAGGCGGTTTGAAGGGACGCCGACTCCGGCGACGTAAAAACTGGTACATCCGGTTTTCAACGAAACGGTTCAGATGATGAAACGATTTTCTCGGGTCCCCCGTCTTGAAGTCGTTCGACCAACCGATCAGAAACCGATTCAATTGTCGCACCACTTCGTCGATAGGCAAACACCCTCGATGCGTCGATATCAATTCCCTGATCCGATCTTGGTGATCTCCGCTCCATGTCGAACAGGAATTTGTGTTGCGGCTGTCTTGTCTTTCGTCTTCGATGCAATCTTGCGGACTTTGTTGTTTTCGTCGGTATACTTGATCGTATATTTTTCCGAATAGCAAAGCACGCGGTTTCCGACGACTTTTCCGCTTTTGGACTTGCCTTTGGATGTCCAGTAGTCAACTCCGTCTTTGATCGTTGCATTGACCGGAATCGGAATTGTGCACGATGGTTGAAAGACGGATCCCAATTTTTAGCCTAAATTTTCTTGTCCTAAATTCGGACCTGTGGCGTTTTTGTTTTGGAGTTTTTTAGATATTTTTCTGCATTTTTTGTTAATATAGGTTGATTGTATCGACATGTCAATTGGTGTTGAAAAGCGCCAAGAAACAAAAAACCCCCTAAAACACTGTTTTAAGGGGTTGTTTGAGAGTGGCGGTTCAGGGACTCGAACCCCGGACACGCGGATTATGATTCCGCTGCTCTAACCAACTGAGCTAAACCGCCGAAAAACGCCCTTGTTTTTCGCAAAGGCTGAAGTAGTAACAGCCTACCTTCCAAGTCGGGCTTGTCAATGGGGGGAAAACCGGGGACGGTTACAAAAAAATTCAATCAAACCCGTTGAATTGAATCCCGTTGGGACACCGGCGTCTGCGCCGCTCGGCTAAACGGTTGGCGTGCCGATCGTATCATGCTTTGCGGCAGGTTTTGACGACCCCTTCGACGTCGAGTCCGAGTTCGGCGAGCAGTTCGCCCCTTTCCCCGTGCGGGACGTACGTATCGGGAATGCCGAGCCGGTACAGGCGGCGGGTGTCGAGGTTTCGGTCGGCGGCCGCTTCGAGAACGGCACTGCCGAATCCGGCGGCGAGTACCCCTTCTTCAAGGGTAATCAGCGGCAACCCGGCCGCGAGCGGGGCGAGCAGCGTGTCGCAATCGAGTGGTTTGGCAAACCGGGCGTTGATCACGCCGAACTCCAATTTCGGTTCGGTCGCGAGCAAAACCGCTCTCGCCCGGACCGCCGTCTTCAACAGCCCGCCGTAAGCGGCGATCATCCCGTCTCGCCCGGGAAAAAGAATCTCCGCCTTGCCCAACTCGATCGGCTGGAACTCGCGTTCCCACGATTCGGCGAGGCATTTCGGATAACGGATCGCGGCCGGAGCGTTTTCGGACATCGCGAAGCGGAGCATCGGCTCGACATCATTCGAATCGCCCGGGGAAAGGAGCCGGAAATTCGGGAACGGTCGGCAATAAGCGATATCAAACACCCCGTGATGCGTCGGCCCGTCCGGCCCGGCCAAGCCGGCACGATCCAACAGGAAAACGACCGGCAGGTTTTGGAGCGAAATTTCCTGGAACAACTGGTCGTATCCCCGCTGCAAAAACGTGCTGTAAATGTCGACGATCGGTCGCATTCCGCTTTTGGCGAGCCCGGCGGCAAAGGCGACGGCATGAGACTCGCAGATGCCGACATCGAAAAACCGCTCCGGGAATGTCTCACGGATCGGTTCGAGCATATTTCCTTGGCACATCGCCGCCGTAATCACGCACGCTTTTTCGTTCTCCCGCATGATCCGGAAAACGGCTTCCCGGACCCAATACGTGTACGAATTCGGCTCGTTCGGCTCACAATCGCCGTCGGAAAGCAAAGGGTCGGCAATTAAGGCATCGGGAATAGAAACAACATTGACCGCGGCGTCGGATTCCCGGGGCTCGCTTGCGTTTCCCGTTTCGTTTTCCGATCTCGGGTTCCCGTTCTCCGGTTTCCCGTTGTCGTAACCGTTGCCGTTACCATTTCCGTTGCCGTTCTTTTTGACCTCCGGGGAAGGGGCGTGATAGGTCGTCGGGTCTTGCTCGGCCGGTTGATACCCTCTCCCTTTTTCCGTAAAAACGTGAAGCAGCACCGGCTCTTCGTATTCCCGAACCAGCCGAAGGATGGTTTGCAGCTGCTCGATGTTGTGCCCGTCGACCGGCCCGATGTACCGGAATCCGAGCTCCTCGAAAAGCATCCCGCCGAGCAGCCCGGCTTTGATCGCGGATTTGAAATGACCGAGAAACGATTCCGTCGAATGTTTGAACAGCGGCAGGTTGCTGACGAAACGGTGTATTTGTTGCTTGAGCCCGATATAGCCCGGGGCCATTCTCAGGCGGTCCAGGTACATCGAAATCCCGCCGACCCGGGGGCAGATCGACATTTTGTTGTCGTTGAGAATCACGGTCATGTTTTTTCTCAACCAGCCGATGTGATTCATCGATTCGAAAACGATCCCGGACGCGAACGCCCCGTCGCCGATCACGGCGATGCCG
>JAVBSX010000023.1:0-13627 GCA_031556455.1 Thermoguttaceae bacterium
GGCGACGTCTGGTGGGGACCGGTCAACATCAAATTGTCCGACGAATCGTTCCTCAAATGCCGTACACGGGCGATCGAGTTCCTCAACACCCTCGACCGGCTGTACGTCGTCGACGGTTACGCCGGCTGGGATCCGGCCAACCGGATCAAAATCCGGGTGATCTGTGCCCGGGCCTATCACGCCCTGTTTATGCTCAACATGCTCGTCCGGCCGAACGCGGAAGAACTCGCGAGTTTCGGCGAGCCGGATTACGTCATTTTCAACGCCGGGCAGCAATACGCCGACGCCGACCTGCCCGAATTGACCTCGAAAACCTGTGCCGCCCTGCATTTCGAGCGCGGCGAGTTCGTGATCCTCGGAACCCAGTACGCCGGGGAAATGAAAAAGGGCGTTTTCACGATCATGAACTACCTGATGCCGAAAAAGGGATTCGTCTCGATGCACTGCTCGGCCAACGAAGGCCCTGCCGGGGACGTTTCGCTCTTTTTCGGGCTGTCTGGGACCGGCAAAACGACGCTTTCGACGGAGCCGCACCGCAAATTGATCGGCGACGACGAGCATATTTGGACGAACGAGGGAATCGTCAACATCGAGGGGGGCTGTTACGCGAAATGCATCAACCTCTCTCCGGCGAGCGAGCCGGAAATTTTTAACGCGGTCCGCTTCGGGACGGTTCTCGAAAACGTCGGTTTCGACAAACGGACGCACGAAGTCGATTACACCGACAAATCGATCACGGAAAACACCCGTTCGTCCTATCCGATGGAGTTTATCCCGAACGCGAAGATTCCGGGAATCGGCTCACACCCGAAAAACATCGTTTTTCTTTCGTGTGATGCGTTCGGGGTCCTGCCGCCGGTCAGTTTGCTCACCCCCCAACAGGCGATGTACCATTACATGAGCGGCTACACGGCCAAGGTCGCGGGGACGGAAATGGGCATCACCGATCCGGAAGCGACGTTTTCCGCCTGTTTCGGGGCGGCGTTTCTCGTTTGGCATCCGGCCAAGTACGCCGAACTTCTCGCCCGGGACATTGAAAAGTACAACGTCCGCGCCTGGTTGGTCAATACCGGTTGGAGCGGCGGACAATACGGAATCGGCAAACGGATGTCGATCAAGCATACCCGAGCGATCATCGACGGCATACACGACGGCGAGCTAATCAACGCCCCGATGATTACCGACCCGATTTTCGGTCTTAAAATTCCGACGCATTGCGAAGGGGTCCCGAAAGAGGTGCTCAACCCGTGCGATTGGTGGAAAGACAAGGCGGAATACGAGCGGTTGGCCCTGCGGCTGGCCGGCCTGTTCAAGCTCAACTTCGCCCGGTACGAAGACGTCGCGTCCGAGGCCGTTAAGAACGCCGGGCCGCTCAAATTCGAGGACCTGACCGCTTCCGGAATCAAGCTCGACGCCCTCGGCGGTTGAGTCGGCCGCAAGGACAACGAGCCGGGACCTGCGGTCCCGACTGCCCACACTCTTTTGAGTTACTATCTTTTCTCGCCGTGAACGAGTCGGGACCACAGGTCCCGGCTCGTAGGATCAATCATGAGACATCAATCACTATTCCGAATATCGTGCACCGTTTTTTTCATTGTCCTTGCGACGTCGCTTCTTGCCGGAGAAATCCAATTTCCGGAAAAATGGCCGGCTCACCCGAGGTTGTTTCTCACGCGGCAACGGGAAAACGAACTGAAAAAATCGCGAAAATCGGACGCACTGCTCGAGAAGCAAATCGAATCGTTGCTCAAAAAAGCGGAAAAGATCAAAAACGATCCGGTTACGGATTACAGGATTCCCGACGGTAAACGCTTGCTCGGGCAAAGCAGGCGGAGCATCGAACGGGTTACGACCTTGGCCTTCGCCTTTCGGATGACCGGTCAAAAAGAATACGCCGCCGCCGCGATTGACGAACTGCTCGCGATCAGCCGCTTCAAGGACTGGAACCCCAAGCACTATCTCGACGTTGCCGAAATGTCCTTTTCCGCCGCGGTCGGCTACGATTGGCTTTACGACGTGCTTTCAGCGGAACAGCGGAAGGAAATCCGGACGGCAATCGTCGGTTTCGCGTTTGACACCGCTCTCCCCTTGTACGAAAAACAGGCTTGGTGGGTGCAGGGCCACAACAATTGGAACGAGGTCTGCAACGGAGGGCTGCTCGTTGCCGCACTTGCGCTTGCCGATGAGGAACGCGAAAAAGCGGAAAAAATCATCCTCGGCGCGACGAAAAGCCTCCCCTCCGGATTGAAATTCTATCAGCCCGACGGCGCGTACCCCGAAGGCCCCGGATATTGGAATTACGGGGGGACCTACAGCGGGCTCGCGATGATGGGCTTGAAAGACGTGTTCGGCGAGGATTTCGGTCTCTCGAAATCGGAAGGTTTCAATGTAACCGGCGATTATTACATGCATGTGATCGGTCCGATCGATAAAACGTTCAATTACGCCGACGGAGGAGAATCGGGCGGTCCTTCTCCGATGATGTTTATGCTTTCCCAAACCTACAATCGGCCCGATTACGCTCTTTGGTTGCGGCATGACATCCGAACCCGATCCGATAACAATTCCGGCCGGTTCGCCGTGTTTTACGCGATCTGGTACGATCCGCAAGGCTCGGAAAATGATTCCGAGACGACGCCGCTCGCGAAAAAATTTCGCGGCGTCCAGGATATCGCGATGATGCGAACTGCCTGGAACGATCCCAACGCGGGATATGTCGGATTCAAAGCCGGAAACAACAAGGCCAGTCACGGACATTTGGATGTCGGTTCCTTCGTCTACGATTTCAACGGCGAACGTTGGGCGAGCGATCTGGGCGGGGACGATTACAACATGCCTGGGTATTTCGGCAAACAGCGTTGGACCTATTTCCGGCTGAACAATCGCAGTCATAATACGCTGGTGATCGGCGATCAAATCCAGAACCCGAACGCGGATTGCAAGCTGATCGAATTCAAAACGGGAAAAGAGCTGGGCCAAGACGACCTCATCGGATACGCCGTTGCCGATATGAGCGCGGCTTACGAAGGGCAAGCCCGATCGGCCCGGCGGACTCTCACGCTCTTGAAAAACGGGCAGCTGATTATTGAAGACAAACTCGAAGGGGTCTCGGAACCGGTCCGCTGGGGAATGATGACCTCGGCCGGGATTACGGTCGACGGGAAGAAAGCGACTCTTTCCAAAAAGACTAAAAAATCGATTTCCCTGGACATGATTTCCGCAGAATCGGGACCGTTGGAAATTCTTTCCGCCGATCCCGGACGAGAGATTGAAAACCGCAACAAGGGTTTTTCCCTTCTCGCGAGTTTTGCCGATCCAAAGGACGGCAAGGTTTCGTTCCGCGTCATCATGGGACCGGAAAATAATTAGCAAACCCCAACGAGCCGGGACCTGCGGTCCCGACTCGTTCATAGCGAGAAAAGTTGGTAACGTCAAATAGTGTTGGCAGTCGGGACCGCAGGTCCCGGCTCGTTGGGCTCAGCTCGTGAGAGGGATTGTTATTCCCGCGGTCGTTCTTCGCTCGTCGGGGCGTCCGGCAAGCCGGCGATCTCCTCCGGCTTCGTCGTTTCGTCCAACCGTTGGACCGCTCCGCTACGGTATCCGACATTGATTCCGCGGGTATGGTAACTGCCGAGCCCGTCGAAATCGGCCGGACACTGTTCCTGCGGTCGCTCCGGGGCTTTTTGCCAAAACCTCGCTTTTTCGAGAGGCAACCGGCCGTTCCCTTCGCCGAGCTTTTGCGACCGGGCCAGTTCGACGAGCAGTATCTGGTGAGGGCTCGCCGCCGAATCCGCTCCCCGATCAAGCAGCGCGTACGTCGTTTCCCCCTCCGGCAAATGCCGCGAAGGGCAGCGGAAATATTGACCCGATTCCGGTCCGAGGTACGGCTTGATCGCCTCCCGCCAATCGCCGGTTGGCAGCGCACTGTGATCCTTTTCGTACAACAAAAGGGCGAGCGTCAGCCGTTGCATGTTCGTGCCGCATTCGCAGCGGTTCCAAGCTTCTCGGGCCGCCTGCATCGCCGGAATGAACAGGTTGCTGAGAACGTCCATGATTTTGTTTGTTCGGCTGCGGACAAACAGGAGCGAGAGCGGATTCGACGACGAATCGAGCATTTTTTCGTTGAAGATCCCGTCAATCAACGCATCATAAACCTTGTTTGCCCTCGCCAGGAAAATATTAATGTCAATCGTCCAGCTCATCAGCGGGAACCATCGTTCGGGCCCCGCCTCGTCGGATAAACCGGGGAAAGGCGGCATGTTGCCCCAATACATATCCTGCATCATCGCCAAGCCAAAAAGCCGCTCCGATTCCATGCACTCGGCAAGCGTGATGCGCGGCGGCAGGGCGTCGATTTCCCGGAGCAACCGCTCGATCTGTTCCTTGCTCGGGGGAAACGCGGGGTTCTCGCCGATCCCGACCGAGGAGCCCATCCCCTCGATCGCGATGCCGACCAAAGCCGAAATCAATGTTCCCTGCCGACCGATGTGCCGACCGAGCCGGAAGAGCGTTATCGTATCGTCGATCGCCCCGTCGAGATCGCCGATCCCGACCTGATACGTCGCCCGGGCAGTCGCCGCCCGCGCCCATTCGCGCATCTCTTGAATTCCAGGAAGCGATGTTTGAATAATCGGTTGATTCTCCTCGATTCGGATAAGAGGTATGCAAAACGCCGGTTTGCGAACCGCTTCACCGAGTAAGTCGATCGCGGCCGTGTTTTTCGCGAGCCAACCCTCAAGCAGGGGAAAATCCTCGAACGTCCACCACAATCGGCCCAACCGGCTTTCCCGTTGCCAATAGTTTTGAGCCAGTTGATTAGTCGTCTCATCCTGCGGATTGTCTCGCACGAGTTTGCCGAAAACCATATCCGGTGATTCGAACTTCAACGTCGGCTCAATATTCGGATCAAGGCCGAGTTTTTCGTAAGCCTGCAAGCGGTATAACGAGTTAACATCCTCGACTTTTTTCAAATGAAACCCCGTCCCGGTTTCATCACAAACAGGCTCCTGTCGCTCGATCAGATCGCCACAGGCCCGGACGATGAGCCGGTACCCGTTCTCGTCGGTTTTCATTTCCGGCGGGTAAGACCACTCCTCCATCGCCCGGAAATAATCGATCCGCTTGCCGTCGGCGGTGAGTGGCCCGAGCACGTGGGTCGTCTCCTTCGAGACACGCAACGGCGTCGTGTGCAGGCAGAACCACCAGATTGGAAAGGCGAACACGAGCAGCCCGACGCCGCCGTACAGCAGGCAACCCCGCTTTTTCGGCTGGTTGCGGACAACGGTTGCGAGCACTTCTTGAGCTTGATCTTGTGACATGGCAGGGGAAGTGGGAAGTGGGAAGGAAAAATTCCAATACTAGCCCCAAGCGTCAGCGCTTGGACAAGGACTAGCCAACAAATTATGACGACATTTCGAGCGGAGCGAGAAATCTCACCCTCGCCGAGGGACTCGGAATTCCCGGCCCACTCGCGAGGGTGAGATTTCTCCCTGCGCGTTGCTCCGGTCGAACTGACGTCCGTGCTTTTGGCGTAGTTCATTGCGCACAGTTACTCGCCAGTTTTCACTCCGTTAGGGGAATCGAGGAGATACGGCACATGGTATATTTCGCGGACCGGGGAAAATTTGACGAACGAGAGCGTGAAGCCGACACCGAGCAGCAAGCCCAGCAGCAGCCCGAGGAGGAGACCGAAGGCCGTTCCATAAAATCCCGCGACGAGCCGGGCCGATTTGACGTATTCCCGGAGCGAAAGCGTGATCTCCTGCTCGTCGGTTTTGACGATCGTTTCGATCAGTTTTTCGCCGGACAGCGGCGGGGCTTCCCGGAGCCGGAGCAGGGCCGCCGACTTCGCGGCCTCGCGGCGGGCCGGTTCGGCTCGCGGTTCCAACGCGGCGAGGGCGGCTTCGAGCGCCGAAAGTTCCGGCGGCAATTCGGAGGTGGTCGTTTCGAGAGGGGACATTGTTACATCACACCGGCGTCGAAGACGCCCGGTTAAACGAGTTTTGCGCGTAGTTCCGCGAGCGATTCGGTATACAAACGGAACACGCCGGTTTTGGACATCGCGGTCAGTTCGGCGATCTCCTCGAACGAAAGTTGGCTCCAAATGCGCAGGACGACGATTTCTCGCTGTTCCGGCCGGAGTTCGTCGAGCTTTTCGGCCGCTTCCCGGGCAAAAAGGACATTTTCGCCGGGCACGAACCAGTCGGGCTTTTGACGAACGGCTTCGGTTTCGTGTTTTTGGCGGCGCTGAGCCTTACGATGCCGGCTGATCGCTTCGTTGCGGATCGTTTTGCACAACCAGGCGACCGGATTTTCCGGCCGTTTGGCCTGATCGACCAATTTCAGCAAAGCGTTCTGGACGAGGTCTTCGGCATCATCGACATTCCAGGTCCGGGCGTAAAGGACCAAGGCGGCAAACCGTGCATCGACGATTCCGGCAAGTTCTTCGGCGGAAAGATACGACGGGCTGGCCCTCATGTTGGCTGCTTGACTGATGATTGGCAATCGGACATCCCAGCGGTCATCCTAAAAAGATAACGCCCCCCGAGCGGTTGGATTCCGAAATTTTTGAGACATCGGCAAAATTCGCGAAAAACCAACGAGCCGGGACCTACGGTCCCGGGCTGTCCGCACTCGTGTTGAGACGTTTCTCGCTATGAACGTGCCCGGGACCACAGGTCCCGGCTCGTAGATCGCGTTGAAAAGACTACGGATCAGCGGCGTAATCGAGGAATTGCAGGTCGGCGGCCGTGCCGAGGAAATTCTCGTTGCCGTTCAGATGCGGGTTGCAACCGAGCCCGAGGTCGACCGCCTTGCTCGCCCGGGCGATCGCGACCGGCGTTTCCGCGACCAACTTGCCGTCGAGATACAGCCGCAGCCGCTCCGGGGTTTTGACGACGACGGCGTGATACCAGCGGCCCGGCTCGATCGGGACCTCCGGCGTCATAAAACCGTGCCCGGCCTCGATCCGGGCCGAAACCTTCCCCCGCTGCAACGTCAGCCGGATCGGGTCGTCGGTCGACTCGCACCAGGCCGAGACGATCTGCTGCATCCGATCGTGCGGCCGGTCGGTCGGGTTCAATTTTTTGCCGGTCTCATCGGCTCGAAACCAAACCGAAATCGTAAAACTCCCTTGCGGAAAACCGCCGGGAGTCGCGTACCGGATTTTACCGTTGCCCGAAAACTCGATCGCTCCGTTCTCCTTCCCCTCGCGGTCCCGAGCGGCGGAAAAGCCGCTCGCTTCCAACAAGACACCCGGAGCCTCGCCCCATTGACCCGCGGCATCGGGGCGTCGCGGGCTCACCGTTCCGGCGAGCGGGTCGGCGAACGCCCGCGAGCCGCGCGGCCGGGCGTCCGGAGCGACACGCAACACCCAGGGGCCGTTGCGGGCCGGGATTTCTCCGTCCGGGGTGATCGCCTTGACGTTCCAAAAATACGTTTTGGCCGGGTCGAGCGGTTTGTTGTAAGCCAACGTGTTGTGATCCAGTTCCGCCGATTCGAAGAGCACCTTCGCCGAAGCCGGATCGTCTCCTTCCGAAAGGCTCAAGCGGTATTTCGCCCCCATCCCCGCCGAACTCCAATCGAACACCGGCGGGTTTTCAACCGAAAGAATGCACTTGACGGCGGGCCTTTCCGCTTTTTTCGGGGAATCGCTTTCAACGCCAAAAATTTCGGCCAACTTGCCCGGCAGCATGCTGCCGGGGGACGAAAGCGTAAAGCTCCCCGGTCCCGTTCCGTCGACCGGCAACCAGCTCTGATATTCTCCCCCCATCGCACCGGCCGAGGCGAAATCGCACAGCCGGACGGTCCGCGGCTGCCCGGCGGCATCCTTCCCTTCGACCTCGAACGCGAGCATCGCCGGGAATTGCCGGTCCGCCGCCGTTCTCGGTTCGGAATCCGGCTTCAGTTGCAGCCGCTTGAAATCAAGCGTCGGGAAATCTGCGAAATCGGTCGCGTTTCTCGATTGGTCCCAGGCCAATAAAACCGGACCGTGATACAACGACGACTTGAAATCAACGTCGGCATCCCCCCGCAAGGCTCGCGGCTTCATCTCCAGTTGCAACCGCAGAGCGTCCCCTTGCTTCCAGGTGCGGGCGATCGGCAAATACGAACCGGCATTTCCTTTCAGAATGACAGCCGGACTGCCGTTCGGATTCAAAACGACTTCCGCCTTTTTCGCCCATTCGGGAACGCGAATGTAAACCGTCGCCTGCGTCGGTGCGGACGGTTCGAGCGTCGCTTCGATCAGCCCTTCGGCCGGGTAATTCGTCTTTTGGGTCAGCTTCCATTGAATGCCGTCGCGGTCCGTAAACGTGATCGTCCCCGGCCCGAAATAATTCCAAAAGAAACCGCTCCCCTCTTTTTCACTAATCGGCGAAACGGCCCAATAGGCGAGCATGCCGAGCCCGCGAGGGGCGTTGACGGAACAGCAGTTCAATTCCGGTGTGCCGGGCCGCGATTGAAAGACGATCGAATGGGCCGAGGCTTCCCGCTTGCCGTTCATCGGCGTGTTGTAAGTCGCCCAGCGGCCCGAAGGGTGCAGGTATCCGAGCACGGCGTTGTAGGCCGCCCGCTCCAAGGCGTCGGCCGTCCGCGTCGAACGCTGCTCCGCCGGTCCGGACAAGGCAAACGCGTCCAACGACATCGCGACCCAGGCGACCGTGCAACAGGTTTCGATCTCTCCTTTCCGGAACGGCGTCCCGATCGCCCCTTCCAACGTCGAGAACGAACCGCTGTTATGCACGTCGGTTTCGAGAATGCTTTGCCAATCGAACAGGAACGCGTCCCGATACGCCCCGTCGCCGGTGATGCGATACAATTCGGCGAGGGCTTGCAAATCGTGCAAACTTTCCCAACGCGGTTTCGGCTGCCGGAAAAACGGTACCCGCTCGGCCGCCTGCCGGAAATAATCCCCCGCGCCCGGAATTTGCCATTCTTTTTCGACCTCGCGCAGCATCGCCAAATATTTCGGCTCGCCGGTCTTGCGATACAAAGCGCCCAGCCCGTGGGCGATCGCCATATTCATTTCGTAGTCGCCGGCGCTACTGATCTTGCGGTCGGAATCAAGATACGTTTTGCAGATGAGATCGCCGATCTTTCGGGCGGCTTCGAGAACGGTCGGGTCGCCGGTTTCGTCGTTCCAGGTCAAAAAGGCGAGGATCAGATGATAGTGTGCCCAGAGGTCCCAATGCCCGAGCAGTCGCTCCTTTCGCGGGAACGGACCGAGATAACCGTCGGTGTCCTGCAAGGTGAGCAGCTCGGCGATAAACCGTCGGATCAGCGAATCGAGCCGCGGATCGTCGGAGAAATGCCGCAAGGTGATCGCGGAAAGGAGATGTTTCCCGGCGAACTCCCCGGACCAGGGGAGCGGATTTTCGTAATCCGGCTTGCGGTCCCGCAGCCGCATCATTTCGAGGATGCCCGGATTCGCGTCCCAGACCTTGAGGAGCCAATTTTGGGTGACGGCCTCGGCCCGGCGGCCGATTTCCCCTTCGAGTCGCAGCCGAATATCGGGAAACGCTGACACATGAACCTGCTCCTTGGCGGTCGGCGTATCGGCTCCGACAGTGAATCGGATTGGCCCGAATAATAAAAGTGCGGCAAGAAGGAAGCAGGGATAAATTCTCGATATCATCTTGGTTTTTTGCGACATTTCGTGAGTTTTTGTGGTTAAAGATTGTGGGAACTGCGGTTGTACAATTTCGGATTCGGGCAACAGCCGGAAGCGTCAGCGCCCGGTTGTCCAATACGGAAACGCGAGGCCAACCCGGCGCTGACGCTTCGGGCTGCTGTTTGCCGTGAGTAATATGCGGTATAGGAACCCGTCAAGAAAACAAAGCGCAACAGAGCCGCGTGCTGTGCACGCGAAGTGCAAGGGCGGCGCAGCCCAACCGCGTTCGCGGAACGCGGCTCGTGAGGTGCGCTTTCAACATGTCATTTGACGGCCAGAAAACTTCCCAGACGGCTGATGATTTTCGTCGACGGGGCGATTTCCTCTTCCAGCATCCGTTCGATTTCCTCAACCTTGTCCTCGTTGCCCAGTTGGATGAAAATCTGTCGGGCTTCTTCCAACCATTGAAACGCCTTGATCGGATTATCCAATTTCTGGGCCAGATAAGAGAGGTTGAGATAATCAAGGGCCGTCGCCTCAAGATTGCGGAGTTCCTGATGTATCTTCAGGGATCGCAGTTGATACTCCTCCGCCTTTTTCAGCCCGCCGGTTACCTCCAAGAGATCCCTCAAATTGCCGTATATGACCGCTTCGGAATCACGATCGTAAATTTCCCGCGTCAGATCCAACGCCTTGAAAAACTGGTGGGTCGAACGTTCGTACTCCCGCCGCCGTTCGTACAAGCGTCCGAGCGTGCAATAGACGTTCGCCTTGGACCGGGAGCGTTGGCGGCTGTTTTCGATCCGATGACAGGTTTCGATCGCGCCCAAGAGAGCCCCTTCCCCCTGGTTTTGCATGTCGAGATAGGAAAAATACTCCCCCAAAAGCGTTGCCGAATCGACCATGCCCGGCGGATCGTCGATTTCCCGGTACCGTTGGTGCGACTGCTTCAATAATTCGACGGCTTCGGCGTAACGACCGCCGTCGGCTTCGATTTTGCCCAAAGTCAAATAAAGGTCCGCGAGCGTTTCCGAATCTCCCGTCCTTTCGAGAATTTCCCGGGCGAGGAGTAAATTTTCGCGGGCGAGGGCCTTATCACCCCGCTTGAGTCCGACAAGGGCCGCATCATAGTGCAATTGCCCCGCTTCGGGCGAACCGGATTCGACCATCTCAAGACCTTTGCGAATCAATTGCAACGCCGAATCGAAATGACACAGCCCGAGAAGTGGGTCCAGCATGTCGCCGACGGAGCGGACATAGGCACTCGTCCCGCCGCAGGCGAGCATGTGCACGGGAATCCGGGAAGCACAAAGCGGGTCGGGTCGCAAATTCCGCTCCAACATCGTCTGGTAGGCGATCACGGCCCGACGGTGATATTCGAGCAACTGCCCGGGCGAAGCGTCCGGATCACGGGCGATGCAATCGGCGAGCGGCCGGTCGGCGATCTGGTGTCCTCCCGAACGGGATTGAATCAATTTCCGAATGTAGGGAATATCGAGCGTTTGTTTAAAACTCGCGAGATCGAGCTGGGCGACGCACATCACGATTTCGTCCGGAGCCGTAATCTCCAAAAGCGAGTAGGCCCGGAAAAGTCGGATCGCCTCTTCGCCAAGCCCCTTGACCCGTTCCCATTGGCATTGGGCCATTTTCGCGTAATCCGCCTCTTCGGGCAAATCGTCCAACGTCAATTTCGGGTCGCTACGCAAAAGATCGATCGCCGTGTTTATCAGATACGGATTCCCCTCGTATCGCGAAAAGAGAACGGCCAATTTCCCTTGAAAGGAAATGCTCCTCAAATCGGGGAACGTCAAGAGCGAGGAGAAATCGGTTTTCTCAAGCGGCCCGAGACCGGTCTCGAAATCGGCCGGAATCCCCTTCAAATTCGGGAGTTCGGGAAATTTCGGGTTGCGGAAAAACGCGTTTCCGTCCGGCTGTGTCAAAACGAGCTTGAAAAACGGCGGAAGTTTTTCGGTCAGCTTCAACCAGGCGAAAACCGATTCCTCCGGCAGCCGGTCCGAGTAGTCGAAAACCAGGATCGCCCGGGCCTGTTGCGGCATTCGGGCGGCAATGATTTTCAACCGCTCCAGAAACTGCTCGCGAATATTTTTCTGGGGATCGAATCGCAGGGCGTTGACCAATTCCTGGATCGTTTCGATTTTCTTTCCGTTAAAGCCGATCCTTTCGAAAAAAGCGTCCCATTGCCAGAATTTGAGGCCGATATTGTCGAACGCTCCCACCTTGGCCCGAGCGGAATAAAAAGCGTCTTCGAGCAGAAAACGCAAGGTCGTTTCGAGGGATTCCTCGGCCGGGACATCATATCGGACGATCCCGCAATGCAACTCGGTTTCCTGCCAGGTCTGAACGAGAATCCGGTCGATCAACGCCGATTTTCCCATCCCGTGCCCGCCGGTAATCAAAAGGGTCTGCCCTTCGGTCGAACCGAGAAATTCGGACCATCTTTCCAATTCCGATTGCCGACCGATCAAATGACGCGATTCTGGGTTCATTATTGCGATACGATTTTATTGGAGACAGGGGTTGAACGGAACCTCCGGATTATACCGTATCCGCCAAACGGAAAGAAGAAAGGGAAAAAAATGATTCCGCCCGTTTAGCCGGGCGGCGCAGACGCCGGTGCCGTCAATCGGCGAACGCCGCGTCGCGCATCGCGATCACGTTTTCGTAAGAGACATTCTTGAGCAATGCTTCGTGCGAGGGGGAAACGATCCAACGCGGGCCGAGCAGCGATTTGATCCGGCGAACCTCGTTCCGCACGTCCTCGGGCGAGCCGAACGGGAGCAAATGCTGCGTGTCGATCCCACCGATAAAAACCAGGTGATCCTTGAATTGGGAAAGACTCTCGGCGTCCATCCCTTTCGCCTTCGCCTGCAGCGGGTGCAGCGCGTCGATCCCGGCGTCGATCATCTTCGGGATAACCGAGGAAATCGCCCCGCAGGAATGTAGCGCGACCTTTTTGTCGTACTCGTGGGCCAAGGCGACGACCCGCTTGATCCCGGGCAAAATAAACCGGTCGAACGACTTCGGGCTGATCAGGAGTGATTCCTGCGAGCCGATGTCGTTGCCGAAAAACATCACGTCGATTTTGTCCCCCATCGCCTCGAAGCAGCGACGGTTGGCCTGTTCGTAAAAATCGAGCACTTTCTCGGTCGCGGCCTCGACGACGGCCGGATGCGTGTGCATTTTCATGAAATAGTTTTCCATGCCGAAGAAATCGCACAGCGTGTGAAAATAGCAGGTCCACATTCCGCCGAAAATCGCGACGTTTTGCTCGCGGGCCTTTTCGGTCAACGCGATCGTCGAAGCGAAATCGAGATACTTCGGGTCGGGCCAATCGAACGTTTCAACTTGCCGGACCGATTCGAAATCGGCGAACAGCCCCGGCTCGCCGAGCGAATGTCGCGGCTTGCCGCCGGAAATGTCGAACATCGGCTTCCCTTCCGGATGCTTCCAGGCTTCGGCGTCCAGTTCCGGCGAGCACCAGAACATGTCGCAAGAAAATTCCCGGATCAGCTGCACGTCCATTGCATCGATTTGCGAGGCCAAAAAGCCGGCCTCTTCCAATCGGGACATTTTTTCCGCCTGGGCCGCGAATTCCGGATCGACCGGAATCGAGCAACGGTTGCAGTAATTGACCTTGGCCTCGTCCGAAGGGTGTCCGATCCAGAAGCCGACCCGATCGGCCGGTCGGTTGTTAAACAGGGCCAATACTCGTTCGCGTCCGGTCATGATTTTAACGGTTGGAAAAAGGGTAGACGTTTTTTGAAAAAGAACCTCGAAACGTTATCCTACCAATTTTCCTGGCCTGTTGCAATTATTGAGCCGGTACCCTCAAGAGAACTGCAAAGTTGAATTTGCGAGAAGATAGAGAAAAGAGGATGCGTCATTTCGAGCGGAGCGAGAAATCTCACCCTCGCCGAAAAGGCAGGAATCCCGGCCCTCGCGCGAGGGTGAGATTTCTCCTTACGCTACGCTTCAGTCGAAATGACGAGACTTTGC
>JAVBSX010000360.1:0-19046 GCA_031556455.1 Thermoguttaceae bacterium
GGATTTGGAGAAGTTCTTCGACCGGGTGAACCACGACATCCTGATGTCGCGGCTAGCCCGGAAAGTCAAGGACAAGAGACTGTTGCGAATCATTCGCAAGTATCTTCAGGCCGGTATCATGATGGACGGGTTGATAAGCCAGGCGTACCTGATCTGTTTTTGCAGGGCCGGAATAAATTCTTCAAATTGAGGAACGACGGTAACGTTTCGGGTTTTGGGTTCGAATGTCGCGATCATAATTTTTATCCTTTCGAGAAAGACGTGAACTGAGTCCGGAGTCTCACAGTGAGACCAACCGGGAGGAGTCTTTGCCGAAGAGGAGGGGGTACTTTTTTGATTTCTTCAGTTCCCGGTCAACGGCAAAGATTCTCACAACTCCTGCACGCACGTCTTGAAGAATTCTTAAGTGTTTAACCCGTAGATCGATGGTAGAAATACCGGGAAACCAAGGACGAAACGCGATTTAGACGAAATCGCTCAGGAACCTCGTACAGACCTCGAGCGGGCCGAAAGGCGTCCCTTGAAGATTGAATCAAGAAGTGAAACAGCCCCTCGGAAAGCCGCTCAGTGCCGTCTGTGAGGATTTCGATTCGAGAGCCTCAATGAGGTTTTATTCTTCCTCTTTGAAGCGGATGCGAGAACCAGAATAATTCGACTTGGGGGATTTTGAAAATTTTGAAAAAACGCTATAAATAGAATTTCCCTCTGCTCCGAATCTCGAACGGTCAAAACCCGTGAGTCAATCGAAAAGACAATTACATCGTTTGCGGAAAGCGGCCCGAAATACGTTTTTTATTCCTTCCGAGCTTCAGCCGATTCTCGAAGGAGATTTAAAAAAGGATTTGTCGGAACGGACCTATGCCCACCCTGAACAAACGATCCGCTTCTTGGACCTGTTAATCCGCAAACGGCTATTGAGCCATTTGCGGGACGGCGAAAAATTCGCGAAGAAAGGGGGAAAGAAACCGTTTTACAGTGATCGATGGATAGATATCCCGGCCTCGGAAATTCAAAAATATGTCGGGAAAAATTATCGGCAGGCCATTACCGATCTTCGCAAGCATGATGTAATCCGCTGGAGTTATTATTCTCGCGAAGCCAAAAAGTCTTACGGCTCTCGCTTTACCGATGCCTACAAGGATTCCCTGCTTTCCTGTCATCGAGTTCGAAGCGCGAACGGCCGTTCGGATCAACCGGATATTACAGAATACCGGAAGGGAAGAACGGCTTATCGTAACGGCCCTTGAAAACAGGCCGAACGACGTTTCCGATCTGGCCTTGATTGCCAAGGATAACCGGATTTTGGAACAATATCAACTGAAAACGGGTGGGAAGACGATCAAAAACGCGGTTTTCGATCCGAAGTACGCGGAGATGAAAATCGTCGCCCCGCCGGATCAACTTCAAGAGATCAAGAGCGAGTTGCAAAAGGCAAAAAACAAGGCGATGGCTCGCGACAAACCTCTTTCACCGTATTGGCGGAAACTCGAACAAGCGATTCACGAAGGTCGGCTGACGGACAGTATCGCCGGACACACCGTCCCCAGTTATAAAGAAGTTGAGGCTTCCGGAAAAGCCTACTTGAGAGGTGCTTATGAGGCCCTTTTGCCCGAAACGCCCACACTGCCTTCGACAGCCAGCCCAACACAGAAAAAAGCGGCGCTGAAAAGAACTCTGAGAATTTTGCCCAAAACTCTCGGCTCCATCATGAAATACGCCGGCCCCCCTATCGTCATTGTCGGAGGCGGCGTCGACATTGCTTACGGCATCCACGGATGGAACGAATCGGATCGACGACTGTCCGCCGGGGAATTGGACGGGGATATTTATTACGGAAAGAAAACCGTGGCGGTCACGCAAATCGGACTTGGCACGACGGCCGTCGTCGGCGGAACGGTTGTCGTTCTGAATTCGGCGGGGATCGCGTTGTTTTTGGCTCCGGAGCCGGTTATTACGAAAATCGCCGGTATCACCGTCATCGTCACCAGCGTCGGCCTGGTTGTCGTCGATTATGCGTTGGAGAGCATCCAGGGAAAGAGGATCGAATCGCGGCAGAAGCTGCTGCAACAGATCGACGAGAAAACCCGCCAGCGTCTTGTGATCGAACAGCTCCAGGATATGGCGAAAAATCCCGGCGTTCCGTTGTCATAACGCAATAATGGCACGTCGTGACCCGACGTATGGCTTCTTCGCGATGATCCGGCGATTCTTTTTCGACAACAGGCTCTCCGTTCCACTTTTTCCGCAATGCTTCCCGTTCCGACCCCGCCATGAACGCGATGTCTGTAAAAATTTCAGTAGACGACCATTTTCTCTTTCTCCAATCTCCCAACTTATCATGAAATCTCTGAACAAAGAGAAATTTCCAAGAAAATAAAATTTTTCCTGGAACTTTTGTTGACAATGTCACAGGAGGTGATTACTCTGGTTTTTGTCGTAGGAAATTGGCCGGGAGGAAGCGGCTGCTTTTCGCGATTTCAAAAATTGAAATTTTTTTGGAAAGAGAAGATCAGGACGCCCTTCTCCGAATTTCCCTTACCGATCGGGAGCATCTCATGAACAGGTATGCGACCTTCGTAAGAATCTCTCGGCGTTCGCTTCTTCGCGAGCGGTCCGCTATCGACCTTGCGTGCAGCGCACTTCTTCCCAGGCCGGTGAAGGCCAAACGGTCCCGCCCCCCATCTTGATGGGGCGGCCGTTGCAAAGTGGGAAGTAGACAATGGAAAGAGGGAAGAAATCGAGCATCGCTCGACATTGAACTTCCCATTTCCTCCTTCCCACTCCACACTTCTCACTTCCCACTTTTTTCTCTCCTCTCACCATCAGAAGAGAATTGACGATGAGCTCGTTTCGCGAATTTCTTGACGGCGTGCTTCAGGGACTCGGGTTTCCCCAAAAAACTTCTTCGCGGCGTAAGAATTCGCAACAGCGCAACACGCGGTCGCTCCACCTGGAGCCGCTGGAATCGCGCGAACTGCTGGCCGTGGCGCCGCCGGAATTGCACACGAACGTCTGGATCGAAAAGCTCCAGGACGCGGACGAGAACGGCCAGACCGGGATTTTCCGCGTTTATCGGGACGACACGCGAAGCGCTCTCACGGTCGGCTATCAACTGGACGGCGGGACGGCGACGCTCGGGAGCGATTACTCCTCGTCCTTCTTTTATTTGCCGGGTTTCGACACGGCGACGAAGAAAGGCTCGCTTTCGTTCAGCGCGGGAACGGCCAGCATGGACATCACGATCGTTCCCGTCGACGACACGTTGATCGAGGGGACGGAAACGGTGATCTTTTCGCTCTCCCCCTACTCCGGAACCTTGTACACGGTGGACGAAAGCCGCCAGACGGCAACGCTCGATATTATTGACAACGACATCGCCCCGAACGTCTGGATCGAAAAAATCCAAGATGCCGATGAGAACGGCCAAAGCGGAATCTTTCGCGTTTACCGGGACGACACGCGAAACGCGCTCACGGTCGGCTACGAATGGGACGGCGGGACGGCGACGCTCGGAAGCGATTATTCCTCGTACTCCTATTATTTGTCGGGCTTCGACATGGCGACGAAGAAAGGCTCGCTGACGTTCAGCGCCGGGAGCGCCTCCGTCGACATCACGATCTATCCCACGGATGATTCGTTGATCGAAGAAACGGAGACGGTGACCTTCTCGCTCTCCCCCCCTTCCGGGACACACTACACGGTCGACGAGAGCCGCCAAACGGCGACGCTCGACATTTTCGACAACGACGTCGCTCCGAAGGTCTGGATCGAAAAAATTCAGAACGCCGCCGAAGGCGGTCAAAACGGAATTTTTCGGATGCATCGGGACGATACGCGGAACACGCTCACGGTCGGTTACCAATTGGATGGCGGGACGGCGACGTTGGATACCGATTATTATTCCTATTATCTACCTGGTTTTAATGCAACGACGAAAAATGGGATGGTTTCGTTCGGTGCGGGGACCACCTACGTCGACATCACCGTCTATTCCCTCGACGATACATTGGTTGAAGAAACGGAGACGGTGATCCTTTCGCTGTCCCCTTATTTCGGGCCACTGTACACGGTCGACGAAACGCGTCAAACGGCGACGCTTAACATCATCGACAACGACGTCGCCCCGAAGGTCTGGATCGAGCGGGTTCGGGACGCCGACGCGACCGGAACCCAAACCGGCATTTTCCGGATTTATCGGGACAACGCCGCCGTGCCGCTGACGATCGGGTATGAACTACTCGAAGGCACGGCCCTGCCGGGGATCGATTTCCAGGCGAACCTGCCGGGGTTCAACGCCGCGACGAACAAGGGAACACTCACGTTCGCGGCGAACGTCTTTTATGTCGACATCCCGATCGCCCTGCTCGGGCCAGTCAATGTCGAAGAGCCGAAAACGGTGACGATCGCGCTCGCTTCGCCTGCTGACGGGAACACGAGTTACACGCTCGATGCGCCGCGTCAAACGGCGACGCTCGAAATCCCGGGCGACATCCTCGCGAAGCCGACCGTTTGGATCGAGCGGCTTAAGGACGCCGCCGAAGGGGGGCCGTCCGGCGTTTTTCGGCTTTACCGGGACGACACGCGGAGTTCGCTGACGGTCGGTTACGAATGGGTCGGCGGGACGGCGACGCTCGGAAGCGATTATTCGTCGAGCACTTACTACCTGCCGGGCTTCAACACGACGACGAAAAAGGGGACGGTGACGTTCGCCGTGGGGAAGCCTTATGTCGATCTCACGATCTTTCCGATGGACGATGTGCTGATCGAGGGGACCGAGACCGTAACCTTTGCACTCTCGCCGTCTGCCGGAACGCTTTACACGATCGACGAGAACCGAAATACGGCGACGCTCGACATCCTTGACAACGACGTCGCGCCGAACGTCTGGATCGAACGGATCCGGGACGCGGCCGAAGGGGGCCAAACCGGGATATTCCGGATTTATCGCGACGACGTGCGAAACGCCCTCTCGGTCGGTTACGAATGGAGCGGCGGAACGGCGACGCTCGGGACCGATTATTCGTCGACGACTTCTTACCTGCCAGGGTTCAATGCGACGACGAAGAGCGGGATGGTTTCGTTCGCCGCGGGAAAATCCTATGTCGATATTACCATCAATCCGATTGATGATCCCTTGATCGAAGGGACGGAGACGGTAGTTTTCGCGTTGTCCCCCGCGTCCGGCACTCACTATACGGTCGACGAGAACCGCCGGGAGGCGACGCTGTCGATCTTCGATAACGACGTCGCGCCGAACGTCTGGATCGAACGGATCCGGGATGCGGCCGAAGGGGGCCAAACCGGTATCTTTCGGGTTTATCGCAACGACGTGCGAAACGCTCTCACGGTCGGTTACGAATGGGCCGGCGGAACGGCGACGCTCGGGACCGACTATTCGTCAAGTGCTTCCTACCTGCCGGGATTCAATGCGACGACGAAGAGCGGAACGGTTTCGTTCGCGGCGGGCAAATCCTATGTCGATATCACCATCAACCCGCTCGAAGATACGCTGATCGAAGGGACGGAGACGGTGACCTTCGCGCTGTCGCCCGCATCCGGCAGTCATTACACGGTGGACGAGAATCGTCAAGCGGCGACGCTGGCGATCTTCGACAACGACATCGCCCCGACCGTCTGGATCGAACGGGTCCAGGACGCGGTCGAAGCGGAGCGGCAGGGAGGTTTTCGCATTTGCCGCGACGACGTCCGCAACGCCCTGACGGTCGATTACGAATGGGCCGGCGGCACGGCGACGCTTGGGACCGATTATTCCTCGACGACGACCTACCTGCCGGGATTCAATGCGACGACGAAAAAAGGGACGGTTTCGTTCGCCGCCGGAAAGTCCTATGTCGATCTCAAGATCAACCCGATCGACGACGGGCTGATTGAAGAGACGGAGACGGTGATCTTCGCGCTATCCCCTTATTCGGGGACGTCCTATGTGATCGACGAAAACCGCCAAACGGCGACGCTCGACATTTATGACGACGTCAGGTGGACGGTCGGCGTGGAGAAGGTGGCGGACGGAGCCGAACGGACGGCGGAGGAAGAGCAGCAGCCGGGGCGATTCAAGATCAGCCGGGCGCACGGGGTGGCGCTGGACGAGCCGCTGACGATCGGTTTTACACTGTCGGGCACGGCGACGTACGGCGAGGATTATGTGTCGGTCCCGGCCAGGCAATCGAATTGGGGATATTTCTGGGAGGTAACGATCCCGGCGGGGGAGACGTTCGCGTATGTCGACGTCAACGTGATCGACGATTTCGAGTACGAACCGACGGAGACGGTGATCCTGACGCTGGACACTTCGAGCGCTTACAACCTGAACGCGGCGGCGAAGAGTGTGACGGTCAACATTTTGGACAACGACGTCAAGTCGAATATTTCGGTCGAAAAAATCTCGGATGCGGCCGAAACGGCGGCAGGGGAAACGCCTCGCCCGGGCCGGTTCAGAATCACGCGGGAAAACGGGACGGCGCTGGACTTGCCGCTGACGATTGGCTTCTCGCTGTCGGGAACGGCGAATTGCGAAGGGGGCCTCTCTGCCGCGCCCGACTGCAGGACGAACCCGGCGAGCCAGTTCGCCTGGGGAAAAGGAATCGTCGGTTCGGTGACGATCCCGGCCGGGGAGACGTTCGCATACGTCGATGTCGAGGTGATCGATAACTTCGCGTTCGATGGAACGCGGACGGTGATTTTGACACTCGATTCTTCGAGCGGCTACAATCTCGCCGCCGGAAGGGGAAGCGCAACGGTCAACATCGTCGACAACGACGTGAAGTGGGACGTCTCGGTCGAAAAGATTTCGGATGCGGCCGAACGGGAATCATGGGAAGAGCCGCAGCCGGGCCGGTTCAAGATTTCAAGGGCGAACGGGACGGGGCTGGACCGGCCGCTGACGATCAATTATACGCTGACAGGCACGGCGACCTGCGAGAACGGCCTCTCTTCCTCGCCCGACTACAGGACGAATCCGGCCAGCTGGTTTTCCTGGGGAAATGGAATTGTCGGTTCGGTGACGATTCCCGCCGGGGAACTGTTCGCGTATATCGATGTCGAAGTGATCGACGATTTCGAGTACGAGTCGGACGAGACGGTGATTTTAACGCTGAATTCTTCGAGCATCTACAACCTGAACGATGCGACGAAAAGCGCGACGGTCGTCATTTTCGAGAACGACGTGAAGTGGGACGTCTCGGTCGTGGCGGACGATCCGACCGCTTCGGAGGTGGCGAACGGTCGGACGATCGATCCGGGCCGGTTCACGATCACACGGGCGAACGGGAGCGGGATCGAGCGGCCGCTGACGGTTGCGTTCAAGCTGACGGGAACGGCCGGGTACGGCTCCGATTATACGACCTGGCCGGAATGCCGCTGGGTTTCGGGGAGCGGTTACGTCGGCTCGGTGACGATTCCCGCCGGAGAAACCTTTGCGTATGTCGACGTCGATGTGATCGACGATCTCTTGTTCGAGTCGGACGAGACGGTGATCCTGACACTCGACACTTCGAGCAACTACAATCTCGTCGCCTCGGCGAAGGCGGCGACGGTGACGATTCTCGACAATGACGTCAAGTGGGACGTGAAGGTCGAGAAAATCTCGGACGGCGCGGAGCGAACGGAGGCGGAAACGCCGCAGCCGGGCCGGTTCAAGATCAGCCGGGCGAACGGGACCGGGATCGACCAACCGATGACGGTTTCGTTCAAACTTTCGGGGACGGCCGGTTACGGCGTCGATTACACGACGAGCCCGGCAAGTACGTATTCGTCCGGTTCCGGCGGTTACGTCGGCTCGGTGACGATCCCGGCGGAAGCGGCTTTCACGTATGTCGATGTGAACGTGATCGATGATTTCCTGTTCGAGTCGGACGAGACGGTGATTTTGACGCTCAACTCTTCGAGCAACTACAACCTTCCCGACGCGACGAAGAGCGCGACGGTGACGATTTTCGACAACGACGTCAAATGGAACGTGAAGGTCGAAAAAATTTCGGACGGCGCGGAAACGGAAACCGGTGAAGAACCGCAGCCGGGCCGCTTCAAGATTACGCGTGAGAATGGGAGCGGTTTGGATCGGCCGCTGACGGTGTCGTTCAAACTGACGGGAACGGCCGGTTACGGTGTCGATTACACGACGAGCCCGGCGAGTGCCTCTTCGTCCGGTTTGGGTTACACCGGCTCGGTAACGATCCCGGTGGGAGAAACGTTCGCGTATGTCGATGTGAACGTGATCGACGATACGCTGGTCGAGCTGACGGAGACGGTGATCCTGACGCTCGATACTGCGAGCGGTTACAACCTCGACGCGGCGGCAAAAACGGCGACGGTCCGAATTTTCGACAACGAAGTCAAGTGGCATGTTCGTGTCGAGGCGGACGATCCGACGGCGGCGGAGACGACCGAAAGCGAGGAGCCGAACCCGGGTCGCTTCAAAATCGTCCGGGAAAGCGGCGCCGACCTCGCCCAGCCGCTGACGGTCAGTTTCCGGATTTCGGGGACGGCCGACTACGGTTCCGATTACACGACGACGCCCGCCTGTTTTCCGACCGCCGAAGGGGACGTCTTCGGTTCGATCACGATCCCAGCCGGAGAAACATTCGCGTACATCGACGTGAACGCGATCGACGATCTGCTGTTTGAGGGGAACGAGACGGTGATCCTGACCTTGGAACCCCGGCCCGGCTACCTGACGGAGGCCGCGACGAACTCGGCGGTCGTCACAATTCTTGACAACGAATGCTGGACGGTCGAACTTGAAACGATCGCGGCGAACGGCTGGGAAACCGCGCCGGGGCTGATGGCCCGGCCGATCGTCTTCCGCTTCTCCCGGAGCGGTTTGGAGGATACCGCGCGTCCTTTGACGGTTTGGTACAGCCTGGACGGGACGGCCGAATACGGCTCCGATTACGCCTTGCCCGAGGGGGAGGGATGGGGATACGACCTCGCCGAAGGGCGTGGCTATGTCGTGATCCCGGCCGGGGCGTTGTTCGTCGATCTGACATTCGCGATTCTCGACGATGAGCTGGTCGAGCCGGAAGAAACCGTACTCCTGACGATTTTGGATGAAATCTCCGATACGGACATCGGGTACGTTTCGGGCGAGCGAAACACGGCGGCCGCCTCGATCTTCGATAACGACGGCGAAATGCAAATTGATCCCGGCGGCCCCTACACGGTCGGGGAAGGGAGCACGATCGTGCTCGCCGCCTCGCGGCTTCGCGATCCGTTCGATGCGGGGGAATGGAGCTGGTCGTGGGATTTGGACGGGGACGGCATGTTCGAGAGGAGCGGTCCGGAGACCGTTTTTTCCGCCGAAGGGCTGTCCGGTCCGCTCGTCAAAACGGTGGCCGTCAAAGCCGTCGATCCGGAAGGACATGAAGCGATCACGTTCGCGGAGGTCCGGATCGTGAACGTCGCTCCGACGATCGCGTTGGACGGCCCGGCAACCGGCGACTTGAACGCGATGCTGGCCTGGAGCGGCTCGTTCGTCGATCCCGGCGACGACACCTGGACGGCGACGGTCAATTTCGGCGATGCGACCCCGACGGAGGCGGTCGCCTTGTCGCCGGACCGAACCTTCGCGTTCGAACACGCTTACACGATCGCGGGCGTTTACACGGTCACCGTCGTGATCGACGACGGCACGGACAGTACGGTGTTGACGCGCCGGGTCGCCGTCGGCGTTCCGGCCGAGGACGTGTCGGACGACCCTGAGACCGGCGTTCCCGGCCTCGACGGTCCGGTCCTGCCGGAAGCCGTAGCGCCCGATCTGGAGGCGATCCGCGCGGAACCGACCATTCCGGTGATTCTTTCGGCCGGCCTCGTCGTTCCCGGCGGCGGCTCGGGCGGCACGACGCTTTGGGAGGGCTCGGATCAGTACGTGACGGATGGAACCGCCTGGCGCGGCACGCTTCTCCCGCAAGACGACGGCTCGACCCGATACCAGGCTCCGGATGGTTTCAGAGGGATTGATTTCGTCAACTACCGGACGACCGATCTTGATGAGAACGCCTTTGACAGCGGCCTCATCCCGATTCTCGTCCGGCCCGATTCGCTGGAAGGTTACGAGACGGTCCCTCTTCCTTCCGGTTTCCGGAGCAACCCGATGAGCACGGACTTCGGCGAAATCTCCGTCCTCGGCCAAAATCATGAGGTCGGCACGTTCGGCGTCTTCACACCGGGCACGATCGGTAATTACCGTTCGTATCTCGACGAGACCCGCGTGGTGACCCGATCGATCACGACCTACGACGGCGAGGCCAAACTGCTTCACGGGAGCGAAACCCTGACGATCGAGATCGTTTGCACCGACCTCGGGAACGGCGATTGGATCTATTCGGAAATCGCGAGCTATTCCTATGACTTCCTCGACGAAGGCGATGTTTACAAAGGGGGTTACACCTACGCGTTCGGCGCGTCCTTGAAAGAGGGGGTTTACGAATCGATCTTCGTGCTGACGAGCACGGACATTTACCGGGTCGTCCGGGAGTATGACGAAAGCTCTTCGGACTCGTCCGTGCACTGGACGGTGACCGAGCAAGGAACCCTCAAGAACTCGATCACAATCAATCAAAGGATCCTATTGGACGAGCAGGAGGCATTCATGAGCGATGCCCGGGGAAACTGCTCGATCGTAACCCGTCACGGCTCGGGGACGTACACCCGCCCGATCGAAGGGGGCTCTGTCGCCGGGGAACTCGCGATGGCCGCCCAGTCCGTCGCGTCCGGTCAAGCCTACGTCGAGATGATCGATTCCGGCGACGGAGCAGGCTGGTCGACTTCCGGGCTGGCCTCCTCCTCGCTTCTCGAACAGGAGCAGAAAGGCTACAAAGGGGGCGGCTCTTTTTCTCTCGCTTCGCAATCCGGGAATGCCGCCTCCTCGACCTCGGGCGACCTCATGGAATACGGCTTCGAATCGAACACCCTCTCCCTTGCGGTCGCGGGCGCCCTTCTTGACGGAGAATGGGTTTGGAGCGGAACCGGAGGAACCTCCGGCTTTACCGATGATGCGGTCTTCATCGCCGCCGAAGGGACCTTCAGCGACTCCGGGGGAACCCCGGGCAACGCCTGGAGCCGGAGCGGCTCGACCCTTTCCTTCGTTACGCAGCAGGATCATACCGATTACGGTACCGTCCTTCTCTACACGGACGGCGGCTGGGCGGTCACGTTCGGCATGCAAACCGTGTCCGGGACCTCCCGCGAAAAGAACGAGTACGACTATTCCGGCCACTATGAAAAGAGCGGCTCCTCCGACGGCTATTCCTGGGACGGCTCCGGAAGGATGAACGGTGCCGGTGCCGACGAGGAATTCTCCTGGTACATGGTCGTTTCCGAGTGGGACCGCTACAACTGGTCCACTTCCGGGAACGCAGGACTCCTCGGCAGCGGCTCGTCCCGCTCCGCTTACGACGGCGACGGGACATACACCGCCAACTACACTCAAGGGGCCGCCGAATACGCGATCTCCGGCACGACCACCGAAAGCGGCAACGATCGCTCCGCCCTCGGCTACGTCCTGAGTTCGGTCCTGTCCGACGACGGTTCCTGGAGCACTTCCGGGACCGCCCGGGAAAGCGGTGCGACCCACGACGAATCTTCCTACAACGGAAGCGGTTCGTTCAAAATGGCGATCGCCGACGAACGCCTCGTCGGGAACACCAAGTACGAAGGAACGGCCTCCCAGAGCGGCGAAAATTCCTCCGGCTCCCGCTGGAACTCCGGCTGGGTCTTCGTGAGCGGCTCCTGGCGGCTCGAAGAAGGAACCGGCAACGCCACGGAAACCGGCTCGTCCCGTCATGAGTTCGAGGGAAGAGCCGAAACCAAGGAAGCATGGCCCAAAGAACCGTCGGTGACGCAATTCCAAAGCGAATCGAGCCGTCACGTCAAAGGGAAAGGCAGCGATTCCTTCAACACCGAGCTCGATTTCGCCGTCGTCGCCGGAGCCTGGCAAACGGTCGACGGCCGCGGCGATTCCGAGGGGAGTTCCGAATTCGATTCCGACTACACCTCGAAAGGAACCTACGCGACGAACGCGTCCACCCATTCCGTCCAGGGAACTCTCAAGGCCAACGGTGCCACCAAGACCCGCTCCAACTACAAGTTCGATCTCTTCTGGAACGCCGGGGCCTGGGAGGCCGAAGGGGATATGTACGACTTCCTCTCCGAAAACGATCATTACCAGTCTTCCAATACGGAAGACCTGACCGCCCCGCCAAAGGAAGAAGGAGTCGAGCCTCCACCAGAGGAAGAAGGTGTTGAGCCTCCGCCAGAAGAAGATGTCGAGTCTCCGCCTGCTAAGCCGCTCTCCGGCCGCTTCACGCTCGATCTCTCTTTCGCCACGACGACCAACATCATCCACGGCGAGATCACCGAGTCCGCCAAGTCCGACTCCGAATACGAAATCGAGATCAAGGCCAAACGTCACCGCGACGGCACCGACACCCTGGAAGAGGGACATTCCATCGACAAACGGTCCCAACATTCCCGCGTGCTTTGGGAAGATGACCATGAGATGGCGACCGACGCCGACGGCAAAGAGGTCCGGATCGCGGCCAACCAGGCGACGACCCGGCTCGACGGCGGTTCCTACACCGGCCCGAGCACTTACCGGTCCGAAAACAAAAGCGACTTCGATTTCAACGAACGCCAGGATGTCAAAGACCACAAGTGGACGCTCACCTCCGGCCAATACACCAAGGACGAGCTCCAGTCGCTCGAAACCTCCCGCGAAGGGGACGGGACGCTCGTCAAGAACGGCATCACCTACGTTATTCGCGGCGAGCACACGATGAACAACCGCACGCAGCTCCATCGCGAAGGAGAGGTCAAGGCATTCGTCCTGGAAGGCGGCAAAACGGAAAAACGCTGGGATGAAAAAGGGAACGGCTTCCATCACGACGATTCCAGGGACTTTTTCGGGGCCAAGTTCGAAACGGAAAAGAAACACATCCGTTCGATCACCCAAGGCTATGTGTACGGAACCTCGATGGAGGAAGAACACGAGACCACCACCAGTCGGACCGACATCGACTATCAGTTCAATGTCGAGAAGAACGACTGGGACATCGTCCGGGGGGATGCCGAGGCGACCTACGAATTCGCCTACGAACAATCCTACAAGGGAAGCAGCAAACAACCCAACGAGGAAAGCGACGAACAACCCAACGATGGAAGCGGCGAACAACCCGACGAGGAAAGCCACGGATACAACTATTACGACAATACGGACAATAAAGTCCATATCGTGGGAGATATCGAGGAATCCAGTTCGCTCTCCATCAAGACCGAAGACGTCAGGACGACCATGACGTACGACACCGCGGCCAAGGACTGGAAAACGGTCGAAAACAAAGGAAAACTCATCACTGAGGATAAAGTTCATTTCTCCGACATCGGCTCCGGAGAATTCAAAGAGCATGATGAAGGCGAAAATGAAAACGAAGAACAAGAGCGAAAAGGCCTGACCATCGAGACCAAAAACGTCTCCACGTTCGACAACACCTGGACCGACACGCTCGACCTCGCGACCGAAGGACACGAGTACAAACTCGTCACCAATTGCACCTACGAATACATGCGTAAGGACGCCGGAGTCTCTTACGCCGGCATGGTCGGCAAGTACGATTACCTCGACGACGAAACGTTCACGGTCGACGTCAACCTCACCGTCCTGGTCGACAAGGAAGGCAACGTCACCGAGGATGCCGCCGCCTGCCGGAAGACCGGGTACTCCTCCAAGCTCAACGAAACCTTCGAACTGACCGTCCCGACCAGGAATTACGACACGTACAAGCTCGAAAAGCTCTATTCGCTCAGCCTCGAAACCACGGAAGGCTGCGTCGTTTTCAAACAGGGAGACTTCTACATCCCGAACGAAACCGTCACCGCCGACGACCCGCAATGGCAACTCCTGATCGGCTATTCCGAGATGAGCCTGACCGACAACCTCACCCATTCCAAGAAAACCGTCACCACCGGCGTCCCCCATTCCATCAACAACAACTCCAACTACCAAACCGTCGGGACGATCACCGATGAAAAAAAATACAACCACACGACGACGCTCGAAAAAGAGGGCTTCGCCTGGTTCGGCGAATGGACGATCACCGGTAACGGCAAGGAAACCCTCTCCGATTCCCATGACTGGAAGTTCGAGGGGACCAAACACGAAGATACCCTCATCAACGGAACCCGCACCCGGGTCGGCGACGAATCCCGCTCGACCCAGGTGGAATACGTCTACCACTACACCTGGAACCAGGACCGGAAAAAATGGGTCATCGCCGTCGATAACGACGAAAACGGGAACCCCAAGAAAACCAAAGGGAGCACCACGGCCTCAAAGGCGTACAAATGGTCCGACATCACCAAAACCCAAACCGTCACCGACAACCCCGGCGGCTCCATAACCACCGTCACGGTCATCGATAAAATCGCCGATTTCCACAACGAATCGGTCACCGTCGATTACTCCTGGGACCCCGCGACGAAAAAATGGGAGCACCCCATTATCCGCCCGAACGGCAGCAGCGACGTCGGTCTCAGGGGTAACGGCGGCTACACGACGGAAAAAACCACCATCGCCGTGACCACCGGACCCGGGAGCGTCCACTTCGACTCCTCCGGATTCCCGAAAGGCGTCTATCCTTACGACGTCGACGAGGTCGGCAACACGCCGACCTCCGCCGGCATCTCCGTCACCGCCACTTCAATATCGGTCGCCTCGCAAACCCACCACGAAGCCTGGGCCGTCAGGTACCTCGTCCGCAACAACGAGGTCGTCCGGCTCACTTCCGGGGCCGTCATTGACGAAAGGCTCAGCACCACCGATTCCACGGCCGTCGGCGGCTATGTGGACAAAGGGGAACGCCACGACCCCGAACCCGACCGCGAGGCGGATCACTACGGCTCGCTCATCATCGACAAGGACTGCCTCTGTCACGCCGGGCGGTACGACTTTCAGCAGGTCGATATGGAGTGGGAAAATAAATGGTCGTACACCGACGAGCAGCACTCGCAGGAGCGGGCGACCGTGGTCACCGAATGGAGGCTCGATTACAACCCGAACGGCGAGCCGATCTACAGTTCGAGCACGACGGCCGAACGGTACGGCAAGAAAAACGGCGAGTTCTCCTACGTCATCGACAACCACACCAGCGGCACGAGCGTCCACTGGGGCGTCGACCCGACGACGCACAAGCTGGGCGGGAAGCTGTTCACCGACAGCCTCGACTCCTCGTATCACCATTCGGCCTCGGGTTCCTACGACTACGAGCAGACGGTGACGGGCCGGGCCGCCGCCGGGTCGACCTACTACACGACGACCTCGGTCCTCGGCGAGGAAAGCGGCGGCATCCAGAACAGTCTCAACACCGCCGGCGTCAGCAACGGCACGCGATTCCTCTACCAAACCGACCACGAGCACACGTCGTATTCGAACGGCAGCGGCGACGGCCGGTCGTTCGAGCTCACGTGGTCCGGCGTGCCGACGGCGTGGTCCGGCGTGCCGACGGCGTGGGCCGGCGAGCGGGTGACGCGTTCGTGGCATCTCGACGCGCAGGGGGAGACGATCGAGACGACGACGGTCGAGCCGATGCCGGACCCTGGCTGGCCGTACTACCACCCGCACGAGGAGTGGCCTGCGCGGCCGTACCACGGCGGCACGCCATACGTCATGGCCCCGGCCCCGCCGGCGTCGCAGACCATAGCGACGGCCCACGTGCCGGACGGCCCGACCCGCCTCGACATCCCCGGCTCCGGCTATTCCAAGCCCGGCCAAAAATATCGGCCGGGGGATAACGAATTCCGCAACTATAACATCGTGCTGCCGAATGGCGTGATCGTCACGCCGGAGCAGAATCCGGACCGCACGTTCCCGGAGCGGACCTGGACCGAATGGGCCGGGCAATGGATCAACGACGCGATCGAGAACCCGCTCGACACCACGCAAACGATTCTGGACGTCGCCGGTTTCATTCCGGTCGTCGGCATTTTCGCCGATGTGACCAACGGCGGCATCCACCTTTGGCGTGGCAACTGGCTCGACGCCGGGATGTCGTTCGTCGCGGCAATCCCGGTCTACGGCGACGGCATCCAGGTGGCGTACAAGGGTGGCAAGCTTGCCGGAAAAGCGATCGACACGATTCACGACGTGAGCAAGGCGGGCCACGTGCTCAAGGAATCCGGGCACATCGCCGACGTCGGAAAGTTGCTGGGCAAGACCGGCAAGGCCGAGGCCAAAGCGCTCTGCCGGGAAGGCAAAGCCGTGATGGCCGCGCAGAAACAGGAAGCCGGCCTCGCGCGACGTGCCTTGCAGGAGGGTGGCGGCTGTTTCACGGAGGGCACGCAAATCGTCGTCGGCATGGGCTACGATGAAGATGGCAACGTTCTTTACGACACGAAGAATATCGAAGATATCGCGGTCGGCGATCTGGTTTACAGCTACAACACGCTAACCGGCGAGTTGGAACAAAGTGCGGTCACGGCGACGTACAAGCTGGAGAGCGACCACATCGATTACCTGACGTTCGTCGATGAAGATGGTAACGAGCAAGTGATCGAAACGACCGACGTGCATCCCTTCTGGGTGGTGACCGACGAACCGGATCTTTCGAGAGCGGCGCGCAGTGTCGTTGACGAGAATGGTAATATTTTATACCATGACAACATCGCCCCAGGTTTGAACGGCTATTGGGTCGAAGCGAAGGATCTGCGAGTCGGCGACCTGGCTCTCGGGGCCAACGGCCGCCTTTCGACGCTGCAAGGCGTGCTGCGGGTTGAAGTGGAAGGCGGCATCGCCGTCTTCAACTTCATGGTCGAGGGTAACCACGACTACTTCGTACTCTCCAAAGATTTCGGCCTCGGACAGAGCTGCGTCTTGGTGCATAACGCTCTCTGTTATCAAGGCGCGGCCAAAGCACTAAAAGATGGTTTAAAATTCAATAAAAAGTCTATCGAAATAGTAGTTAAAGATCGAAATACTGCCAGTGAATTGCTCTTCCGAAACTTTCAACACAAAGGATACACTAACACTACAGGATGGAGTTTTTCTGGATTGAAGCAACTTGGAAGCAAGCTAAAAACGTATCATTGGGATGAAATTTTAGATGCAGCGGGAAGAGTTCTTGGACATGGCCCCAATAATCCTCACGCTCACATGAAACACCTTCAAATCATCACTGAAAAACTTCAGAAAATCACAATTTATTTTAACTAACAGTATTTGAAAAATGGCTGGAATTTTTAGCAGTGTTTTCTTTGACAGTCTCAAGCAGGAGGGAACAGGAGGCATTGCTGCTGAAATCCCTTCTGGCAAGAAAGGATATCGTCGATGGATTGAATTAACAGTTCGGCCATTAGACAACGAGAGCCAGATCCAGAGTCTTTCTGACACACCAGAAGAAAAAAAAACGTTTCAATGGAAATTCATAGTTTTTGACTTTGATCACGAAAAACATCCATTACCTGACTCTGATAGCTTTGATCAAGACGCTATCTACAAAATTCTTGAGTATAACAATACGGTTCGTGAAATTGTTTATGAATTCCAAACAACTGATACTTCAGTATTGAAACAAGAACTCCAAAAGTTCGTTGAAGATCAAGACCTATTTCGTCCTTATCAAGCTGATTATCCTTGTCTTTTTTAGACATGCTTGATTCACAGTATCCTTGTTCTGCGCGTCGACGATGTGGTTCTCGGGGCCGACGGCCGCCTTTCGACGCTGACCGGCACGCTGCGGGTTGAAGTGGATGGCGGCATCGCCGTCTTCAACTTTACGGTCGAAGGCAACCACAATTACTTCGTCCTCTCGAAGGATTTCGGCTTCGGACAGAGTTGCGTGTTGGTACATAACGCCGGCAAATTCGATATGGATTGTGGAGCGAAGAGCTCCGATATCCCCAAGCGAACAGGGGCAGGCCGTAGCGATCCTCATGGCGACGGTGGCCGGGCCGCAGCGAAAGCTGATGCGGAAATTAAGAAAATCAGGGAAGAAATCGCACGGTTAAAACGATCCCAGGAACCAGGAAGCAAAAAACTGAAGAAAGATCTGCAGAAAAAAATACAGGACATGCTTGTAAATGCTGCAAGAGCAAGGAAAGGAGAGACGCATTGGAGAAGAGGAAAATAGAATGCGATTCATAAACTTGAAAAACACTGTTTACCACGAGTGAAAAAAATGAGCGACTCTCCGAAAGAAATGATAGACATTCCGTTCTGGACATGGGTTCCCAAAGTATCCGTAGGTCCGTTTCGTTTCGGCGAATCTATAGAAAACTATATCAAACAATATGATGTGTGGGATGAGTATGAATACGACAGATTAAGCTGCCCAAAAGAAGAATTGGAACAGCTAAAAAGAATGCATGAACTTGGCAGAGTTTTCAAATATTCAAATTCATATATTATTCCAAAATATGAGCATTCTTTTATCATTAACACGGAAGATAAAATCATTGTTTCCATACGTATAGAAACCTATTTGTACTATAACAATCAAGATATCATCATGGCGCCGCTTGAAAAGGCGATGAAAATTATCGGTCGCACAAAGTGGGACAGTGAAGACAAACAAGAATTTTTGGGAGAATTAAAGCATATCTATTATTTCGATGATCTTGCCTTGAGTCTGTGGACGCTGGACAATCAGGTCGTCACGGCTTATTGTGACGACGACCGCGAATTGCCGGATGACTATTATGACGACAAATGAAACTGTGTCGCTCAATTCGAATTATGAACCCCGGCCAAAAGTCGCCTTGAATGACCATTCCCCGCTGTTACAATGCCATCATCGTTTTGGAATCATGCAACGCTGATCGACCGAAAATTCGCGTTTCCGTTTCGCATGGTTGCCGCCGAAACGGCCCGTAACTTTGGGGTCGCGTTTTCAAAAACCCCGCGTTTTTCAGCGTCAAACCGACAAGGCAGCCGCAAGTTACGCAGCACGTGGAGCGGCGTGCCGACGGCGTGGGCGGGCGAGCGGGTGACGCGTTCGTGGCAGCGCAACACGCGGGAGGGCGAGGTGACTCTCGACACCGAG
>JAVBSX010000375.1:0-3954 GCA_031556455.1 Thermoguttaceae bacterium
AAAAATCATACTTTTTTGAAAGGATTCTAAATGATTAGCATGAGGACTTATCTCAAATCATTATAGTCCGGGATCTGTTTCTATTTTCTGGGCGTATATCCAACAGACCTAGCCGCCCAGGAAAGGATTGACGCCGATTCCTTGAAAAAGAAACTTGCCGTCAAAACCAAAAAAGAAGAGGCTTTTATCGACCGGGTCGACGCCCTTCGGAAAAGCGGGGCTTTGAGCGAGAAACAAATCACCGCCGCCTATCGCTATGCTTTGAAGCGGCGCTCCGAACGATTTCTCTATTTCGCGACGGCAATCCGCCAGTTGGCCAAAAAAAATAAAGTTGACCTCTAAATCCTGGTACCGACAATCTCTATGCGAACGCTTAACGTTTATGGTTTGCCGGAATTACTTCAGCCGGAATCGATTCGGGGAGAAACCGCCGTCGTAATCGACGTCCTCCGGGCGACGACGACAACGGTCTGTGCTCTCGCGGCCGGAGCCCGGGCCGTCGTCCCCGTCCTTGAGGTCGAGGAAGCGAAAAAAATCAAGGCAAAGATTCTCGCCGGAACCGACCCCCGATTTCCGGACCCGGTTGCGGAATCCGAGCTGCTGCTCGGCGGAGACCGGGGCGGAAAACGGATCGAAGGGTTCGACCTCGGAAATTCCCCTAGGGAATATACTCCGGAAAAGGTCGGCGGCAAACTGATCCTCTTCAGCACGACGAACGGCACCCGGGCGATGCACCGGGCGAGGTTCGCCGGGGCGATCTTCCCCGCCGGGTTCGTCAACGCCCAAGCCGTCGTCAACCGGTTGCTTGAGCACGACCGGGTCCATATTCTTTGTGCCGGAACCGACGGAAAAATGACCGCGGAAGACCTGCTCCTGGCCGGCTGCCTTGTTCAGCGGTTGCAACGTCTTTCCCCGGACCGTTGGGAGATGAACGTGCAAGCCCTCAGCGTTTTCGGGCAATGGGAATGCTGTTTCCCGCCCAAGAAAACGTTGCACCCGAAACCGATTTCCCCGGACGCTCTCGCCGGGCATCTTAGGCAAAGTGCCGGGGGAAAAAATCTCCTGAACATCGGCCTCGGCTCCGATATCCTGCTCGCCGCTCAAATCGATTCGCTCGACCGGATCGCCCGGCTCGACCCAAGCACGATGATCGTTCGTTAATCGAGCCCATTGCGTTGCCCGTTTAGCCGAGCGGCGCAGATGCCGGTGCCAAGAAACACAAAGAGTCCGACCTCAAAAAAGTCGAACTCTTCGCGTTATCTTACTGTTGCTTGCCGGAATCCCAGGGCCAAATGCTATTTCTTGTTTCGGCGAATCCGGCGGCGAGCCAATCCGAGCCCCGCCATGCCCAATCCGAAGATCAACAAGGAAGCCGGTTCCGGTGTAATTGCGGTGCCGTCTCCGGGGACGAAATTAAAACTGAAGCCGGTGTTCGGATTCGAATTCTGCGTGATCGTAAATTCCGTGAGGTATTCCCCTTCTTCAAGAATGAACCCGACCCAACCAAACGCGATATCCGTAAACGTTTGCGTTCCGTTCGTCGAGGTGATGGTAATGTTGAATGTTCCCTCGGTGCTTTTCAAATTGGCATGGGTCTCGACATTCAGCGAGAACGAATTCATCAGTCCGTCAGGAATTGTTACGGATGCGAAATTGGCACTATTGTGAGAGAAGACCATCCCTCCATATTCCCCGGCTCCGGTCAGAGCGTGAGAATATCCGACCCCATTGCCGCTATAGACGCTTAAGGAATATTTTCCCTCTTGATCGGCGGCTCTTTGGCCTTCTTCTTTGCCGAGATCGGCCAGATTCGTCAAAGTAAAAGTGCCGTAGTACGGAGCTTTGGTTTTATCAAATTCCGCCGAACCAACCAATCCCCATTCGGGTGCTCCCGCCAATTCCAAATAGGTTTCTTTTTGGTCGGCCTCGTACAAATTGACGATGTAGTCCGCCTTGGCCTGAGCGGCTGCCAAAAATGTAACGGCGAAGAGGAGGCTGATAATTGACGTTTTCATGGTATTACTCGACTTTATGACGTTTCTGTTATGAAAAAAACTGTTATGACGTGTCCTAACTTACTATTATCAGCAATTATCGTGCCAAACAACACATCTTTGAAATTTTCAATCGAGAAAGTAGGGCCTTCTGATAAAACAGGGCAGATTTTTAGAGCGAAATAAAAAATTTTTTTCACGGAAATTCAAAGCCAAAATGTAGCAGAAAGCACATGATCGATGCAAAAAGATGCAAATCCGAGAGTTTTTTGCTGAAATGCATCATTATGAAACAACTTGATGATTTCAGAGTGAGTTGTTGCTCAATAGTACATCGCCAACGCCAATGAACCGTTTGCCGAGCGGCGAAGATGTCAGCCTCTCTCGATATCTCACTTCAATCTTACGTTTTCTCAATTGTAAGAGGCTATTTGGAACGCAAGGCTTGAAACTAAAGGGTTTACGAAAATGAAAAACGAGTCGTTTTATCATAAGTGCTAAAAAATCAATTTGTCACTCAAACGATAAACTTTTCGATTTCCTTGTTTTCCAAGCGTTTAATCTCCAAATAGCCTCTAACATCTTCAAGACATGTTTTCAATAAACTTGTTCGGTAACTGAAAGGTAGCCGACCAATCTCCGAACATTTACCTAACTTCGCATTCTGTTTCGCCAAACCTCCCAAACTAACGTTGCCGAAAAAGTTTAATAAACATTTTGAATTGATATTGACGCGAGGCCGAATGTATGGTATTATATCATACAGTTGAAGGCAGCGCATTTTGGCAGGCGGTCTTGTCGCCATGTAAAAATTTCCAAAAAATGAATATTACGCTCGATTATCATTCCGGAGAGCCGCTTTGCCGACAAGCGGTACTCGAAATCAAACGGCTGGTCGTAACCGGCGAGCTGAAGCCGGGGGACAAGTTGCCGTCGGTCCGGCAGTTGGCCAAGGATTTACAGATCAACCCGACGACGACGGTCCGGATTTTCGCCCAGTTGGCCAAAGACGGCGTCGTGATCCAAAAGCCGGGCCTCGGCGTTTTCGTCGCGGACGGCCCTTGCCCGTTTTCGGCGGAATACATCAACGCCAACATTTCCCGGCAAACCTACGCCTTGTTGATCGAATCGTTGCATTACGGATTGAAATACGACGACCTGCTCGCGATTTTGAAACAACAACACGAAAAAATTAAGAATTAAAATGAACGACGCGACCACAGGTCGCGGCTCCTTCCCCACTTCCCACTGTCCTCTACTCCCATGAACGTTATTGAATTCAACGAAGTGTCTCGCTCGTTCGGCAGCGGCGAAGAGCGAACCTTGGCCGTCGACCGATTGAGTTTTGCCGTTCCCCAAGGCTCGGTTTTCGGGCTGCTCGGCACCAACGGGGCTGGGAAAACGACGCTGATCCGGATGATGGTCGCGCACTTGCGGCCGGATGCAGGAACGGTGCGGGTTTTCGGCAAAGACCCGGCCCGGCACGACGAATCGCTCCGTTGTCGGGTCGCCTACATCTCGGAAAACATGCAACTGCCGCATTGGATGAACCTGCCGGAAGCCTCGGAATGCTGCGAAAAACTGTACCCGAACTGGAACCGCGAACTTGTCCCGGTGCTCGCGGAACGGTTTGGGCTGAGCCAGAAAAAACGGTACGACGAATTTTCCAAAGGGCAGCGCCGCGCGATGTGCATCACCCTCGCCCTGTGTCAAAACGCGGAGTTGCTGGTGCTCGACGAGCCTGCCTCGGGGCTCGACACCGTCGCCCGCCGCGATTTCCTTTCGAACATGCTCGAATTCGTTTGCGACGGCGAACGGACGGTGCTGTTTTCCTCGCACATTTTGAGCGACATCGAGCGGATCGTCGATCAGGTCGCGATCATGAAGCACGGCCGTTTTCTCCTGCTCGGCGAACTCGACCGTTTGAAGGAAGACATCCAAAGAAACCTGGAAGACATTT
>JAVBSX010000372.1:0-3792 GCA_031556455.1 Thermoguttaceae bacterium
CTGACCCGGATCGAAAAAAAGCGTCCCTGGGTTCTCGCGAAATGGGCGATGACGCTCGACGGCAAGATCGCGAGCCGGACCGGTTCGAGCCAATGGGTTTCTTCTGAAGGTTCTCGCGAGATCGTGCACGAACTCCGCGCGAAAATGGACGCGATTCTCATCGGCAGCGGGACGGCCCGTTGGGACGATCCGTCGCTAACGGTTCGCTTGAACGAAAAAAACGGTTCGACCGTATCTCAAACCGGATCGGTGGGATCGCCCGAAAAACGACCGCCCAAAACACCCTTGCGAATCGTTTTGGACTCCTCCGCGTCGATTTCCCTGGAAAGCCGTCTGGTTCGAACGGCGAGGGAAGTTCCCGTTTTGCTCGGCGTCGGGCCGGACGCTTCCCTCGAAAACATTCAACGGCTCCGCGAAGCCGGCTGCGAAGTGCTGGTTTTGCCGGGACGAATTAAGAAGGAACCGCAGCGGGAGATCGACCTGATTCGTTCCCGGGATTTTCGGCCCGGCCCCCTTCGGAGACAACGGCAGCCGAGCACTTCCCGGCGGGAAGAGGTTTTTTCCCAAACCGAGCAGGTGTATCGGGAGCGGCTTGTTTTTTTGTTGGCGGAACTTGCCCGAAGAGGGATCACCGACCTGATGCTCGAAGGGGGGGGGGAACTGCTCGGCTCGTTTTTGGATGCCCGGATGATCGACGAAGTGCATGTCTTCCTCGCCCCCAAGCTGATCGGCGGTCGGGAAGCGGTGAGCGCGATCACCGGCCTCGGCTTGGCCGAAATGTGGGACGCCTACCGCATCGAATCCCCACTCTGCCAAGTGATTGACCCTGACATTTACATCAGCGGTCGCGTTCGGTATCCGGGGCCGGGATAATCTTCAAAAAAAATTCCGTGCTCCGCTCGGTAAATCGCCAACATTCCGCCGCACTCTCTTTTTCGACATGGGCCTGTTTCTTTTTATTCTGCTTTGGTTTTTGCTGTTCGGGTCGGCGATCGGCAGCTTTTTGAACGTCGTCATTTACCGGATGCCGCGCGGGGAAAATCTCTCATTCCCCCCTTCGCATTGCCCTCGCTGCAAGCACCCGATCCGCTGGTTCGACAACATTCCGGTTTTCGGTTGGCTGCTCCTCCGTGGGAAGTGTCGCGACTGCAAACAACCGATTGCCTGGCGTTATCCGGCCGTTGAGGCAATTTGCGCCGGTCTGTTCGGCCTGCTTTGGGCGGCCGCGTTTTTCAACGGGGCGTTTTCCCTAGGCGAGGCGCTCGGTTATAGCGGGTATCATTTGGTTTTGCTGATCACGCTTTTCGCGGCGGGAATGATCGAGTTCGACGGCAACGCCGTTCCCGCGCGATTGTTCGTCGTGAGCTTTTTCGTCGGATTCCTGTTTCCCTGGGAATTTTTGCACCTGCATCCGATCGGGTTCGATGCTCCGGAACCGTTGAAAGATTTTTGGAAGTCGGCTCACTTTTCGAATGCCGAATGGGAGGCCGCCGGAAACGGTTTGACCGCGGTTTTGGGAGCGGTCGGCGGCTTGGTTTTCGGAATCGCAACCTGTTGGCTGCTCCCTGCTATTCAACGCCGGGAATGGGTTTTCGCTCTCGCCGCCTCCGGGCTGTTTTGGGGTTGGCAAATCGCCCTGATTGCGGGCGGTGTCGTTTTGGTTTTTTGCGGAATCGGACGATTATTCGCGATTCGATCCGTCCCCTGTTTCATTCTGTGCGTGATTTTGCTCCTTCCGCCGTTACTTCCCTTGATCTCGAAAATCGTCCTGTAACGGATTATTGACGAGACGATAGGATTTATTGCCCTCCGCGAAAAAATTGAACCGGAGCTTCGAACTCAACTCTCGCGGTTTCGGGGTTTTCGTCGTTTCGCTCAGGAAGTCCCTTGGTTCGATTTTTGTGCGGAGCACAGTATAGTACCCGACCAACACTAAAATTGTCGTTGCCCCGTTAGAACTCCGGCGTCTGCGCCGCTCGGCTAAACGGTTCAATTCGCAAAATTGACCTTGGTGATGTAGTAGGAGCAAAATCATTGTTTTTCGCGCAGAACAATGCCTCTCGCCCGGGTTTCGATCCCTTTACGCTTCCGGCTCGGTTTTTGCTCCGTTATTGATTGCCGCTTTCAGCATTGAACGGATTTGGCCTTCGTATTGAAGGCCGATCGCGACATCGATCACCTTGCCGTTTTTGAAGAGGACCAGCGTCGGGTACCCTTGATCGATATACCGCCGGGCGACGGACATGTTTTCCGGGCCGTTGATTTTGGCGACGATCGCCTTGCCTTTCATTTCTCTCGCGATTTTTTCCAGGCTCGGCTCCATTTCAATGCAGGGCGGGCAGTTGTGCATCCAAAATTCGACGAGCACGACCCCTTCCCGGGTTACTTCTTCGAAATTCGTTTCGTCGAGCCGCACGATTTCGCTCGGCCCGGTTTCCCGTGCGGCGGGATTCTCCTCACGCACCATGAGAGCGTGTACGGCAAAAAACGCCGCGAGCAGGAGAACGAGCCCGGCAACAGCCGCGAGAGCCGCTTTGTAGCCGAACGGGGCGGGCGGAGCGTCAATGATTTCTTCTTCGAAACGGACCATGTCGTATTCCTGTCGTATTGCGCGTTGTTGTGCTGCTCCCACTTAAATCATTCCGCCCATATTCATAATCGGGAGCATGAGGGCGAGAACGAGTACCAAAACGATGCCGCCGAGAACGATCAGCATTCCCGGCTCCATAAATCGGACAGCGAGGTCGAGGGCCCGCCAATTCCGGTTTTCCAGCGATTCGGAGATGTCGAGCAATACCGAATCGAGTGTGTTCGATTCCTCGGCGACGGCGATCATCTCGACGACCGAACGCGGAAAGCAGTTCGAGGCCGCGAGCGGCTCCGCAAGCCGCTGTCCGGAGGAAATATTTTCCGAGGCTTGCAGCACGGCGTCGCCGATCACTTTGTTGCCGATCGCATCGGCCGCGATTTCGAGCGATTTGAGGATCGGGACCCCGTTTCGCAGCAGCGTTCCGAGTACCCGGCAAAATCGGGCGACGGCGAACCCCTCGAAAATCGGGCCGATCACCGGGACCCGGATTTTAACCAAATCGACGATTCGCCGACCTTGATCGGTCCGGCTCCAAAATCGAAACCAGATGATCAGGCCGATCAGGATCGGGATTCCGACCGCGAGAATCACCCCCATCCAACGACCGATAAAAAGTAACCATTCGGTGAGGACAGGGAGACTTCCTTTGGCGCGCAGCCCGTCGAACATCGGTTCGAATTTCGGCACGAAATAGGCGAGAATCGCGATAATCACGACGGTGAGGAAGCTCGTCAACACCATTGGATAGGCCATTGCCCCGGTAATCCGGTTTTTCAAATCGTCCTGCGCTTCTGTCTATTTCGCGACATGTATGAGCGATTCCTCAAGAAAGCCCCCTTCGCTGCCGGCCCGAACCATTTGAATGCCCATATTGCCGAAAACGACCGGGAAGCGGCCCATCACCTCGGCGAGGGTTTCTCCCTCTTCGACCCGCCGGTACAGTTGGTCGAGCACGAATTTGAGGTTGGTGTTGGAGCTTTGTTCCTGCAAAATCCGAAGAGCGCGGAGCAGCGGAACCCCGCCCCGCAGCAGGTCGGAGAGCTGCGAGTAAAAGGCGGCCAATTTCTGACCGCCGATCCGGCGAACCTTGCCGCTGCGAGCCTGTTTCAGATCGGGGACCAATTCGAGCGGGAACAGTCCGTTCGCCGAAAGCGACGCGGCCGCCTCCGTTTCGTTGGCGGCATCGACCTTCCCGGTGATTT
>JAVBSX010000112.1:0-20548 GCA_031556455.1 Thermoguttaceae bacterium
TTTTGTCATTTCGACTGAAGCGTAGCGCAAGGAGAAATCTCACCCTCGCGCGAGGGCCGGAATTCCGAGTCTTTCGGCGAGGGTGAGATTTCTCGCTCCGCTCGAAATGACGAACAGCGGGGTTTTATTCCAAAAAACTCCAAACGGCTGAAGCATTACAGATTTTTCAAATTACGAATCACCCAAACGGCTTTTCCAAAAACCGAATATACTCCAAAAACTGGTGTCGGTTCAAGTTGCCGAACGATTCCAGCATCCCCGGACTGAATTGCTGCTTGCGAAGCGGGATTTTGCTCCGCAAGAGCGATTGGACCGAGGCGATGTTCTCGACCAGGCCGTAATAATGTTCTTCGTTTCCGGAAACCATGATGTTCAACAAGCCGGGAATGTCTTTCTCCGAACCGGTCAAACCGAGCGGCTTCTTGCGGTGGTACCCTTGGTACAAATAACGCAACACCCCGTCGGCTTGGCTGTACAAGTTGAAAATGTCGTTCCGAACCTTGATAACCGCTTCGGGAATCGCCGGATCGTCGGCGTTGATCGCCGCGCCCATGAGAATCGCGTGATGCAGCGGCGATTCCAATTGCGACAAAACGCGGACGGCGATTCGACCGCCCAGGGAATGACCGATCAACACCGTCTTGGCAAGATCGGCCGATTCCAGCCGCTTGAGGAGCGCGGTCGGGGCCGCATGATCGGCTTCGTTGCGGGCCGTTTCCCACATCGTGTTCGCGTCCCAGCGGAAATGCTCGGCTTCGGCGTTCGGGTACAGCCGTCGCATGATCGCGAGGTGCTCCGAATAATCCGCCGTTTTGGAAAACCAGCCGCCGATCAGGATCAGCTGTCGGACTTCTTCGAAAGGAATTTTCCGAAAAGTGGCCTCGTAGGCTTCCGCACGTTCCCAGGAGCGGAATTTGGTCAATTCGCCGGTGATTCGCTGAACGACCCAGGCGAGCACGAACGCGTCGTCGGCGAATCCGAACGGGATGAGAGCATCCGGAATCAGGTCGATCGGGCTAATGAAGTAAAGTAACCCGAACGCGATCAGCGAGAGCGTTGAGATCGGCAAATCGCGATATTTCCCGCTGAGATAACTCCCGAGCAGCCGGGTGAGCGTCCCGAGCGAGGTTTGCAGCCCGCCGCCGATCCGGGACGAATTTTTGGCCAAATAGGAGCCGACCTGCCCGAGCAGATCGCGCAATTTCGACTCCGAGCGAACGACCTCGTTGACCGCGGCGTCTTTTTGGGCGATTTGCTTTTGAATTTCCTCGTCCGAGGCGGAAAAAGCGGGCATGGTTTACATTCCAACTCAAAGTGCAAAGGACAGGATTCTTTTGCCACGGAAGGCACGGAAAAACACGGAATAGGGAGTATCCGAAGAGGGCAATAAAGGTTGAACGGCTCTTGAGGTTTCTTTTTGAATTTTCCGTGATACTCCGTGTTTTCCGTGGCTCAACATTCGTTCGTTGTCAGTTTGAATCCGCCTGATACGAGCGGGCCGTTTCGAAAAATCAAATTTTGTCGAAGTCCGGGCACAAAAAAACCTCGCTTGGCGGACCAGGCGAGGTATAAACGAGTCAAGGTTTTCTTTCTCGCGAGAGTAGAAAACCTGCAGCGAGGACGACGGGACTCGAACCCGCAACCACCGGATCGACAGTCCGGTACTCTAACCAATTGAGCTACGTCCCCGAAAAATCACCTGTCGGGAAAACTTGCCCGAAAAACGATTCTGAAGAATTATAATTGACGTTTTATCAAAAACAAGGCCGGGGGCCGCAAAATTTTTGATCACCAGAAAACGGGGGGAGTGGACAAAAGGAACCGGGTTCCTATAATGAGCCTTTTCAGCATTTCTTGAAATGTCTTTTGGTCTGTTTCCCGAACAAACGGGTGCCGGTTGGTCGGGACGGGGAGATTTGATTGTCGGAAGAACAAAAATCCAAAGAAGAAGCGATCGAACTGATGGGAGTGGTCACGGAAGAAGTCCGTGGTGCCTTTCGCGTCAAGTTGGACAATATGGACCATGTCGTTCTCTGCCGCCTGGCCGGCAAGATGCGTAAGTTTCGGATTCGCGTCGTCCCGGGCGACCGGGTCGCCGTCGAGATGAGTCCGTACGACATGACCCGGGGCCGGATCGTTTTTCGGGAACGCTGATTTCACACATTGCCCGCGTAGCTCAACTGGCAGAGCGCAGCTTTCGTAAAGCTGAGGTTGAGGGTTCGATTCCCCCCGCGGGCTCTTCTTACTGGTCTGCTCTTAAAATTCGGCCCTTGATTTTCAAGACGTAACGCAGCTCCGGCGTCTTCGCCGCTCGGCTAAACAAGCCCATTCACAAAATTATTGCACTCCGCGAAAAAACAGGACCGGAACATCGAACTCAGCCTCTCCCCCATTGTCGCCGAATGCCTTCGAGACGGGGCGTTCAGCCCGGCGTTCCGAAACGGTCGTTTTTCGCGATTTGATCGACGACGACGGCGATAGCGCCGTCGCCGGTTACATTTCCGGCGGTCCCGAAACTGTCGATCGCGAGGTAAATCGCGATCATCAGCGCGATCTGCGGCTCGTTGAAGCCGAGCGAACTCTGTAAACCCCCGGTCGCGGCCATGATCGCCCCGCCCGGAATTCCCGGGGCCGCGACCATCATCACGCCGAGCAGCATGATGAAACCCGCGAACATGAGAGGATCGTGCGGGAGTCCGTTCATCATGCAGATCGCCAATGCCGTCGCCGTGATCTTGAGCATGCTGCCGGAAAGATGAATCGTCGCGCAAAGCGGGACGCAGAAATCGGCGACGTCTTCATTGATCCCGAGTTTCTTCGCCGATGCCAGCGTTACGGGAATCGTCGCCGCCGAAGACGCCGTGCCCAGGGCCGTCGCGTACGCCGGAGCCATCGTCCAGAGCATTCGGAGCGGGTTGCGGCGCCCGATGATTCCCGCGACGGAAAACTGGATCAGGAGCAGCAGCAGATGCAGGGCGAAAATCACGCCGATCACCTTCCCGAAATCGCCGATGATCTCCATCGCGACGCCGCTGTGCGTCATGTTCAGAAAAATGCCGAAAATATGGAACGGCAACAGCGGCACGATCATCGTCGCGATCAATTTTTCGATGATCGAGCGACTTTCCGTAAACCCGCGCAACAGGATTTCGGAGCCGCATCGCGCCATGCCGATTCCGAAAACGAAGGCGAGCAGCAGCGCCGTCGTCACGCCGACGAGCGGCGGAATTTCGAGCGAAAAGACCGGCGGAAGCAACCCGAGCGAATCGGGGACCGCGGTCGCCGTTTCGACGGCTGTTTCCGTCGCGCCGTTGAGGAACGACGGAAAAATCGCCGAACAGGCGGAATAGGCGAGGCCTCCCGCGAAAAGCGTTGAGCCGTAGGCGAGGGCGACCGTTACGGCGAGGAGACGCCCGCCGCTTTTCCCAAATCGGCGATTCCCGGGGCGACGAGCCCGAGAATGATCAACGGAATCGAGAAGCCGAGAAACTGTCCGAACAGGGCGTTGAATGTCGCGCACCAACGGACGAACGTCGGCCCGACATATTGTCCGAGAACCAGACCGGCGGCAACCGCCAGGATCACCCGAGGGAGCAAACCGAATGACATTCGTCCCATAATTGCAGAGTATGTTGAGAGCGTAGTATAAAGTTAAGGCAACCTCGAAAAATACTTTTTTCAAGAGCCGGGGGCCTACGCCCCCGGATAAAATACCGTCAAATCAAGGGTCGGACCATCCGGGGGCGTAAGCCCCCGGATCATTGTTCGAATTTTTAGAGCTCCCTTAAGAAATTGACCTTCGAGCAAGCGGAATAAATTCCGTATTCCCCTTGTCTCGTTTTTTGCGCGAGCTCGGTACCTATTGTTTACTTTCAGAAATCAAATGTTATTCGCCTGTGCTGAAACCCGTTCCTCGACTTCCAAGGCCGGAAAAAGGCTATGCCCCGGCTTACCGCGATCGGATTTCGAGCGGTGTGCTGACCGATAAGTCGCGTTCGTCCGTCAGGATTAGGAAGAAACAGCTCGGCGACGGCTCCGGAAGTGTTGCGATGATTTCGCCGCCGCGAATTTCGGCCGGGACGCTTTTCCAGGGCCGTTTGGCCCACTCGCCCGAAGCCTCCGTGTAAGCCAATTCCGCTTTCGACGCGGGAACGACCCCCGTCCAGTCGGCCCGGACCTGCTTCGTTCCGAAATCGGTCTTCATTTCCGAAACCTTCGCGAGCGGCTGTGTCCCGAGCAAGAAACCGTCGATAAAAGCGTCGACCTCCCCGAACGTGAAGATGTGCCCATGGGGACGCTCGATCGAAATCGAAAGCGAAACCTCCCCCTGGGGCAGCCGGTAGGATTTTTCGTAACTGTCCAACGGATACGCGAAATCGTTCGTTCCGTTGACGAACAGCATCGGGCAGGTCGCTTTTCCGAGATGCCGCGACGGGTCGAACAGGGCGACCCAACGATTGCGGTGTTCCGGTTCCATTTTCTCGAAAATGGATTTCCAGCAACTGTTTTCGTCGAGGAATCCGCAGCCGTAGACGGGAACCGCGGCCCGGAGTTTCGAATCGACCCCGGCGAGGATGCAGGTCAAATACCCACCCCAACTGATTCCGGTCGCGGCGATTCGGTTGGGATCGACTTCCGCCCGCTGGGCGAGCACGGCGTGCCCGCGCAGGATCCCGGCGATCGCCTGGTAGGTCCACATGTTTTTATAATCGCCGTCTTCGATCGTAAAGTCGCGCAATTTGATGGTATCCTCCTGCCCGGGCCCACCGTCGGGCAATTTGCCGTCCGAACCGTTTCCGGCCAGGTCCATCGCGAGAGTGACGTACCCTTTTTTCGCCCAAAGCTCCGCCCAATCGGAAAACGCTTTTCCCCCGCCGCCGTGCAGGAGGAGCACGGCGGGAAACGGCCCTTCCCCTTCCGGCCGGCCGTAATAGGCGAAGACCCGGGTCGGCTTCCCTTCGAACGGCTCCCCTTCGTAATACAACTCCCGAACCAGCGGCGAGAGCGTTTGGCCCCACTCGATTTTCGGCGGCGAGGCGAGGTAATCCTCAAGATTCCAAAGATTCCCGGCGAGTTTTTCCAATGCGGCGGGCGAGTCGCCGGGAGCCGCTTGAAGCAGGGAGGAAAAAAGAAGACAGAAAGCAAATAGCAACAAAAGATTTCGTCGTATCATGATCGGCTCGTTTCGATATTAGATTTGTTCGGCAAAATCAATTCGGAAGTTTGGCGAAAGCGGGTGTGAAGGCAGGTAACCGATCTCCGAGCGGTTACGTCGTCGTACTCGACGATTGGAAGCAGTAACAGCGTCTTTTGGCGGGGCGAGTCGGCTGCCGCCGACCCGACCGCTCGGAGATCGGTCGGCTACCTTTCAGCTACCGAACAAGCCTATGATCAGAAAACCAGCAATCGTCCCGCCGCTATCTCACACTTCGGCTTCGGCATCGTAACGGAAGACCGTCGTCGGGATCGTTTGGCATTCGACGATATTGTAGAGCGGAGCCCATTCGTCGATCGCCTTCTTCAAATCCTCTTCCTTGAGCGGAGAAGCCCAAAGAACCTTGATCGCCCCGCCGCAATTCCCTTTTTCAATGTCGTCGACCGAAGGGAGACTCGCGAGGCCCGTCCCATGATAACAGAGCCGCCGGAGCGTCATGTACGCGACGAGGTCATCGGCCTGGCGGCCCGGAGAGAAACGGAAAAACGTTTCGTAGGTGTGCGCCCCTTGTTTGAGTGCCCCCAAAAGCTGGAGCTCGACGATCGGGACCAGCGTAAAAGCCGTGCCGAGCAACTGTTCCGGATCGGTCACGACATCCTGGTCCATCAGCGAGCGAATGATCGCGTCGATCCGCATCAGCAGGTTCGCGTTGGCCTGCGGAGCGGCGTGCGGCAGGGTTTTCGTCGCCTTGCTCAATTCGGCGACGCCGTCGAGCAGAATGTCCATTAATTCCTGGGACATCGGCAGTCGGTCTTTCCGCAGGTAATCCAACAGCGTTTCCAGGCCGTGGGCGAGACTCGCGGACGCATCGGCGCCCAGCATCGTAAAATTCCCTTTCGCCGCATGCAGCCGGCGGAAACACCCCTTCATCAATTCGGGGTTGTTCGCTTCGTTTTCGAGCGTCAGGAATTCGTCCTGCAATTCCACAAGCCCTCGGGAGATTTCGTCCAGCAGATCGCTCGCATCCCCTTGCGAGAGGTCCTTTTGGCGGCTGTCTTCCATTTTTTCGGCGATCGCGTCCCGCTTCATGCTCAGCTTCGCCTTTTGAACCAACTCCTCCTGCGAATGGGACATCACGACCTGATCCGGGAGCGACGTCGCCTGGTACTGCCGGGTTTCCTCCGCGAGCCCCGCCGCGGTTGGGAGCGAGGACACCGCCTTGTTTTCCGCGAGTTCTTCGAGCGGCAGCCCGACCGCCTGGGCGACGATCACATCGACATCGACCGTCAGGCCGATCCGACCTTCGCTGATGATGCACGTTCCGGCGACCCCTTGGGCCTTCCGGCCGAACATCTTCGTGTTGAGCGGGACGTTGACCAGTTTTTGCGGGGAGAGGAACTCGCTCACGATGATCGCGATTTTCTCCTGCTTCCCTTCGACGACGACGATCGGGACGACCTCGGCGTCGTCCAACGGCGTCGACATGCCCCCGAAAATTTCGCCGATATCGAACAGCGGGAGCGGTTCGCCCATGTATTTGATAAACCGGTCGCGGTCCATTGCCGCGCGAATTTGCTCCGGCGGGAGCCCCATCAGCGAAAGAACCTTGTCGATCGACAAGGCGAACAGCGTCGAACCGCCACGCACGATCAGCGCATCGATGATGTTGACCGCCTTCAGTTTCGGGATCATCATCCGGGCGGTAAAACCCTCTCGCGGAACGTTTTTCAGCGATATGCTCCCGCCGAACTCGTTGATCATCGTCTTGACGATATCCAGCCCGACGCCGCGGCCGGAGGTGTCGGTCGCCTTCTCCCGCGTCGAGAAACCCGAAGAACACAGGATCGTCAACAGATCCGGCGTCTCGTTCGGACGAAGTATCCCCAAAGCCCGGGCTTTTTCGAATGCCTTCGACTCGTCGACCCCGCGGCCGTCGTCCTGAATCACGATTTCGGTTTCGTTTTCGTGCTCGATCGCCTTGAGCAGGATCGTCCCCTTTTCCGTCTTCCCTTCCCGGACTCGTTCGATCGGGGCTTCGAGTCCGTGATCGGCCGCATTCCGCAACATGTGCAACAGCGGTTCGACGAGCCGTTCGGCGAGCGCCTTGTCGATGAGGACCTTTTCCCCTTCGAGCTTCAGGTCGATCTCTTTTTTGAGGTTGCGGCTCAGATCGCGGATCTGCCGCCGGAACAGTCGGAACGTTTCGCCGATCTCGACCATCCGGATCGCCATAACCAAATCGTGCAGGTCCTGACTGATCCGCCGGGAGGTTTCGTTAGCCGTCTTGATTGTGTGCAGGTTCGAATCGTCGAGCGGCCGCCGTTGGGTGACCGCATCGACCATCGTCCGCTGCAGTTCGTGCAGCGTCGAAGAGGTGATGATCACTTCCCCGGCCAGGTTGAGGAGCTTATCGAGATGCTCGATACGCACCATCATCCGATCGACGGAGCGAGTGCCGGAAGAATCGGAATCAGACATGATGCAGCACCCTTTCCAGTACCTGAGAGACGATTTCCTTGTCAAACGGTTTGGGGAGGAAGTCGTCCGCCCCGAGTTTTAGTCCTTTGATCACGTTGCGGGCGTCGCTTTCGGTCGAGACGAGAACGAAAGGTGTGCGGTCGAACCACGGTTCCGTTTGAAGTTTGTGACAGAACTCGAAGCCGTCCATTTTCGGCATGCTGATATCGGAAAAAACGACCAGGCATTTCGCGATTTTTTCCGGAAGTTTTTCGAGCGCGTCCTTGCCGTTGACCGCTTCGTGAACGGTAAAACCGAGTTCCTGGAGGATCGTGCGAAAGATCCGCCGGGTCGGCACGGAATCATCGACGATAAACGCCTCGGGGTTCGGCGGCAGGATCGTCCGAATTCGTTCGGAATGGTTCATTGCGAGGGAAACAAAGGAAGCCGTTGGAGGAGGTACGATAAGACGCTTCCCTATATTTAGGTTGCGATCGATGCGAAGGCAAGTTCGGAACGCGAAAATTCGAACAAGAATGAGAAAGGGAAACGCGGAAAAAGGAAATGGTCCGGTTGTAGGGTTTGTAGGGATGCCGATTTTCTTTTGCGACTCCGTTCCGAGGTCGGAATCATGCTCATTTCATGTTGTCCTCGACTGCTAAGTATTCAAGGTCAATGAAAACAGGTTTCTACGAATCAAGCTCTTTTTTCATCCTGTCGGCGTGCCGCCTGTAGGCACGGACGTTCTTTTCCATAAAATCTCCCTTGACGCCGGAAAACTCGCAGATTCGCCGACATTCTTCGTCGGTGATAAACCCTTTTTTTTGGCGATCCTTGCAGTAGATGGCGTGCCCGCGACGAGCGGAAGCCTGAAAATCCTCTTTGCTGAAGATCAGGACCACTTCGAGGTTTTGTTTGCTACAGATTTCGTCGATCTTGTTTTCGTGTGCGTCCAACAAAGTTTCGATCGATGTCGAGGGGGGAAAGTGTTGAATGATCGAGCCTTCGATTTCATGGAACGCATTCAGCCCTTTGGTGTTGTCCGTCGCCAGGATCAGGCCGTTGGAAAATTCCGTGACGAACTCAACCATTCGGGCGTTGAAGCCGGATTCGACAAAATCCCGCGGCTTTTTCATTCGGATGTTGGCAAAAAGTCCTTGGATGTCATTCTCGGCATTAATATAAGCCCGCTGCATCGTTTGCATATTCGGCAAGGCTCGCGTCGCGTGCAACTCTTCCCAATCGCCGAGATGATGAAACCCGAACGATTCCAATCCTTTCGAGGTCGTTCGGTAAAAGTCGGCATCCAACCACGGATAATCTTCCAAGAAAGCCTCTGCGACTTCATAGGGGTTCGTGAAAAGAATTTTCATTCGCCTGACATGTTGCTTCGCCATGACGCTAATCATGTGACCAAACAGGACGAATGAGTTCAACATCAACAACCCGAAACTAAACATATTTTCCCACCAGAAGCCGATCTCGATGACCATGATTCCCGTCAGCAGGCCGCCGATCCAGACCGGCGACTTCTCCGTGTGAAGCATGTACAGGAACGCGAGCAGGAGCAGGACGAAAATACCAAGGCAGGCCATCGCGAAATACGACAACGGATCGACAAAAAGGCTCATCGGCGGTCCTCCGGAAAATGAGTTGGCGAAGAATTCGAAACCGAGACTTGCATCATCCCCCCGAAAAGTATAACGTAGTCGGGAAGCGAAAACCAGCGTCTTGCCTCCGGGATTGTGAGACGCCGAGTACGGGCTAAATGATCGGTTTCAACCGATTCTAAATTCTAATTCAACAAGGTGAAAAAAATGAAAATACGGTGTTTTTCGGTGATCGCGTTCTTTTGTGTTGTCTTTCTTCAAAACCTCGCCGCCGCCGGGGAAAGCCGGTTGCCGCTTTCGCGGTTGGACCTCGGCAAGATGAGTTGTGGGGCGCTCACCCCGCAGGCCGATAAGAATCTGCACGGGGAGATGCTCCGGATCGGCGGCCGCTCGTTCGCCGAAGGGGTCGGGACACACGCCGACAGCGATTTCCGGATCGCCGTCAACGGGGCGAAGCGGTTCGTCGCCGCCGTCGGCGTCGACGGGGCGTCCGGCGATCTCGGTTCGATCCGATTCCGGATTTTCGGCGACGACAAACTGCTTTGGCAAAGCTCCATCAAACGGGGCGGCGACCCGGCCCAACACGTCGATCTTCCTCTCGAAGGAATCAAGGTGCTCGATCTCGCCGTCTCCTGCCTCGGGGATATCAACTCCGATCGGGCGAACTGGGTCGATGCCGCCTTTTTCGTCGACGGAGAAAATCCCGTCGCTCTCGATCTGCCCGCCGAGCCTTTGCGAAAATCGAAACTGCCGTTCGAGGCTGCCGCCGTTTCGCCGGAATTGGAGCAACGATTCGCGAAAACCTGGTTCGAGACGCATTTTCTCAACGCCGCGAAGCCGCTGTTTTCGTTCAAGCTCGGCGAGCGGCCGTTTGCCGAGCTTTGCGATTCCTGGAAACGGGAAGTGCAGCACCGGGCGCTCCCCAACGGTCGGACCGAACACACGATCACGTACACCGATCCGGCGAGCGGGCTGGTCGTTCGGGCCGTCGGCGTCGAATACTCCGACTTTCCCGCCGTCGAATGGACGCTTTGGTTGAAAAACGAAGGGAAAGAGCCGACCCCGGCGATCTCCGGATTGCAGGCGGTCGATACGACATTCTTTCAAGACGATTACGCCGCTCCGAACCGCTACACGCTTTATCATTTCAAGGGGGATCACTGCACGCCGGACAGTTACGAGGCTTTGACGCACTGTTTCGAGAAGCCGGAACCGGTGCGGTTTTTCCCGTCCGGCGGGCGGCCGACCGATTTGGCATTTCCTTACTACAAACTGCAAGGGCCTGATTCCGGCATGATTTTCGTCGTTTCCTGGCAAGGCGAATGGGAAAGCGAGTTCGCTCCGCGCGACGGCGGCATCGCGATTCGGGCCGGGCAGCAGCTCTTCGACGCGAAATTGCAGCCGGGAGAAGAGATTCGCACGCCGATGATCTTCTGCCTGTTTTACCAGGGGGACGATTACGACCGCTCGCAAAATTTGTGGCGGCATTGGTTTCTCGCTCACAACATTCCCCGGGTCGACGGCAAGTTGATCGAGCCGTTTTTCGCGAATTACAGCGGCCGGATTTTCGTCGAAATGGAACGGGCGAACGAAGCGAATCAAAAGGCTTACGCCGACCTGTTCCTCGATCACGGGATCAAGTTCGATTACCTTTGGATGGACGCCGGCTGGTATCCCTGCGAGCGGCCGGACGGGCAGGGAAATTCCTGGGTGCTGACCGGGACCTGGAAGCCGGACCCAAAGCGGTTCCCGAACGGGTTGCGGGCGATCAGCGATTACGTTCACGAAAAAGATGTCAAAACGATCGTCTGGTTCGAACCCGAACGGGTGATGCCGGGAACCGAGCTCGCGACCGAACACGCCGGCTGGTTGCTCGGGAAACCGAGCGAAACGATGCTGCTGAATCTCGGCGATCCGGCCGCCCGCGTTTGGATGACCAATCGGCTCAACGATTTGATTAAGAGTCAGGGCATCGACCTTTATCGACAGGATTTCAACATCGACCCGCTCGAATACTGGCGGAATAACGACGCTCCGGATCGACAAGGAATGACGGAAAACCTTTATTGCCAAGGCTATTTGACGATGTGGGACGGCATCCTCGCGGCGAACCCCGGGATCATCATCGACAGCTGCTCCTCGGGCGGCCGCCGGAATGATTTGGAAACGATGCGTCGTGCCCTGCCGCTGCATAAGACGGATTACAATTACGGTGATCTGACGGCGAAGCACGCGTTGCACCACACGCTGTTTCAATGGCTGCCGTTCTTCGGTTCGATGAACTGGCCCGGCGATCTGGGGGACATTTACTATCATCGCAGCGCTTATGCTCTCGCGTATCACGGGAGCGATCCGGGGGTGTTCGAGCCGGGCTACGATTTTGCGAAGTTCCGTCGTTGGATGGACGAATGGCGTGAGATCGCGCCGCTATTTTACGGCGATTTTTACCCGCTGAGCCCGTATTCCCGCCGGGACGAAGATTGGGTCGTTTGGCAGTTTCACCTCGAAGAAAAGAACGCGGGGCTCCTGCAAGCGTTCCGGCATCCGAAGTCGCCGTTTCTTGAGGCGAGTTTCAAGCTGAAAGGGTTGGAGCCGGACACGGTGTACAATCTCAAGAATTTCGACGACGGCACGGTGGTGCAGCGCAGTGGCCGCGATCTGATGGACGCCGGCATCACCCTGCGAATGGAAAAGGCCCCCGACTCGGCGCTGTTCAAATACTGGAAGTGACGGGGATTCGCGGTTTTCATCAGCCAATCCTGTTCAAATCCGGGCAAATCGCTACAATTTCTTCCATAATCATTGAAACGGCGATTCGCATCGGACACTCAACATAATCAAAGTAATCTGTTTCATCTGTCCTATCTGTTGATAACTCCGGAATAATCAACAGATGGGACAGATGTAACAGATAGAGGAAACATGAAATCGACTCATCAAGGTTGTCGATGTATTATATTAAATATTTAAAATCATCTGCGAAAATCTGTTCTATCTGTTGATAAAACTGAGATGTTCAACAGATGAGACAGATAAAACAGATGAAGGAGCATAAAATCCGGCTCTTCCCAATAGTCGATTAAACAGTATTTGAATTTTAGGATTCATTTGTGAAAATCCGTCCCATCTGTTGATTATTTTGACATGGAAAAACGAGACCCTGAAACCTACGCCATTATCGGAGCCGCGATGCAGGTTCATTCGGAGCTTGGCCGCGGATTCCTCGAAAATGTGTACCAGGACGCTTTCGCCTTAGAACTGCGGGAACGACGGATTCCCTATCATCGGGAAATGCCGATTCCGGTGTTTTATCGCGGAATCGAGCTGCCGTCGTATTTCGTCGCGGATTTCGTTTGTTACGAGAATATCATCGTCGAACTGAAAGCGTTGGCGGAATGGTCGGGAAAGGAAAAGGCTCAGGTGCTGAACTATCTCAAGGCGACCGGTTACAAACGGGGGTTGCTGATCAACTTTGGTAAAGACCGACTCGACTATGAGCGGATTGCTAATTTTTTCGACGAGAGGAAAAACGATCAACAGATGTAACAAATGAACGCGAATGTGGTTTAGAAATATTATTAAAAAGTGGAGAAATCGTAGGATGAGATCGATTAAAGGCGTGGAATTGGTTGAATCCGCGATGGGACGATGGAACCCCTCGGACCTTGTGCGAATCGTCGATTTTCATTACGCATTTGACCCGATCGGTTCGGTGTGGAACGTCAATATGGAAGCGGAGTTCCAGAAACGGGTCCCGACAGAAACCTGGCCTTCGCAAGACGGCAAGGTTTTTCTCCTCAAGATGTCTTTTGTGAAAGTTCATGGATTGCATGTCAATATTCGAAATTCGATGTTCGGCGATCAAGATGGCGATTTCCAAATCATCGGCTTTGGTATTACGGACATCAGCGACCGTGGGATGGAAGACCTCAATTTTTTTATCGAAGATTACGAAGCCGATATGATTCAATTTTACTGCAAGGACATTGTCATTGAGTCCGTCAATGAAGGGGCTTTTAGCACGCACAATCGTATTTTAACATCCCCTGTCAACCTGAACGATGAGGATAACACCACTGCTCATCCGTGATCATCTTCTCAATCTGTTGATAGCACTCCGGAATAATCAACAGATGAGACAGATGGAACAGATATGAGGAACATAGAATCGACTTTTCCCAAAGGGTCGTTTTAGGCCAACTTCGTATCCGCTCTAGAATATTTATTTTAAAAACCATCTGTGACATCTGTCCTATCTGTTGATAATAAAAAAATATCTGCTGAGAAACCAACCTTTAACCCATATCACTCCCATGGAAATGGACCAACTGGTCGCCCTGTGCAAGCGGCGCGGATTTTTGTTTCAATCGTCGGAAATTTACGGCGGGCTCAACGGATTCTGGGACTACGGCCCCCTCGGCGTGCTCCTCAAAAAGAACGTCAAGGACGCCTGGTGGAACGACATGGTCATGTCCCACAACGAAATGATCGTTCCGAAAGGCGCCCCGCAAACCTACGAAATGACCGGGCTCGATTGCACGATCATCATGCACCCGCAGGTTTGGAAATGCAGCGGTCATTACGACCTGTTTCACGATTACATGGTCGATTGCCGCGAGTCGAAAAAACGTTATCGCTACGATCACGTCCGCGGCCGCTGGGTGAGCGGCACCAAACGCGGCGAAGGGGGAGCCCCGGGCCAGCAGCTCAAGGTTTTCGTCACGACGATGGAAACCGAAAACACGCAACAGTTCCTCGACGAAGTCGCCCTCAAATTTTTCGGACTCCGCAAGAAAGAGGCCGAGACGCTTCAATGGGAAGGGGACATTTTTCCGATCTCGCAGCTCGGCGATTTCAGCGAGGTGCTCGGCCCTGACGCCAAACACCTCGGCACGCTGACGGCTCCGCGCGAGTTCAACCTGATGTTCAAAACCGTGATCGGAGCCCTCGGCAGCGAGGACGATGCGTCGTTTTTGCGGCCGGAAACCGCCCAGGGAATTTTCGTCAATTTTAAAAACGTCTGCGATTCGACCCGCGTTCGCGTGCCGTTCGGCATCGCCCAGGTCGGCAAAAGTTTCCGAAACGAAATCACGCCGCGCAACTTTACGTTCCGCAGCCGGGAATTCGAACAGATGGAAATCGAGTTCTTTTGTCATCCCTCGCAGTCGGCCGAGTGGTACCGCTATTGGCGCGACCGCCGGTTTTCGTGGTACACCGAAATGGGCCTCGCCGGTGAGCGGTTGCGGCTGCGCGAGCACGATGCCGACGAATTGTCCCATTATTCCTGCGGCACGGCGGACATCGAGTACCAGTTCCCGTTCCTGCCGCCGGGCGAGTTCGGCGAGTTGGAGGGGATCGCGCATCGCGGCGACTTCGATTTGCGGTCGCATATGGAAGGCAAGCTCGTCAAAGACGGCAACACCCTCGTCGTCGAAAAGAATGAGCAGGGGCAGCCGAAGCATCGCGGCAGCGGCAAAGATTTGACGTACTACGACGATTTGACGAAGGAACGGTTTACCCCGCATGTGATCGAGCCGTCGGCGGGCGCGGACCGCGCGACGCTGGCGTTTCTCTGCGAGTCGTACAACGTCGACACGGCCCCGGACGAAAACGGCAAGCCGCAGGAACGGGTTTTCCTGAAGTTCAATCCGCGTATCGCCCCGATCAAGGCGGCGGTTTTCCCGCTCGTCAAGAAGGACGGCATGCCGGAGATCGCGGCGGAAATTTACGGTGAACTGAAAAAGTCGATGTCGGTCTTTTTCGACGACAAGGGAGCGGTCGGCCGCCGGTATCGCCGGCAGGACGAAATCGGCACGCCGTACTGCATCACGGTCGACGGCCAGACGGTGCAGGACGGCACCGTGACGCTTCGCGATCGCGACACGCTCAAGCAGGAACGCGTCAAGAAGGACGAGCTGCTCGCCGAACTCAACGGTCGCTTATCCAGATAATATCACGATTTACAATTAAGGTGCGTTATGTATATTTCTCGATTGATCGCCAAGAATTGGAGGAATTTCACCGATATTGACGTTTCCTTGCAGGATATCGTTTATTTGGTGGGGCCCAACGCTTCGGGGAAATCGAATTTTCTCGACATCTTCCGTTTTTTGAGAGACATCGTCAATCCCAACGGCGGAGGTCTTCAAAAAGCGATAAATGAGCGCGGAGGATTGAAAAAAGTCCGTTGTCTCGCCGCAAGACGGTACACTGACGTCGAGTTGCACATCGAATTGAAGAAAGACTTGAGCGATCCTGAACCAACATGGATTTATCATCTGTCTTTTCAAGAAGATCAGCTCAACAAAAGGCGAGTCCGAATCGTATCCGAGAAAGTCGAACACCTCGGAAAAACGAAGGCTGTTTTGTCTCGCCCTACTGACGAGGACAATGCCGACCCCGAAAGAATGACTTCGACATTCCTGGAACAAGTCAATGCGAACAAAGATTTTCGGGAGATCGTTGCTTGTTTTGATGATACTCTTTATCTCCATCTCGTTCCGCAGTTGCTCAAGTTTGGAAATCAACTCGCCGTGCAGCGAATGGAATCCGATCCGTTCGGACAAGATTTTCTTGAATTGGTCGCAGGCACGCCCAAGCCGACCAGGGATTCACGTTTGAAACGTATCAATGACATGCTCAAAAACGCCCTTCCCCAATTCAAGGAACTCAAATTTGAACGAGACAAGATCACCGGGACGCCCCACTTGAAAATGCTTTACGTTCACTGGCGGAAAAAAGGTGCTTGGCAGTCTGAGGATCAGTTTTCCGACGGGACTTTGCGTCTTATCGCACTTCTATGGACCCTCATGACTTCAAAAAAATTGATTTTGTTGGAAGAACCGGAGCTTTCGTTGCATGGTCCCATCGTTGAACAGATTCCTCAGCTGTTTTATAAAACTCGGGCGAGCCGAAAAGTTGCGGGAGGTCAAATTATCGTCAGTACGCACAGCGAGAGACTCCTTTCAGACAAAAGTCTGGATGCGAGTTCGTTTTTGATTATTCGGCCGGGAGAGAAAGGAGAAGCGTCGCGGATTGAAGCATTGTCCGAAGATGATCGAGCGGCTATTGCATCGGGCATGTCCCCGGCGACGATTGTCTTTGCGAAAACGGAACCGACCGTCAAGAGGCTGGCATGAGTCCGAACATTTTGTTTTACGCTTTTGTCGAAGACGCGCCGTCTCAAGCCGTTTTGAGGAAAATCATCGGCTCACTGAACGATCCGGAGTCGCCGTTTTTCGGCTTTCGTGACGGGTATCCTACTATCATGCAAGGCGATAGTCGGATCAAAAAGGATTTTCCGGCAAGTTTGGCGATGGCCGACAAAGGATTATACACGCTTTCTCTTGTCGACTTGGACGTTTACAATCACCCATGCCCGCCGGCACTTCTTCGCGATTGGCTTGGAATCGCTCAAAACAAATCTGTTTCCTTGCCACCTCAAACAGTCGTCCGAGTCGCGACGCGAATCGTCGAGTCTTGGATCATGGCCGACCGAAAAAAATTCGCGAGGTATTTCGATCTGACGGAATCGCTTTTGCCCACTATACCAGACGAACACCTGAGGCCGCGAAAACTGTTTTTCGATCTCCTTGGGAAAGAAAAAGCAAGTGCCCTTCGAAACAGGGGGCTTGCCGGAATGTTGCCCAGCAGAAATGCGCACATCGGGCCTTGCTATAACGAAATCATGTGTGATTTTATCGAACGACATTGGTCCCCGTTACGTGCAGAAAAAAATTCCCCGAGCCTGAAACGAACCATGAATCGACTTCGTTCCATGATGGAAAACTAATTCCTGGAAGGACTGCTTCCCGATGGACGTGGTTTTGATCGTGGTGCGGCTCTGTTGAAATCAAGGGAACGCTCGGTTTGTTAGGATTGCCGCATGATTGAAGCGGATGAAGTCGATTGCACCGTCGGTTTTGAGACGATCCTATTTTCGATCATAGGTTCCTTCATAACGCGAACTCTCGCGATCCCTCGGTTTTGGCGACTTCGCTTCGCAACGACGAAGGAAGTCCTGATATTTATCTCGCTATGGATCGTATCACCATGACGATGTAGAATCAGGCGTGAGAGAAGTTTTATGACGACACGACTTCCATCGCCTTCAAGCAAATCAACAGATGAAACACACCCTTTTGATCGCGGTTTTGTTTTTTTCCGGCCTGGCCTGTCGCCCGGGGCGGGCGGCGGGGCCGAATGTTTTGCTCGTCGTCGTCGACGATATGGGCTACTCCGATCTCGGTTGCTACGGTGGAGAAATCGAGACGCCGAACCTCGACGCCTTGGCCCAAAACGGCATCCGGTTTACGCAGTTTTATAACACCGCCCGTTGCTGGTCGACCCGCAGTTCGCTCATGAGCGGGTATTACGCCCAGCAAATTCGGAGCGATCCGGTCGAACATGAGAAAAAGCTGCCCGATTGGGCCGCCCTGCTGCCGCATTATCTCAAGCCGCTCGGCTACCGCTGCTACCATTCCGGAAAATGGCACGTTCCCGGTGCTCCGCGACCGGTCGCCGACGGCGGGTTCGATCGTTCCTACGTCCTGCACGATCATGATCGCAACTTCAACCCGAAAAATCATTGGCTTGACGATGTGCCGCTGCCGGCCGTCGAGCTGAATTCCGGTCACTATTCGACCGTCGCGATCACCGACCGGACGCTGGAACAGTTGGACGAACATGCCCGCGAGTTCGGCGAACAGCCGTTTTTCGCCTACACGGCGTACACCGTGCCGCATTTTCCGCTCCAGGCTTTGCCGGAAGATATCGAAAAGTACAAAGAGGTTTACCTCAAAGGTTGGGACGCAATTCGCGAAGAGCGGCTCAACCGCTTGCGGGCAATGGGCCTTGTCAACTGCGATCTTTCCGCGCGGGAAGAGCAGTGCGGGCCGCCTTATCGTTTTGCGAACGTGCCGGGCAACCTCGGGCCGGGCGAGGTCCTCTCTCCCTACGCTTGGGATTCTTTGAACGAGGAGCAACGGCGGTTTCAGACAACCAAGGCGGCGATACATGCCGCAATGGTCGACCGCGTCGATCAAGAGGTCGGCCGGATCCTCGAAAAATTGAAAGAGATGAACGCGTTCGAAAACACGATCGTTTTTTTCCTTTCGGACAACGGGGCCTCGGCCGAGATCATGATTCGCGGGGACGGGCACGACCCGAACGCCCCACCCGGTTCGGCCGGTTCGTACCTTTGCCTCGGCCCCGGCTGGTCGACTTCGAGCAACACGCCGTTCCGCCGGCATAAGGTTTGGAATCAGGAGGGGGGCATCTCGACGCCGCTGATCGTGCATTGGCCCCGCGGCATTTCGGCTTCGGGCCGGCTGCGGAACGACGTCGGGCATGTTGTCGATCTCGTGCCGACGGTGCTCGATCTTTGCGGCGGAAAAAAGAACGACGTGTATCACGGGGTGAAGGTCCCCGAGTTTCCGGGCATCTCCCTTCGGGCGGCGATCGAGCGGTCGGAGAGCGCGGCCGAATTGTCGCGGGAATACGCCTATTTCCAGCACGAAGGGAACGGCGCCCTTCGGGTCGGCGATTGGAAATGCCTTTACACCAAAACCGGCGTTCCGGCAGAGCATCCGACGGCCGAAGCTTCGCACGGAACCGAGGGTTGGGCGCTTTACGATCTGGGGAGCGACCGTTGCGAGGAAGTCGATCTCGCCGAACGGCATCCGGAAAAACTCGCCGAACTGGTCGGAAAATGGCGGGAATTGACCGAGCGATTTCAGAAGGATCAGGAGTAGCGAAAACGCAGCGCCTCAGCCGTATTGGTATTCGTCGTCATTTCGACTGAAGCGCAGCGTAAGGAGAAATCTCACACTCGCGAGGAGGCTGAATTCCTACCCTTTCGGCGAGGGTGAGATTTCTCGCTTCGCTCGAAATGACGAACGGGGGGTTAAGTATTACACAAAATTCATTTCTTTCGAAGCCCGAGGCAGAACACGACCGCACCGAGCGCGAGGGTGCTGTAGGGAAAATACTCCTCAACCTGATAGGTCATGCTTCGGAGCTTGCCCGTTTTCAAATCCGGCGCCCGAAACGTCAGTTCGGCGATTCCGAACAGCTGCCCTCCCAAAAGAAGGAGAAACAACCCCGTCGCGAAATACAGATTGCGGATCATGTAATAAAAGGGGAAGTCGAGTGGTTGGGGCACCGGCGTCTGCGCCGCTCGGCTAAACGGATCAAATCACGAAATTGGTTTGTTGATTTCTAAACCCAGCCTTCGCCGAGATACTCTTTCGGAAATGTCCAAGGCACGCGGTACGTCCTGCGTCTTATTCCTCGATGCTGGTGTATTCGTCCCAGCTTTGGATTTTCAGCGATTCCCGGCCGCTGCGGCAGACGGCTTGCAGGTAGGCCGAGGCGAGTCGCCCGTTGGTCAGGAGCGGGATGTTGAAATCGACCGCGCCGCGACGGATCGCGTAGTCGTTGGACAGCTCGGTCATCGAAAGGTCTTTCGGGATGTTGACCACGAGATCGACCTTGTGCTCCTTCAAAAGGTCGAGGGCGTTCGGGTGCGATTCGTCGTCCGGCCAACCGACCGATTCGACGTTGACCCCGTGTTCCCCCAAATAAAGCGCCGTTCCCCGGGTCGCGTACAGCTTGAACCCGGACTGCACGAGCATGCGGCAATCGTCCAGCAGTTCGGCTTTCGCCTTGGCCGGTCCGGTCGAAAGGAGAACGCTCTTTTGTACCGGCAGTCGGTATCCGACCGAGAGCATCGATTTGAGGATCGCTTCGTAATAATCTTCGCCCAGACAGCCGACTTCGCCGGTCGAGGCCATTTCAACGCCCAAAATCGGATCGGCTTTCGCCAAACGCGAGAAGCTGAACTGCGGAGCCTTGATCCCGACATAATCGAGGTCGAACGCCGATTTGTTCGGCTTTTCGACCGGGAGTCCCAAAATCGCCTTCGTTGCGAGTTCGATCAGGTCGATTTTCAAGACCTTGGAAACGAACGGGAAACTCCGGGACGCCCGGAGGTTGCATTCGATCACCTTGATGTCGTTTTCCCGAGCCAAAAGCTGCATGTTGAACGGCCCGGAAATGTTGAGCGCTTTCGCGATTTTTCGGGAGACCTTTTTGATCCGCCGGATCGTTTCAATGTACAGTTTTTGCGGCGGAAAAACGATCGTCGCATCGCCCGAATGTACGCCCGCGAATTCGACATGCTCGGAAATCGCGTAGGCGATCATCTCTCCGCCTGCGGCGACGGCGTCGATTTCGATCTCTTTCGCGTATTCGATAAACTCCGAAACGACGACCGGATGCTTTTTCGAGACCTTGGCCGCGAGGGTCAGGAAATGGTCCAATTCCT
>JAVBSX010000081.1:0-17366 GCA_031556455.1 Thermoguttaceae bacterium
CCCATGTTGCGCTGGAGGTTGACCTGAGCCCCGAGAGCGGTGACGTTCGATGCGACGTAGAGACCTGACATAGAGGTGAAATCCTTTTCCTGACGGGGCCGTTATTTTTTGCTTGACCAGCCTTTTTTCCCTATTCGGAACAGTCCGTAGAAATCGAGCCGGGGTCGTGAGGCCCCGGTTGGCGTCCGTCTTCAATGGTGTAAGGGCCTTGAAGACGGACGCCAACCGGCAGCTGACGCAGCCGGCTCGATAGGGATTGTCCCGTAATCATTGTCGGCGAGCGGTTTTCAGAAAAGAATCGAAAATCGGACAAAAAACCTGAAAACCGCCGATACCCTGCCTCAAGAGAGGCATAAGCCGCAAAGAGATCACGACCGGCGAGAGCGGAAAATGCCGATATACCGTAGAGGGCGGCGGGAATTCCGGCGGTTTTTCTTCTTGCCTCAAAGTTGTTTGATGCGTAAAATTGCGAAAAAGGAGGAGGCACCATGAGTTCAACAACAATCACACCGAAAGAACTGTACGATAAACTGCATTCCGGAATCACGATCGAACTGATCGATGTGCGTACGCCTGTCGAATTTCGGGAAGTCCATGCCGTCGGAGCTCGAAACGTGCCGCTCGACGCCTTGACGCCGGAAAAACTGCTCGCGGAACCCGGCTCGAAAGGGACGCCGGTTTACATGATCTGTCGAAGCGGCGGTCGCGCGGCCCAAGCCTGCGAACGGATGCTCGCCGCCGGCTTTGCCGATGTCGTCAACGTCGAAGGGGGCACGCTCGCCTGGGTCGCGGCCGGATTGCCCGTCGTTCGCGATCACAAGGTCATTTCCCTGGAACGCCAAGTTCGGATCGCCGCCGGTTCGCTTGTCCTGATCGGCGCTTGCCTCGGATTTTTCGTGCATCCGTATTGGATCGCGCTTCCCGCGTTTGTCGGGGCAGGCTTGGTTTTCGCGGGGTTGACGAACACCTGCGGCATGGGCCTGCTTCTCGCGAAAATGCCTTGGAACCGCGCCGCGGGAAATTCCGGGGCGACCTGTCCGGGAAAATCCGATTCGTGCAGCTTGAGAAAGTAAGGAAGCACCAATGTGAGGAGCAGCACAACGAGCCGGGACCTATGGTCCCGGTTTCGTTTTCGAAGAGAAAAGACAATGCTCCGGCTCGTGCTGTCGGCACTTCGCGTGCATAGCACGCGGCTCCGTTGGGGCAACGGTTAATTGACGGCTCATTGTTCTTTGTTGCCCGTTTCCCGGAATCTTTTGTGCAACAACCGTTCGCGGATCCGGTCGAGTTGCTCTTCCGTTTCGCCCCCCGGGATTTTTAGGGCGACAAGAGAGCGTCGCAGCATCTCGATTCCGACCTCGTATTCCGGTTGCACGATCTTTTCGATGCCGAGTTCCTCAAGAAGTTCGGCTCCGTCGTACCCCTCGTATTGAACGACAAACCGGGCGTCCGGCCGGATGTCCCTCGCCGTTTCGACGATCCCGCGAATACTCGCCCGGGACTTGGCCGTAATCAATATAATCCGGGCATCCTCGACCCCGGCCGCCTGTTGGATCAAACGCTGGTGCGGCTCGCCGAAAATGACGTTGAGCTTTTCCAATTGGGCGAAGACGAACAGTTGGTGGTTCGGCTCGATGATCACATAGGGAACATTCAACAATTCCAAGGCCCGACCGATAAACCGCGCCAAATACCGTCCGCCGGCGATCACGACATGATCCCGCGGTCGGGTCTCGCTGATCGTGATCGTTTCGTGACGGTTGCGCTTGAAAAGGCGTTGCGACCAAATGTAAATCGGTCCCGTAAAAATCGAGATCGGCGGGCCGATCAACATCGAAAGGACGATCATGTTCAAGATGTAGGAATACACCTCCTTGTCGATGATCTGATGCTGCAAGGCGGAACTGATCACGATAAACCCGATTTCGGAGATCGGCAGCATCCCGAGCAGGGCGGCGATCGGGATGATGTTGCGGTACCCGAAACTCCAGGTCAGGATCGAAAGGATGATCCCCCGGCCCAGGCAGGCAACGAGTCCGAGGAGGAGGATCGTCCCGAAATGCTGGACAATGAACATCGGATCGAGCAACATCCCGACGGAAACGAAAAAGAGCAGCCCGAACATATCGCGGAGCGGAATCATTTCGCTCAAGGCCTTGTTGCCGTAATCGGAACCGGCGAGAACCAGCCCGGCGACGAACGCCCCGAACGAGAGGGAAAGACCGAGCTTGAAGGAAACGTAGCCGACCCCCAGGCTGATCGCGACGACGGTGAGGAGAAAAATCTCTTGTGAGCCCCAGGTTGCGATGTAGTGCAAAATTTTCGGAATGATGCGGCTCCCGATCAGGACCATGATCCCGACGAAGAGGATAACCATGCCAATCGGTTGGAGGAAGCCGAGCTGGGAGCCGTCCCCGACGTTTTTGAGACCGATCAGCACGATCATCAGCGGCAGGACCATAATGTCCTGGACGATCGACATTCCGAGCATGACCCGGCCGGACAGGGAGGTGACGTGCCCGGTCGTAACGAGCGATTTGAGAATGACCGCCGTACTGGAGGAGATGATCGAAATCGCGAGGCAGAAGCTCGCGAGGTTGGTCCAGCCGACCGCTTTTCCCAGGAAGTACCCGAACAAAAGCGTGAGGGCGACTTGAATCAGCGCCCCGAAACCGGCGATTTTGCGGATCGGTTTGAGTTCCTCAAGCGAAAATTCGATGCCGAGAGAGAAGAGCAGCAGGGCGACGCCGATTTCCGCGAGAATGTTGATCTGATCGACCTGCGTCACATTGTAGCCGGCGGTGTTCGGACCGACGATGATCCCCGCGACGATATAGCCGAGGATCAGCGGTTGTTTCAGCACTTTCGCGATCAAACCGCCGAACAGCCCGGCGAGAATGATCACGATCAGATCGGCGACGAAATCCATAAAATGTTGGTCTCGTTTGAAAATACGAGCCGGGGGCTGTGCCCCCGACTGTTTCTATTCGAGTTGTTTTCTTTTTTCGCGTGCAATGCAGTCGGGACCACAGGTCCCGGTTCGTATGCCCTGATGCCCCAAATCACAAAATCTTCCGTTCTTTTTCCGGCAGGTGTTCCAACTCTTTCCGGCAGCGCTCGCAGAGGCGGAGCATCGTTTTCAAATCGAGCGTCTCGGCCCTGGTTTTTTCGTCGAAACCGAGTTCCTGCATGATCCCGTCGACCTTTTCCTTCGAAATCGTTTTTTTGAAAGCGCTGCAAAGCTCGCTCCGGAGGAATTTGCGACGATGAAAAAAGATCGCCCGGACGAATTCGTGAAAAAATTTCAAATCGGGGATTTTCTTGCGGCGTTTTTCGTCGTAAACGATTTTGAGAATCGCGGAGTTGACTTTCGGTCGCGGCCAAAACACGCTCGGCGGCATCACCCGAACCGTTTCGCAGCGGCATTGCGATTGCAACCAAAGCGAAAGCGCTCCCCAATCTTTCGTCCCCGGCTTGGCCGTGATTCGGTCGGCCAATTCCTTTTGGATGGTGACGATCATCGAGTGCGGCGGTCGCTCGGTCAGCAGCAGGTTGGAAATCAGCGGCGTCGCGATGTTGTAAGGCAGGTTCGCGACCAGCTTGAATCGTCGGGCGGGATCGACGTCCAGCTCTTTTTGGACGGCTTCGAGCACCTCTTCGTTGAGCCGGTTTTTGTTCCGGAGGATATCGGCCTGCAGGAAGCGGACATTGTCCCGCCCGAAAAGCTCCTGTTTCGCGAGTTCGTGCAGGACGGCGTCGAGTTCGACGGTAATGACGGCGGCCGCCTTTTCGGACATCGCCGCCGTCAACGCCCCGGTCCCGGTCCCGACTTCGAGAATCACGTCGTGCGAATCAATTGCGGCCGATTCGTGTAGCAGCCGCAGCAGATTCAGATCGATCAGGAAATTTTGTCCGAGTTTCGCGCGGGGACGGATCCCGATCGACTCGAATTTCTTCATCAAATAGGATCGGGTCTGCTGCGTCGGGTCCATAGAAGGCAAGGCGGGGACGAAAATTTCTCGGAACAAAATCGGAACAAAAAAGGGAACGTATTTTAGCACGCTCTTCGCCGGCCCGCAACCCCTCGAAAACCGCTGAAGAGAGCCGCTCTTTGGGGGCACGCAAATTTTCTGGGGGCTAATGGGCGGCTTTCCAGTCGTCATCCCACTGGTCGCCGTAGTAAATCGAACAGATTACGCCCCATCCGGTCCACTCGCTCCCGCTTCCATTTCGCCCCCGTCTGTTTCAACCGCGCCCCTATTGTTGTGCCGGCGATAAAAAATGAGCCAAGGGGCTTCCTGAGCGAAACGACGAAAGCCCCGAAACCGCGAAGGTTGATTTCGAAGTCCCGGTTCAATTTTTTCGCGGAGAGCAATAAACTCAGCGCCCGGGAGACGATGTAACCGCGAAGTACGCCTGGATCGAAGAGCATCGAATCCATTTGTGCGGAAACTTTTTACATCGCCCGAGAATCATTTCCTTGGCTTGTTCATGCCGGGTTTTCTCAACGATTCGTTCTTCGGGAACACCTGCGAAGCGGCAACGTTCCGGATCGTCGGTCCAACTTTTCGGCAAGTACAAACAGCGGTCGACCAAAATGAATTCTTCGCTTCCCACAGAGGCGACACCAATGGCGACTTGACAATTTTCGATTTTCCGTACCGCCCGCACCACTGCCGTTCGACACCGACACTCCTTCGTCCTTTTTTGGAAAAGGTCGTCGTGTCGATCACGAGGATGCCGTTGTCCGATCCGATTTCGCGAACGACCTGGTCGGTCAGTTGATCCAGGATGGCATCATCATTCCATTCGACTTGTCCGATAAACATTTGAAGCGATTGGCGATCCTGACCGTGTCTGAAATGTGGGTTTGCTTCCAGCAAAACACGCGATCAACTCGACGTTTTTCTTTTCCGTGCAGGACAGCAACCTTTCAAATAGGCAAGTGCCTTTTCCCGTTGCATTCGGGTCGCAAGGTGCTTGAAAAAGGGTGTCGCGAATGGATCGAGGCGTTCCAAGACACCTTCGTAGGTTCCCGGCGTCACAGACAATCTTCAAAAATCGATTCCTTGGCAATGGCATACCGCTTGTTCATTTTCGCTCTCCGTGCTAAAAATCGCCGCGTTCGGGCGACGGAAAGCTTTTATACTCAGTAGGTTAGGTTGAGTCAATGTGAAATCCATACAGTAGAAATAAACAGAGACCGAAACCTACCGCTCATACCGGCTGCGGTTACCAAGTTTATTTGTTCTGAAAAATTCGCTTCCAATTGGGAGTCAATTTATTAGCACTGGTCAATCAGTATGCCGCAACGGGCGACCGTTCTTTCAAGAAACTCGAGAAATTCCGTCGACAAATCCGAGATTCTGTCGCAATTCGCGTCGGTTTTACCATCGGTTTCTTAATACGACAGCGCAATCTCATAAACCACGAAGTCACGAAGAAGCACGAAGAATCAAGAAAAGATCATAAACGAAATGTCGTCAAATTCCCTGTTTTTGATCAAAACAACAGTTCCTTTGACCTTTCGTATTTCTTCGTGTGTTTCGTGCCTTCGTGGTAAAACTCACGGCGCTGTCGGATTAAGGCAACCTCTTGCTTTTTTCCGAAAATTTTCCTTGGAAAGGAACCCGACCATGAAAACGACCGTTTTTTTCGCTTGCGCGGCATCGCTGCTTCTCTTGTTTTTGGCTTGCCCTTCAACCGCCTCGGCCCAACATCGGCATTACGGATATGGAAAATATTCTCAGGCCCGCTATTACCAGGAACCGTATCGTTATGGTAACGAATATGGCCGTGGTACGAGAAGCGCCGTCGAAGTCCGTGTCGTTCAGAGCCCCGTACCGAGATATCCTGCGCCTGTGGTTTATCCCGCATATCTCCCTGCCCGAGCGGCCTGCTGGGAAAACAATCCGCATCGGCATTGCCCGCCTCCGGTGTATCATCACCATGCGCATGGAATCGCGATCCAAAGTCGGGGAATTGGCGTCTATATTCCGTGAGAAAGACGGAACAATGCGGCAAGAAACAAAGAAAGTGGGACGAGATCACACCGTGCCGAGGGGTAGCCGACAACGTTGCTCTCCCGCCCACTCTCCGATTTGTTCGAATACTTTCCCTTTTTTCAAAACAACCGTTTCAAGGGAAAACAAAGCAAAGGAATCAGCGGTTATACCCCATCAAAAAGCTATTATTACTGGTCTGCACATAAAATTTGGCCCTTGATTTTCAAGACGTAGCGGAGCGTAGTCTCAAAAACCAAGGGAACGCGAGTGTTCGCGTTTGCCGACCGGATAAAAATTTTCGCGCAGATCAGTAATTTCCGATGAGCATCTTTCTTTATTCGACGTCGATTTTCGGCACCAAACAAGAAACTCTTCTCGCGATTACACTTTTCTGCAAAGGAAAGATCAATAAAAGAACTCTCCGATCTCTCTATTAAAGATTATAGGGCGCTGTTGATATTTAACAAGTCAGGAAGCTTTAAAAACGGTGTTTTTTTCAGGGTGTGCTTCCTGTTTCAACGGTCATGCCGATTCTTATCCGGATTTCAGACGAATTTACAAATACGAAAATCAATGGGTTTTCGCGGCAACGGTGTGAAGCGCAATCACCTCAATTTTGCTTGAGGGACGGTCTTTTGTCATCTTGTCGATGCAAGAAGGAAACATGACGGGCGCAATAGATTCTTGTCGACGATATTTGACTTTGATTTCCGGTTCGACTACAATGCAAGGGCTGACTTGATCGATTCAGGTGAACGTCTTTTTTTCGGAGGTTGCCATGAAAACGTTTCTGCGTTGTTTGACGACGACGGACACCGGCGGGCCGCTCGCTTCGTTCGGACTTTTCCTGTTCCGTGTCGCTCTCTGTTGCGGTCTTCTGATCCACGGCATTCCGAAAGTGCTGGATTTCGAGGCTCTCAGCAAGACCTTTCCCGATCCGATCGGCGCCGGATCGTTCATTGCCCTGTGCATGGTCATTTTGGCGGAAGTCGTTTGCGCCGCTCCCGTTATTCTCGGTTTCCTAACCCGCTTCGCCGTTCTGCCGCCGATCATCATGATGCTGGTCGCCGTCTTCGTTTTTCACGTCAACGATCCGTTCCCGAAAAAAGAACCGGCGTTGTTTTATCTGTGCGGTTATTCGCTCCTGTTGCTGCTCGGACCGGGACGTTTTTCCCTCGACGGCTTGATCCATTGGTTTTTATCGAAACAAAAAACGGATTCCGTTCCTCAAGAGTAAGGATATTCCATGAAACCGCGTCCCGTGAAACGTGTCGTCGAAGGAATGCGAACCTCGGACGGAGCAGGTGTTCGGCTGTATCGGGTTTTCGCCCATGAAACCGTGCGGGAAACCGACCCGTTTCTCTTGCTCGATACCTTTGACTCGACGAATCCCGCCGATTATCTCAACGGCTTTCCGCTCCATCCGCATCGCGGCATCGAGACGTTCACTTACCTGATTTCCGGTGAAATCGACCACAAGGACACGCTCGGCAACGCAGGCCGCATTCTCGGCGGGCAGGCCCAGTGGATGAATTCCGGCAGTGGCATCCGGCACTAGGAAATGCCGGTCGCTAGCTAACGGCTTTTCGGTTTTCAGCTTTGGATCAATCTGCCGAAAACCCATAAAATGACGGCTCCAACCTACCATGACATCCGCGAGGAGGACATGCCGCTCGTCGAGGAAAACGGTTCCACGGTGAGAGTCGTCGCCGGTCGTTACGAAAATATCGTCGGCCCGCAAGGGCAATTCGTCCAACCGACGGTGTTGGACGCGAGGCTGAAGCCGGAAGCGGCGTTTTCTATTCCCGTCCCGGATTACGAGACGCTGTTTATTTATGTGCTGGAAGGAAGCGGCGACTTCGGAACGCCTTCGCAAACGGTCGAACAACGTACCGCCGTCGTGTTCGGCGACGGGGATTTATTGAACGCAAAAGCCGGACTGAACGGAATGCGGTTCGCCCTGTTCGCCGGCAAGCCGCTCCATGAACCGATTGCCTGGGGCGGTCCCATCGTCATGAATACGGAAGAAGAACTGGAGACGGCGTTCCATGAGCTGCGGAATGGAACGTTCATCAAAAACAAATAACTGAAGGAGACACGGCATGAGCGTAAAAACCAATGTCTACAAAAACAAGTGGATGATCGATCCCGACGACGCGGTGATGCTGTTGATCGATCATCAAAGCGGTCTGTTTCAATTGGTCCGCGACATCGACCAGCCGGTGCTGCGATCCCCTGCGATCGCACTGGCCAAGGTCGCATACCTGGGAAAAATTCCGACGTTTACGACGGCTTCCGTGCCGGACGGTCCCAACGGCCCGCTCATTCCGGAGATTCACCAGGCGAATCCGGATGCCGTTTACATTCCGCGCACCGGCCAGATCAACGCCTGGGACAATCCCGCCTGGGTCGAGGCGATCGAGAAAACCGGACGAAAAACCTTGATCATCGCCGGAACGTTGACCAGCGTGTGCATGGCCTTTCCCGCCTTGAGTGCGGTCGAAGCGGGCTACCGCGTTTTCTGCGTCGTCGACGCTTCCGGCAACTGGAGCAAGATGGCGACCGAATTGACCATTGCCCGGGTGACGCAAGCGGGTGCGATGCCGGTCGACACCTTCGCGGTGTTGTCGGATATCATGAGTACGTGGAACCGCCCCGACGCGATGGACTTCGCCGCCGTCATGGTCGAACATATCGTCCCGCCGTACAAGGCGTTGATCGAGAGTTACGATAAAGCGCAAAGCGTCCAGAAAAACGGAACCGAGACGAAACTGGATAAGGCAAAATAATAGGCGTGCGGCGACGCGGAGGGCAATAGACTCAAGTCGGTTGAAAATTTCCGTCTTCGATACGGCAGCGGCCCAACGAGGCCGCGTTTTGACAGAGGCGAAGCTCTTTTTGCCTGGACGGCAGATCCCCGCCCCTACCGGCTTGCGGTATAATCTTCTCAAACCGGGCTGTCGGCGCTTTTTCTCGAAACGATTTCTGATATAATCGGTATTCGTCGTTTCGTTTTTTCTTCAACCCAGGATGTTCCCACTATGAAAATCGCAACGTTGCGTCTTTTCGTTTTTTGTTGGATTCTTTTCGCGAGTACTGGTGTTTTCGCGCAGCAAAAGTATTCCCTTAAAAGCAATTTCCCCGAAGGGCGATACACCATGCAGACGGAAACGATCATGAATATGACGATGCAAATGGGCGGTCAGATCGCCCCGTCGGAGCAGAAACAGATTTACCTTTTCGATGTGACCGCCTTGGCGAAGGCCCCGGACGGTTCGCAGCAACTCTCCCTGGAGCTGACGCGTATCCAAATGTCGGTCAAAACGAGAGGGCGGGAAATTTTGTTCGACACCAACGACGAGGAAGATGCCGTCGCGCCCCTCAAGGTGCTCCGTCTGATGCTTGGAATGAAACAAACCTTGACGCGAAGCCCTGAAGGGAAAATCGTCAAGATCGAAGGAATGGAAGAGCACTGGCAAAAACTCCTCGAAGGAGCCGGTCCCGCCGAAAAGACCGCGATCGAGAACCTGAAGAAGACGACGAAAGTCGATACCTTCTCGAAAAATTTCGACCGCAATCAAGAGGTATTACCAACCCAACCGGTTGCCTTGGGCGAAATCTGGAAAACCGAGGCCGCCTCGGACATTCCGCTCCTCGGGCCGGTTCGCGTCCAGGCCGAGAATGTCCTCCAAAGCGTTGAAAAGATCGACGGTGTCGAAACCGCGTTTATCCAATCGAAGGTGAAAACAGAATCCCAGGACCCGAAATCGGTCGAGATGGGCGGGGTCAAAATGCAATTCAAGAATCTGAAGATCGACACGGACACGACGGTGATGTTGGAGATTCCGACCGGGCTTTTGACCTCCAACCATTCGAAACTGACGATTTATGGCGTGATCGTTTCCGAACCGAACGAAAAGCAGAACCTCGAAGTGATCATGAACGGCGAAGGGGAAACAAAAATGCTTTTCGAACGCAAAGCGGAATAACCCTTTGTCTCCGACCGGGATTATGCTTGCGTTTCAGCCGCTTCGCGAGAAAGAGAGGAACAACGGTTAACGATGTCGACGTTTGAAGACGACCGCTACCAATGGCGCGAAACCTATTTCGTTCTTTTCGACCCTTCGAAAAGACCGAAGACTCACGCTATTCAAAAAGGATTGAAATCGCTCTTTTCGTCTTTGGAAATCCGGCAATCCCAGGGGGACGCCGAGGGCCGGATCGAGGTTCTCCGCATCGCTTCCCAAGAAGATTTCGCCGCTCTCGACATCGTGTATCAAAGCGGCGAGCATGTCTTCGCCGAGATGCAGCATCTGGCCGAGGAACTCCGGAAGCTGACGAGCACCAAAAAATCCCGGGAAAAAATCGACCGGGCCAAGACGTGCCACGCCCGATTGGAGGTCCTGCATTTCGAGCAAATGGTTCCCATTGCCGGAGATATACCCGTTCCCGTCCGGGAAACACGCGTCGTTCCGGAGCCGAAGATGTTTCAAAAGGCGAAGGCGGCTGCCGAGATGCGCGGCGGAGGACCATTCGCGAAAAAGCCGCGGTTTCAATTCGATCCGAAACATTATATCGAAATCCCGGAGGTCGATGTTCCGGATCCTTTGGACGAACAGGAAGTTTGGGAATTCGAACAGGCCGGACAACTCGATCCGAACACGCTGATTCTCATCCTCCAGCTTTTGTGCCGACTGACTGACGGCGTCGCGATCGACCCGGCCTCGGGGGTCGTTCTTTAGAGCGGTTATTGTGCCGGCGATAAAAAATGAACGGAGCGACATTTTGTATGAAGCGTAGCGGAATTCAAAATGCCGCGGCCTCATGTCAAATTGTGAAAGAGACCACGGGTCACATTTTCTTGCCTCGGCTATCAAAACGCTATACAATGCTCATTCCTTGAAGAGTAGCGACCATTGGGAGGGGAACACGCACACCATTTTGACTTTGGCGACCGTCTTGCCTATAATTTCTCCGGCGTCTTGTGTGCTTCCCGGATATACCGGCTACGGCAGACAAACCGAATCAAATTTTCGCATCGACCATCATTTCGAGCAAGGAGAGAAAAGATGAGATACCTTTTATTGACGATCGTGCTGCTCGGCTTCGTTGCGACGAATGTCGCCGTCTCCTCGGAACGGGAAAAGACCGGCGCGTTCTCGCCGTATCGGCAACTCGACGACGCGGCGAAAGCCGTGTTCGAGAAGGCGTTTGAAAAACACCACGGCGTCACGTACAAGCCGCTGTGCGTTTCAACGCAGGTCGTCGCCGGAACGAATTACCGGTTCTATTGTCAAAGCGTCGCGGCGACCCAACCACCGAGGGAGGGAAACGCCCTCATCGACATTTATGTCGACACGGCGGGTGAGGTGAGGGACAAAAAGATCACCGACATTCGCACCGGGCGGCTGGCGGGCGGCTGGGCGAACTTCAAGCCGCTGGACGATGAGGCGAAGGCCGTTTTCGATGAGACGCTCGGCAAAACCCCGGGCGAGACCTACACGCCGTTCGCCGTTTCAACGCAGGTCGTCGCGGGGAGGAATTACCGTTTCCTCTGTTTATGTACGGAAGCGGACGATCCGGGGGACGAGGAAAACGTCTTGGCCGTCGTCTACGTCGATTTGCAGGGCAACAAAAAAATCACGGAGACCGACGATTTCGATTCGGACGAACTGGTGGAAAAATTACACCCGGGCCGACCGCGAGTCGAAAGGGGCACTGCCGCCCCACAGCGTAACCGGCGATTATTGGAAAGACCGCTCGAACGCCCCTATCGCGGCGATCGAATCATTCCGTGAAGCCCCGGTTTTCAGCCTCTCGCACAAAGAGCCGGGGGCGGAGCGCAGCGCAGTCGCCGGACAACGTCGTCAACGATTACGCTTATCATGTCCGGGGGTTGCGCTATTTTGTAGTGTTTGTCCGGGGATTGCGCTGCGCTACATCCCCGGCTCCTTGTTTTTTTCCCACTGAACGCAATACAGTTTGGGGCCGATCCGGACGTAAAGCCGGTCCCCTGCGAGCGTCGGATGCGCATACACCTGGCCGTCGTCCGCCTCGGAAATTTGTAATCGCGAGAGCACCTCGAAATTCTTTTCCGCCGCTTGGGCGAGAACGATTTCGCCGAACTCCGTGAGGATGAAAAAGAAACCGCCGGCGATATCGAACGAACCGCGCACGATTGTTCGGTCGAGAAAAACATCGCCGCCGTCGTCCCAGCGGATACACGCGAAGCCGCCGCCCCGTTTGTTCGTTGCACCGTACAGCAAACCGTCAAGCAGCACGACGCCCTGGTGCGAATTCGCCAACAGCCGGTTCGCCCAGACCTCTTCGGCGCTGACGTCGCCGTCGCTCACGGAAAGTTTCAAGAGCTTCGAATCGCTGCCGGCGCCGTTTGTGATAAAAATTCTGCCGTCGCGATATATCGGCGTCGTGATGTTCTCGTCGAGTCGGGCCGGATGCCGAAAATGAAACTGGAGTTTTCCCGTCTCACGGTTCACGGCGAAGAGTCCCTTGGCGTCCATTGCGGCGATTAGCGGGATGTTTTCGTACTCGAACAAAATCGGCGAGCCGTAACCGGCGACGTTGCCGGTGCTTTCGCCAAGCCAAAGCGTCTCGCCGGTCCGTTTGTCGAGGCAGAGAATCGAACCTCGCTCGCCGCCGAGTTGCGTGTACAATTTGTCGCCGTCGAGCCGAAGTGAACCGCTGCGGCCGTACAGCAGATTCGGCGTCGCGTAATCATTCAGCAAATCGCGGCTCCAAAGCGGCTTGCCCGATTCCTTATCGAGGCAAACGATGAGACCGAGCGGCGACTCGTCGTACAGAAAATTGCCGTCGAGGAGCGGCGTGCCGCGTGTTCCGGCAAACATTTCCGTCCAGGCTTCGCCGTTGCGGTACGTCCAAAGGATTTTGCCGTCCGCCGCGTCGAGACAGAAACCGGTCGAGCCGCCGTCGAGATTGCCCGTGATGTAAACGCGGTCTCCCGAAACGACCGCCGAAGAGTAGCTCGCCTCCGGCGTATCGCCGATCGTCGTCGTCCAGAGAATCGCGAGCATGATCGTCGGTTTTATCATTTTTTTCCCTTTCAAAGAGCCGGTGACGAAGCGTACTCGCGTAGTCCCCGGACGACATCGTCAACTCTTACGTTTATCATTTCCAGGAATTGCGATCTTATTTAGCGTGATTTGATTTTACCTCATTGCGAGTCTATAATCAGTGGGATGTCGAATTTTGAAACCTCGAACACTTCTGAATCGAAACGACCGTACTCGAAAACCCTGTTGGGACGGCTGATTCTCGCCGGGGGCGGTTCGGACTTCATCGGCTTCGGCCTGCTGTTCGGCCCGGCGGGAACGTTCGATTTTTGGCAAGCTTGGGTCTATTGGGGGTTGTTTACCGCCTATCTCATCATCGGGACGGCCTTTTGGCTCCGGATCGATCCCGGCCTTATGGAACGCCGCCTCAAAGTCGGCCCTCGCGCGGAAAAATCGCTCGCGGAAAAAATCATCGTCGGCTTTTTGCTCGGCTATCTCTGCCTTTGGTTGACCGTTCCCGGTTTCGACCGGCGGTTTCATTGGTCGGATGTGCCGCTCGACGTCGTGATCGCCGGGTTCGCCCTCAGTATCCTCGGACTTGGATTCGTCGCCTACACGGCGAGATACAACCGTTATATGGCGGCGACGATCACGGTCGAGGAACATCAGCCGGTGATCTCGACCGGGCCGTATGCCTGGATCCGGCACCCGATGTATACGGGGACGCTCCTCTGGTTTTTCGGCACGCCGCTCGCACTCGGCTCCTGGTGGGGCGTCCCGGCCGCCTTGCCGCTGCTCGGGGTGCTCGTGTTTCGAATCTTCGACGAAGAACGCTATCTCCGCGAACATCTTCCCGGTTACACGGAGTACTGCGGAAAAGTTCGTTGGCGATTGATACCGTTTCTTTTTTGAGAGAAGGACCCGGGAATTTTTTTCGGCCCTCATCGAAGTTTCCGGGGTTAATCAACAGAAGTGTTTGATTTTCAAGGTAAAACCCATCGCAACCGCCGTTCACACAAAACCATGAAACGATTTTCCTGGCGACGTTTGTTTTACGAAATACACCTTTGGCTCGGCATTCTCAGCGGCATCGTGCTGTTCGTCGTCTGCCTGAGCGGGACGGTCTATACGTTTCGCGACGAAGCCGTGCGGTTTTTGCAACCGGGAAAATACTACGTTTCCGATTCCCCGGCCGGCCAAGCCCGGCTCACCGCCGATGCGCTGATCGAAAAGATCGAAACGCAACAGCAGGCCCGGGTCGGCCAACTGGTCGTTCCCGATGCGGCGAACCGGACCTGGGTCGTGCGTCTCGACTCCGCTCCCGCCCACGGCGAGCACGCAACGGAAGCGGATCGTTCGAGCGAGGGCCTCGGACGCGGCCAAGGGGGCGAAGGTCGCGGGCTGCGGCAAGGCGCACAGGACGGCTCGGGAACCGGCAAACAAGACGGCAGCGGGCCGGGTCGTGTCGAAAAGGACGCGGAAAAGCAGGCCCCTCGCGGCGGCAAGCAGGACGGCGGGCAGGGCCGCCCGAAATGGTTGAAAACGCTGTACGTCGATCCTTACACCGGCTCGGTCCAGGCTGAAGGGGACGGCCCGGTCGAGGCGTTTTTTCTCTCGATGATGCGATTACACCGTTTTCTCTGGTTGCCCGATCAAATCGGCCGACCGATCGTCGGGATCGCGACGACGATCTTCGGCGTCCTGCTTTTGACCGGGCTCGTTTTGTGGCTGCCGCGAACGCTCAAGGCGTTCTCGCAATGGAAAATTTGGCGACTCGGGCTGGAAGTCCGCCTGAAAAAAGGTTGGAAACTTTTCCTGTACGACACGCACAACACGCTCGGGTTTTACATGTTCCTGCCGCTGTTGGTGATGACGCTGACGGGGCTTTGCTGGTCGTTCGGTTGGTATCGCGAGGCCGCCTCCGCCGTGCTGGGGGACAAGGTGTTCAAGGGACGCGAGACCCGGCCGGTGCAGATCGAGAGACCGCAAGGTTTGATGTCGCCCAAGGAAAGCATGTCGATCCAGGCGATGATCGATCGACAAAGAGAATGGACCCCGGGGAGCGGCGAAACGACGCTCACGATCCCGCCGGGCCGCTCGACGGCGGTCGTGGTCGACAAAGTGCGGACGGGCTTCTTCGCGTTGGCCGCGCACGACAAAACGCAGTGGGACCGCATCGCGGGGGAGGCCGTCGCCGAAGAACGGTTCGCCGATCAGCCGTTCGGAGCGAAGATCGCGGCGCTGGTCAAGCCGCTGCACCTCGGCGATTTTTACGGCACCTCGTCGAAGATTCTCTACTTTATCGCCTGCCTGATCGCGACACTGCTACCGCTGTCCGGGGCGATCCTCTGGTTCGAGAAATGGCGGCTGGCCCGAAAGAAACGGCGGGCCGGCGCAGCCGCTTCGGGAAGTTGAAAGAAGCACCAAAAAACAGAGCCGCGTGCTGTGCACGCGGCTCGTGATTTTCATTTTTTGAAATAAAACTCCTTTATCGGACTAACCGCCGCATTTGCAGCCGCAGCTTTTTCCGCCTTTGAGGGCGGCGCGGACCGATTCGAGCTGGCCGGTGCTGCCGAGAACCGAGTTTTTGTGAATGATGTACTCGGCGTAAGCGGCCATAAAAATTTTCCCCGGCGGGCGGAGATCGAAGTTCGCCGGATCGTCGCGGAACGATTCCCGGTGTATCGCGCACCAGACCAACCGGCCGTCGGTGTCGATGTTGATTTTGGTGACCCCGAGCTTCGCGGCCGGGAGGTATTGGGCTTCGTTGACGCCGCTCGCGTCCTTCATTTTTCCGCCGGCGTTGTTGATCCGCTCGACCCATTCGTGCGGGACGGAAGAGCTGCCGTGCATCACGAGCGGGAAATTCTTCGGGACGGCCTTTTGAATCTGTTCGAGCACGTCGAAATGCAGGCCCTGCTTGCCGGAAAATTTAAACGCTCCGTGGGAAGTCCCGATCGCGACGGCGAGGGAATCGCAGCCGCTCTTTTCGATGAACTCCGCCGCCTGCGCCGGATCGGTCAGCTTGACGCTGCCGACGACGTCTTCCTCGACGCCGCCGAGCTGGCCGAGTTCGGCTTCGACGACGATCCCTTTCGCGTGGGCCTTATCGACGACCCGACGGGTGATCTCGATGTTTTTCGCGAACTCCTCGTGCGAGGCGTCGATCATCACGGAAGAGTAAAAACCGCTGTCGATGCAATCGTAACAGGCTTCTTCGGTTCCGTGGTCGAGGTGCACGGCGAAGATTGCGTCCGGGAACACTTCCCCGGCGGTCCGGATCATCGATTCCAGGAACCGTTTGTCGGTGTACGAACGGGCACCGCGGGAAATTTGGATGATAAAGGGAGCGCTTTTCGTCGCATCGCTCGGGTCTTCGTTCTTTTCCGATTTCCCGAGATTTCCCCGGAAAAGACCGACGGTCTGCTCAAGGTTGTTGATATTGTACGCTCCGATCGCGTATTTGCCGTACGCCTGTTGAAACAGTTCTTTCGTGGTAACGATCATTCGGAAAACTCCTGGTGATAAAAACGGGTAGAAAACGGGCAATTCCCAACCTTGGATTATAGTGTTTGGGGGCCGAAAGTATAGGGGGGAAAATTCAATCGCGTGTTGAAAATGAGGGGCGCCGGAGTACCGGCTAAGTTGGAAATGAGAGTTTAATTATCGGAGCGAAAATCTAATGTTTTTTCAATTTCTCGATTACAAGGCGTTACAACCACTATATATGGTATATTCTAAATATTTACTACAAAATCTTGTAGAGCTCTTGCAGAAACGGTGAGAGTACTTACACTTTGCGAAACTTGCATTCCTGGTCTCGGAAGTGACGATCCGAACCACAAATGGATTTGGGACATGATTCGGTTGGCATTTTGCCCGCAAGATGCCGGCATGTCCGGAGTTTTGAAGACGAAAAACCTCACAATTGGACGGTATAAACGAAGCGCATAAATCTCAAGTATAACGATCAAATAAGTGTGCTTAATAGGAATCCGAAAGGATACTGTTTTAGTGCATGATGTAAAAATAGGAAGGTCAACACAGGAGGTGTTCTTTACTATTTTTGTTGCGATTTGTTTCTGAGTGATCATTATCCTTCTCGTTTGTCGAATTGTCGGTTTTTGGATTGAAAGCTCCTGCGTGATCGTGTCACCCTCACACAGGAGGAATGCGAGGATGGTCAATCAACCGATCGTTGGGATTAATTCCGATTTTCGACCCGCTCAGAAGAACGCTCCGGCGTTAAGTTTTGTTTTTTCCGGATATTTTGACGCGTTGCTTCAAGCAGGGGCGCTTCCGGTTATCATTCCAACGCTCCCTGAAAACA
>JAVBSX010000226.1:0-5921 GCA_031556455.1 Thermoguttaceae bacterium
GGACGAAGGCAAATCCTTACGTAAAAGTCATGAAAATCCCGACGTCAAAAAACTGTATGAAGAATTTTTAGGGCATCCTCTCAGTGAAACGTCTCACCATCTCCTGCACACGGAATACCTCCCGCGCATCCGATGGTGAGCTAACCAACTCAAATTGTAAAAAGAAGATTCCCGGCCACGGAAGGCACGGAATAACACGGAAGACGGAGAAAAGAAACGTGGGTCGCGATTAATGATCTTCCGAAAAATTTCGAATCGGGCAGCAGCCGGAAGCGTCAGCGCCCGGTTTTCCAATGTGGAAACGCGGGACCAACCCGGCGCTTACGCTTCGGGCTGCTGTTTGCCGCGTCCGGATTTTTCGAGGGCGTTTTTCCGAACTCTCCGTGAACTTCCGTGCTTTCCGTGGCAAAACGAATTGTTCGTTACGGTTTGAGCAACCCAACAGGAGAAGCACCATGAGTACTGTGACCAACACTTTTAGCGTGGAAGTCGTCGAGCATCCGGCGATGCGACTGGTCGGTATGAAGATTCGAACGACGATTCCGAACGCTTCGAAGGAATGTCCGGTCCTTTGGCATGAATTCATGCCGAGAGAGATCGGCGAGTTATTCGGCGGGAGCAAACCGACGTATGGTGTCTCGACGACGGCCCGCAGGCAGCAATTCGACTATTGGGCGGCCGTCGAAATCGATCCGAATCTCCCGATTCCGGACGATATGGAAACCGTGCTCATTCCGCACGGAGAGTATGCGTTTTGCAAGGTCCCGGGCTACGAATCGCTCGATGAGGCCTACGATTACATGTTTCGCGAATGGTTGCCGCGGCAAAGCGATTACGTGCATCAACGTCAATCACCTTGTTTCGAACACTATCCGAGTTACTGGCAGCCCACGGAGCACCTTGCGCTTTATGTGCCCGTTGCCGCCGAATGAACAAGTTCGCGGTGAGGCGAACGGGCGATGGGCATGCCGCCGGTTTTCGCCGGGATATATCAATCATCATTTTCGACAAGAATGAAATCATGAATTCAATCAAATATCAGATGTGCACACTGATTTTTGTTTTGGTTTTTTTGGCCTGTGGAAGCATTTTTGCTCAAGAGGAGCCGCTGAAAATCGATCGAGAGCGACATTTCAAGCCCTATTTGTCTGGGATGCCTTTTAAAAACATCACGCTTGAAATGAGCCTGAAACCGTTCAAAAAGAATGAGCCGAAAGCGATTCGAGCGGTGTGTCGTGAGATTTTCACACAATGGTCTTCGTTGCTTCGACATGCCGAGATGATTTCAATCATGCTTTGGACTGCCGATGGCAGTGAAATCCTTGATTATTCCGGCGATCTTTCGCAACAGCTCGAATGGGGGCAGTACATCGGCAACCCGAACAGCGGACGTCCTGTCAACTCGGGTCCGAAAAATCTCACGACCCACGAACGGGCTTTTGATTACATGGAAAATCCGCCGGAATTCACTTTCGGCGATTTGAAGTTCATCGTTCAAACACTCAAAGAAGTTGGAACGGAGTTGACGGGGAAACCGATTCGCGTTGGTGAAACGTTTGATCCGGGACCGGAATTTGCCAAGTCGCCGTTCAAGTATGAAAAGCATCCTGAAATCTGCCTCGGCGGCACGATGGGGAAAAAGAGCATGGTGACATGCTACACCACCTTGAAAAAAGACGACGAAAAATATGCAGCTTACCCCAACGGCATTCCCGAAGGAACGCCTTTCGGAACTTTCTTCGGTCGACAGTCACAACGGTTTCTGACCGATATGGGCTTCGATTTTCTGTGGTTCTCGAATGGATTCGGCTTCGGCCTGGAAACTTGGAATGCAACCGGTGCGATTTTTGACGGCCAAAGCTTTGACAGAGCAAAAGTTTTCGATACGAGAAAAAAAATCCTTGAATTCTGGAGGTTATTCCGCCAAGAATGTCCGGACATTCGAATCGAAACCCGAGGCACCAACCAGACGACAGGAGCCGACATCGCGGCGGACGGTGTCGATTTGCGGGGAATTTATCAAGGTGGATTCAATATGATGCCGCCGCCGAATTCGCCCTGGGCGTCGATGAACGGCGATTTCGGTTTCGAACTGACCGGCTACATGTCCCGGATTGTTGAAACGCCGAACGAAGATTATATGTTTCGATACTACACGCACGATCCTTGGTGGCACAATTCTCCCTGGCTGGATCGTTACGGAAGAGAACCGCACGATATTTACCTTCCGATGTCCGTCTCACGGGTCAATGCCGATGGTCAAATCGAGTTGCCAACTTATCTGAATTTCCTGACGATTGATGACTCCTTCGGCAACATGCCGACACAGGTTCCTGACGAAGTAACGCCACATATCTTGTCGGCGCGATACGATTCTCCGGATCAACCAGGTCCGACAGTTTGGATATATCCTTTTGACGAGTATCATGATTGGGCCGACACGCAACCCGAGCGGCTGGAAGAAATCTTTTTCGGCGACTGGTTTATTCGACAATCGATCAACGAAGGTTTTCCGCTCAATACGGTCGTTTCGACCAAGGCTTTCGTCACATCGCTGGAAAAAAAACCGAAACTGTATGACCAATCCATTCTCGTTACCGTCGCTCCGACTCCGGATTCGATCGTCGAAAATACACTGATTGAATTTGTTAGAAGCGGCGGAAAATTGATCGTTTACGGTCCCGTGGTTCACGCAAGTGAAAAATTCCGCGATTTTATCGGTGTTTCCGTTGAAGAGTCCTTGGAAGGCGAGTTCGAATTGTCGTCAAAATTCGAATCCGATCTCGTGCTAAGTCAACAACAAAGCCGAAATAAAATCGTTCATCGCCCGGTCCTGAGCGGTGGCGGGGTCGAAACGGTGCTGAAAGCCCCGATGGATGATTCGACCCAAAGCCTTGCGACGATGAGCCAAAATGGAAAAATTCGGGATGTCGTTATCGTTCGAAATCCTGGGACGTGGAACGGCGGCAAGACGGTTTACGTGCGTGGAACAAACTCGGCGACTTTTCCCGGCGGGGCCTTGCTTAAGCGGGACAATCCGGAACAATATTTTGTCGGTGGGACTCTCATGCGGCAAGCTTTGCAGGAGTTCGGTTTCCTTTTTCAATATGAAAAGCGTTCTTTTGGAATCGACAATCCTATCACCTGTATTGTTCGAAACAACAACGGATACTTTTTTTCGGGATATGTTCCCAATACGACGGTCAAGCAGCGATTGAAATTTCCACAGGGTGCTCCATTGTTGATCGGCTATGAAACCATCCTTGAAGACGGCTGTTCGATCTATCATCTACCGAGAGCCCAACATCGTGAATGCCGGATTTTTGTTCGGCAGACCGAATCCACGGAAACCGTAAGCTGTATCGAACGTACTCAGGAAGAGCTTGAGATCACGCGTCGACTTCAGGTGACGGGACTGAAAGACGCCGATGTCTACATTTATCCCGACGATCGAGTGAGACAAGATCAGCTGAATGTCTATCTCAACGCGGACCGTCCCTGGCGCAGCGGCAAGATCGGTGTTGAAAAAGCGCCGGAATACTTCGGACACTGTTTTCTCGTCCGCGGAGTTACGGGCAAACTCGTCGTATCGTGGTAATGCCATAATACCGATCCCGCGAGAAAATTGGACCGATGCCTGGTATACCGTAGCCGGTAGAGGCGAGGCCTGCCGTCAGACGAGATGGGCTTCGCCCTCCGCCAAATCGCGGCCTCATCAGGTCGCGGATGAAGCCTATCGCCCGCTGCAAGCATGGTATACAATCTACGGGATCGTTGGTTCGTATTTTCAACTCCGTGTTGGAAAGGAATTGTTCTTTTCGCCAACCCCCGTTTTTTGACCTGACTCTATGATTATGAAACCGACTTCCGTGATCCTCACTTTTTTCTTTGCTTCTTTCTTGTTTTTGTTCGATTCCGCAACCATCGCGGCCGCGGTCGAACCGTACGCGCTTACGGTCGAAAATATGACCGACCCGATCGGGATCGACGCCGCCGCTCCGCGTTTGAGTTGGAAACTCAGAGCCGTACCTGCCAACGCCAAAGACCTGCGGCAGACGGCGTATCAGGTTCTCGTCGCTTCTTCGGCCGAAACGCTCGCGAAAAACATCGGTGATCTCTGGGATTCCGGCAAGATTGAATCTGATCGCTCGCTTAACATCGTGTACGGCGGGGAGCCGCTCGGCACTTCGATGCGCTGCTTTTGGAAAGTGCGCGTTTGGGACAACCGATCCCAAGAGCCGTCCGCCTACGGCAAGCCGGGCCGTTTTCTCATGGGCGTGATGCAACCGGAGGATTGGAAGGCCCATTGGATCGGCCTTGAAGATTCCTCGCGCAGCACCGCCTCGCTTTTCGAGGAACCGAAATGGGTTTGGGCCGGCGACGCCGAGTCGCTCGAAAAGGCCCCGAGAGGGAAGCGTTATTTCCGGAAAGAGTTCGACTTGAGCGAATTCGATGCCGATGCCGACCACGAATATTACTCCTCGCTGCTCTTGAGTGCGGATGATCGTTACGAAATCTGGCTCAACGGCGAAAAAATCAACGAAACCTGGGGGCAATTGGGCGAAGTGAGTTACCTCCCGCTTTGGAGCGTGATGCGGGAATTTGAATTGACCGGCAAACTGCGAAACGGCAAAAACGTTCTCGCGGTTGCCGTTACAAACGATTTGGAAGGCCCGACCGGGCTGCTCGCGATCTTCCGTTTGACAATCGGCGGCGATCCGATGTTCGAGACGCCCGGATTCGTGTCCGATTCGGGTTGGCTTTGCTCGACGAATCCGACCGAAGGCTGGAACCAGGCGGCTGGGGCGTTCGACGCGAACGGTTGGAAGCCGGCCGTCGAAGCCGGACCGGTCGGCTGCGGACCTTGGGGACACTTGAAGATGAACGGCCGCGAATCGATTCCCCGGTTCAGCAAAAAAATCGATATCGCGAAACCGATACGAACGGCGACGCTCCATATTTCCGGTCTCGGATTTTACGAGGCGAAACTCAACGGCCAAAAGATCGGCCGGAAGGTGCTCGATCCGATCCCGACCCGATTCGACCGTCGGGTTTTGTACTCCAGTTACGAGCTTGAGAAGATGCTGAAAAAAGGGGAAAATACACTCTCCGTCGAACTCGGGCGAGGTTGGTACGATGTCCGGACCGTGAGCGTTTGGAATTTCGACAACGCTCCTTGGCGCGACTCCCCCCGGCTGCTCGCCCAATTGGAGATCGAATACCAGGACGGTTCCCGCGAAACGGTCGTTTCCGACGAATCGTGGGATGCGGAGTCCCGCTTCGGGTACGATTGCATCCGACAAGGAGAAATCGTTTCCGGCAGCGCCTTACGGATTCCGAAGGAAATTGAAATCGTTTCGGCTCCCACCGCGAAGATTTCCGCCGAAAACATGCCGCCGACCGTCGTCGCCGAGCATCTCAAGCCGCTCAAGATCACCCAACCGAAAAAAGGAACTTACGTTGTCGATTTCGGACAAAACTTTTCCGGCTGGATGCGGTTAAGTTTGAACAAGCCGGAAAGGGTTAAAATCCGATATGCCGAACGCCTTGCCGCGGACGGGATGATCGATCAAAAGCCGATCGATATGTTTTTCAAGCAAGGGAGCCTCCGATCGCCGGAATTGGATGCCGGGACGTTCCAAACCGACGTTTTCTTTCCCGATGAGAACCGGCGGAACCAAACCTACGAACCGCGATTCGTGTATCACGGGTTCCGGTACGCCGAGATCACCGGACTTTCAAGCCCGCCGAGCCCCGGTTCCGTCGTCGGCTGCGTCGTTCAAACCGATTTTCCCTCGGCCGGAAAGTTCGAATGTTCGAACGCCTTGTTCAACAAAATCCAACAATGCACCCTCTGGTCGTACCGCTCGAATTACGCGAACGGCTATCCGACCGATTGTCCGCAGCGGGAAAAGAACGGT
>JAVBSX010000056.1:0-3553 GCA_031556455.1 Thermoguttaceae bacterium
GGTTTGTTCGCCCTGATCGGTTTGGCCCTCGCCCGGCCCAGCATCCGGTTTGACGGTTCTTCCGCATCGGGATCGGGCTCGCTGCTTTCCCGCTTTACATCGCAAGAAACCCCGATCGCCGCCGCGATCGTGATCGATTCCTCCCCGAGAATGGATTACCAAATCGCGAATCAAATCCGGCTCGAAAAGGCGAAAGCCGAGGCACGTTGGGTTCTATCGCAATTGCCGGAGCAGTCCCAGATCGCCGTTTTGAACGGCGTGCGTCGGAGCGAAACGTTCGAGGTCGATCTGTATTCCGCCGCCGAACGAATCGACCGGACGGCGAGCAATCCCGAAGAGAGAAGCGTCGGCGAATCAGTTGCCGCGGCGTTGCGGCTCCTTAAAAGCAGCGAGTTGGAAACCAAAGAGCTCTACGTTTTCAGCGATTTGACCTCGCCCGGTTGGCCCCGGGAAAAAATCGCCTCCGTCCGTTCGCAAGCGGAAGGGATCGGCGTGTACGTGGTCGATGTCGGCGGGACCGAGACGAACAATTCCGGCATCGTCCGACTTGAACTCTCGGGCGAGGTTCTTTCTTCGCAAAGTACGTTGGAGTTGGACGCGGAATTGACACATTCGGGGCAGGCTGGTCAAAGGATGATCGAATTGATCACCGTCGATTCGTCCAACAGACCGGCTCCCGCCCGGTCGTCCGAAGAGCAACCTGCTCCGGACCAATCGGAGCCGAACGCCTCGGATGAGAACAAGCCGTCGGCGGATTCAAAAACGGGTCCGGCGGCGGAATCGCTTGCCGCTCCGACAGACCCGGCAACACCGGCTCCCGGGGCGGAGGCCGAGGGGCAGCGGCGAGCTTCGCAAATCGTCGAGTTTCCGGAAGGGACCCAAACGGAGCAGCTCAACTTTTTGTTGCCGAATCTCCCGGTCGGCTTGCACCAGGGGATTGTTCGCTTGACGACCTCGGACGCGTTCGCGGCGGACGATCAAATGTACTTTACGGTCGAAGTCCAACCGGCTTGGAAGGTGCTTCTCGTCGCCCGCGAGCCAGCCCGGGACGCCCGATTTTTGCGGGAAGCCCTCGATCCGGGCGAGTTTCGCAAACGGGGGAACTCCCCGTTTCAAACGGAAACAACCGATTTCGAATCGTTTCGGGCAATGACCGATTCGCAGTGGGACTCGTTTCGGGCCGTGATCCTGCTCGACCCGCCGCCGCAAAATCCGGCTCTTTGGAAACGGTTGGCCGATTATGCCGCCCAGGGGCATGGGGTCGGCGTTTTTCTCGGTCGTAACGCCAACCCGATCCGCTCCTTTCAAACCGAAGCCGCTCACGAATTGCTGGGGGGCAAACCGTTGCGACAGGTTCGTGCCGAGGACGACGGTTTTTCGTTGGCCCCGGACAATTTGCAGGTCCCGACGCTTTCAGCTTTTCGATCTTTCGGCGAGGCGAGCGATGTCCCCTGGTCGTTGCAGCCGATTTTCCGGTATTGGGAAATGGGTGAGATCGCGGAATCGGTCGATATTGAAATCCGGTATTCCGACGGACGACCGGCCGTGCTGTCGCACCCGATCGGCCAAGGCGTCGCGGTCGTCGTTTCGACGCCGGTCTCCGACGCTCCAGGCGATGAGGACCCTTGGAACCTGCTGCCGGTCGGGGAAAATTCCTGGATTTTCGTCGGCTTGGCCGACGGGATCGGGCGAACGTTGGTCGGAGCCGGAAATCAAAGATTCAATTATTTCCCGGGTCAAACGGCGAACCTGCGATTTTCGGACGGGCCGGTGCCAACGAGTTGCGTGCTGACCTTGCCGAACGGACAAACGACGAAACTGATCCCCGATGCCGCGAAGCGGCAACTCCGCTTCGGCGGGACGGAGCAGATCGGGAATTACCGCCTGCGTTCGAGCGGAACGGTTCGTCGCGAGAACGGCTTCAGCGTCAACTATCCCCGAGGGGAATTGGACCTTTCGCGGATCGAGCCGAAACTGCTGGACGAATACTTCGGCGAAAAAGGATACCGACTCGCCAAAGATAGGAACGGAATCGAGATCGTCGTCGCCCGCGGCCGGGTCGGGAGCGAGCTTTTTCCGCTCATCATGCTGTGCGTCTGCCTCCTCTTCGCGACGGAATACGTTTTTTCCAACCGGTTTTATCGTTGAGACACCGTACGGATAAACGTACATATCGCAACGTTTTCGAAACAAAAACCGGAAAGGAGCCGTACTCGGCGTATTGACGGTGTATCGGCGTTCGAATCTCGTGTTGAGGTTCAATCTCAACACCCCGTCAATGTGCTGCTTTCCGGCTTTTATTGGCTTTGGACTACGGCCTCGGATGCGGGCGAGACGCCCGCGCTCCAGAGTATTGCGTGAGCGGCAACGAAACCGGTTTTACCGCTGAGAGACCGCCGATTTGCTCTCGTTCTTGAGATTGTTGAGGACGTCCCGTTGCCGTTTTGGAACCTGGATCAACATCGGCTGAACGTCGAATTCGATGCTGTTGAGGGATTTCGGCATGTAGGCGCCTTGGTTGATTTCCTTGGAACCGATATATTTCCCTTGGAATTTCTCATAAATCTGCGCGATTTCCGGGGGCATTTCAATCATGCCCTTAGGGCCTTGGGTACCGATCGTGTTGAATCCGCCGACCGTCACGATACTGGAATAACGATCGTGAAACTCATAAGCCTGGTATCCTTTCAACCGCAAGGCTTTGCACAGCAAACTGGCCGTCGCCCCGGCCGTCGCCAAATTGGACTTGTTGAACTTTTCTTCTTCGCTTTTGCTCAGGACGATATCTTCCGAAGAGTATTTGCGAATTTCCACATTCCCTTTGAACGTCGCGACGCGGACCGTGTACAACGCCGGGCAATTGAGCAGGCTGTAAGGACTGTCGGAATTGAGCTTTTCGACAAAGGCGTCAACCACTCCCTTTTGATTGAAATAATCGGGAGGCAAGAGCGGATTGGTCGTCCCAAACGCTAAACCGAGCGGCCCCATGCCGGGTTTGAGTCCCACTTGTTGAATTTGTTGACCTGCCGCCCCCTTCAAACAATCCGGTTGGCTCCGTTTGATGGTTTGCAGCGCCTTTTGATAAGCCGGCTCCTCAACCGATTGAAAACTCCCGACAAGAACCGCGTATTCCTTGGCGACGGTTTTGATGTACTTCTCATTCCGACGAAGCTGTCGTTCGGTTTCCCGCATTCCGTCCTCGACCTTGAATTCGAAGATTTTATCGTAAACATAAGCGTTGAGTTTGTATTTTTTTCGCAATTCAAGCGTGAATGCGTTCGCGTTTTCCCGAGCATTTTCGCCGGAAAAACTATGTACCATAATCAACCAAGGACCGTCGGTTACGGAAAGCGTATATTCTTTTTTGGGATCGGCCTCGACTTTCTTGGAAATGAGGAAATCCAAGCCCGCAGCCTGAACCGTTGTCGCGGTTAACCCCGAAAAGATTATTGCAAACAAAAACAATACCGAAATAGTATATTTTTGAATCATCACAGAAAAATTTTGTCAAAACAGGGAAAATACGGCAATTGAAAAAGTAATTGCCGCAGAA
>JAVBSX010000284.1:0-2860 GCA_031556455.1 Thermoguttaceae bacterium
CGCCGTGCTCGGTCGCGATCCGATACGCCCGAATGTGTTGGGTAATCCCCCCTTTTTCCCCGGAAACGACATCCAGTTTCAGGATTCGGTCCAACAAGGACGTTTTGCCGTGATCGACATGCCCGAGGAACGTAACGACCGGGGGACGAGGTTGCAATTCCTCCTCGGAATCTTCCCGTTCGTAAAGCGTATTGACCAGGCGGTCTTCGAGCGAAACTTCTTCGCGAACATCGACCTTGAGCCCGAACTCGACGGCGAGCAGGTCCGCGGTTTCCTTATCCAACTGGGAGTTGATCATCATGGGTGTGCCGAATTCCATCAATTTTCGAATCACATTCGCAACGGAAAGGCCGGTCATTTCAGCATACTGCTTGACGGTGCAGGGCAGCTGAACGACAAGATCGCTTTTTCGCGGGACGGCCGTGCTGGTAACGTGTGAGCCGCGTCGTTGACGCCGAAGCTGCCGGGGAATGTAGCCTTCTTCTCCGTCCGACGTTTCCCGGAATTTACGGTTTGCGCCCCCGGGCTTCGCCTTCCATTTCGAAACGCGGGCGGCCTCCTCGGGCATTTCGATAATCTTGCCGTCCCGACCTCGGATTTTTTTGCCGCCTCGTTTTTTGAGTTCTTCCTCGGAAAGCGTGGGCGAAGTCTCCGGCTCCTTCCCTTTCTTTTTGGGGGCGCCTTTGCCCGCTTTGTCCTGTCCGAAAAGCCGTTTTTCCTCGTGTTTTCGGATATGTTCGTCCAACGGACGCGATGTTCCCATCGCCGCGGCCCGAATCGCCTCCTTGGGGAGCTTGAGATCCGGTTTTTGCGGAGCAGGTTCGTTAGCCGATTTCGTCGGCTTCAGCGCCGGTTTCGGGAGCGGGGCGAGCCGAATCGCCGGCGCACCCGATTTCGAGGCGGGACCGCCGGTTCTTGCGCCCCCTTCCCGGGCGGAAATGTCGATCGGCGGTTTGCGTTTCGATTCCAAAGTCGGAATCTTGCTGTCGACGATCGAGCGAATCGGAGGACGGGCGAAACTCGAACGAATCGGTTGTTCCTGGGGCGGTGTCGCATCGTCCGGTTCGGACGGTTCCGTTTCTTCCGCGATTGATGTCGAAGAGTCCTCCGTCCCGGCGGTTTCCACTGTCGGAGGAAGAACATCGGAAGGTTGAGTAACCGCGGCGGAAGGCGAGGCGAGAGGCGGTTCGTCCTTGTGCGGAATGTCTTCTTCGGCAACTTCCGTTTTGGATTTGACCGTTTTCCCCGAAGAAAGAACCCGGATTTTTCCGGACAAGGGCGAGGTGCTCGGACGCTGCAACGGACCGGCGGTCGCTTCGGCCGGAGTCAAGGTTTTCGCGGATTGCGTTTCCGATTGAAAACCGATTTTGACCTGTTCGGCTTCTTCTTCCGTCAGACTGGCAAGGGCGGACGCTTTCCCTTCGATTCCGAGCTTTTTACAAACATCGAAGAGAACTTTACTCTCAACCTTCAGTTGCTTCGCTAAGGCGTAAATACGAATAGACAATTCAGCTTCTTTCCCTGGGATTCAAAAACCGTTAAAACGTTGTTACATAAAAAGCGCCCCCGTTGTTTATGAAAAATTAAGAATTACGAATTGAGAAAAGACGAATCGACTCTCCGAAAGCAAATCCGTCGCCCCTCATTCCTAACTCATCATTCAACCTCTTCTTCGGCTTCAAAATTCTCGTAATTGATAATTTTGGCGTTTTTCTCTTCTTCTTCGGCCAATATCTCGGCTTTTTCCGTGATCTTGATCGCTTCCTCTTCCGTGATTTCGCCCATTTCTGCCAAATCGCTCGGTTCGATAATCGAGAGATCGTCGAACGAAAGGAACCCTTCTCCGACGAGTCGGTCGGCCAGCTCCGGGGTTACGCCTTCGATTTCGGCGAATCCGGTCAAAACCTTGGAGAGCTGTTCGTCCAACTCGTCCCGGGTCATGATTTCGACATCCCAACCGCAAAGCCGACTCGCAAGCCGGACGTTTTGTCCCTTCCGGCCGATTGCGAGCGATCGTTGGTCGGCACGAACCAGCACGACGGCGCGTCCGAGCATTGAACAGAGGATCACCTCTTCGACTTCGGCCGGTTGCAGGGCGTTCGGAATCAAAACCTGCATATCGTCGCTCCAGCGAACGATATCGATCCGTTCGTTGGCGAGTTCTTCGATGATGTTTTTGATCCGGCTCCCGCGAATTCCGACACAGGCTCCAACGCAATCAACCTTTTGATCGCTGCTGTGTACGGCGATTTTCGTGCGATAACCCGGCTCGCGGGCAACTTCCTTGATTTCGATCACTCCGTCGGCGATTTCCGGAATTTCCTGCTCGAACAGGTGCTGGACCAACGTCGTCCGGGTCCGACTCAGGATCACTTTGACCCGGGTCGCGGATTTTTTGACTTCGACGATCACGGCACGGATTCGATCGTTAACCCGATAGGTTTCCCCGGGGATTTTTTCCCCACGGGGCAAAATCGCTTCGACATTAGGAATCGCGACCGTCGTTACTCCGCCGTCGTTTTTTTGAATGACCCCGCTGATCATCTGGTCGATCAGGGCATGGTACTCTTCGTAAATCGCGTCCCGTTCGGCTTCGCGAATTTTTTGGATCATCACCTGTTTCGCGCTTTGGGCTCCGATCCGCTCGGCCATTTCGGCGGGGTCGATCGACACCCCCTCGAACGTCCCCGCGATTTCCCCGGTCGTCCGGTCGATACGAACCTGAAGGTCGGCTTCGTCTCCGTACTGTTTTCGGGCGGCCGTTAAAATGGCCGCTTCGACTCCGGAGAAAACGATTTCTTTATCGATTCGTTTGTCGCGATGTATCGCGTCAACGATCCGCAGCACTTCGCTGGGATTC
>JAVBSX010000423.1:0-3093 GCA_031556455.1 Thermoguttaceae bacterium
CGTTTGGCGGAAAAAAATCGTTTGGCGGAAGAAGCAAAAAACCGCGATAAGAGCATTGTGTTTCCTTTTCAGGAAATCGCGACCGGAGAAAAACTGACGCTGCAGCGGCTGCGCGATTGGTTGCGGGACAACCCGAACGAGCCGCTCGACCGGCTGGTCGATCTTCTCAAGCCGGAAGAAAATGACATTGTCGTCCCGCCGGAAATATCGGGGCGAGATTATGGTATCGTGATGAGCGGAAACATCGGCGAAGATACTGTGATCGTTCTGCCCGATGGGACGGAGAAGACGGAGGTCGTGCTTTCGAGGTTTATCAAAAGTCGATTGCTTCAAGCTCTTTTTGCCGGCCGAGTGCCGGAAGCCGAAGAGTGCGTCAAACGACTTTGGAGCAACCCGAAGGACCGGTCGATCGTGGTCGATTGCGCCTCTTCGTTTTACGGAAATCGAATCCGCGGTTTGTTCGACGAAAACTTTCCCGAGCCTTTCTCGTACAGCATTTCGCGCAGGACCGTAAAAACCGTCAACAATCCGGACGGTATGGTATCGACGGTTGAGGTGATCGAAACGCCTTACGGCAATTACACTTACCAACGGCCGGAGGGGAGCGACACGTTCCGCCGCTATTACCAGGATTATTTTCTCGGCGCAAATCAGTGCCTGCCCGATTATTTCATTTCCCTGTTCGCGGAACTGACCGATCCGAAGATCAGCACCTCGCCGAACTCGTTCGTGATGCCAAATCACACGTTGGAATCGAGCCTTTCCCCCGCTGCGGTCGCCTTGCTGGAGCGTTGGAGCGAATCGGACGACAAGCTCGTAAAGCAGAGAGCCGAGCAATCGCTCGCGATTGTGAAATTCCGGATCGATCTGAACGAGAAGCGGCACGAGATTTTCCGCCGGTTGATCGCCGGGGAGATCACCCCGGACCGGATTTTGCCGCTCCCCGAGCCGTATGTTTGGAACGGCGAAAAATATGTGCCCAAGGGGCGCGATCAAAAATAATATCTCGAAAAAGCCGGGGATGTAGGCGGTACTCCGCCGTAAGCCCCGGACGAATGCGTTCTTAGTACACCGGCGTCTGCGCCGCTCGGCTCAACGGGCAGGTCTTTAATTTTTTCGTGTTTGGACTATACTGTCTTTTTGCACGCCGGGGACGTTTTCCAATTGATCCCCGCCGCCAAAAACCGCCGTCGTCCCAACACCGAAACATGAAAAAGATCGTTATTCTTATCCTTCTGATCGCATTCGGAACGGGAGTCTATTTCTTCTGGTCGTACCAACAACAAAAAAGGCTTCTCGCGGAAAGCGGTTATCTGGAACTGTACGGCAACATCGAAATACGCCGGGTCAACCTCGGCTTTCGCGTCAGCGGCCGGATCGAATCGCTCCGCTTTCAGGAAGGGGATAAAATCGAAAAGGGGGAAATTCTCGCGACGCTCGATCCGATCCCGTACCAGGACAGTCTCGCCGTCGCCCAGGCCCAACTCGAACGGGCGGAAGCCGATTACGAGAAATTGCAGTCCGGCATGCGGGAACAGGAAATCGAGCAGGCCCGGGCGACCTTGCAGGAGCGGATCGCGAGCCTGATCGTTCTCGAAGCCGACTGCCGCAGGGCGAAGCCGCTCTTCGAGAGAAGCGTGATCTCCGCGCAAGAATACGAGAAGAACGTCGCCCGGCGGGACGAGGCGATCGCCCGGCGCGATTTGGCCCAGGCGACGCTCGATCTGCTGCTCGAAGGTTACCGCAAGGAAGATATCGCCGCCGGAAAGGCCGCCGTCTCGGAAGCCCGGGCCAACCTCAAAAAGGCCGAAACCTCGCTCGGCGACACGAAATTGCTCTGCCCGAACGAAGGGGTGCTGTTAACCCGCGTCGAAGAGCCCGGAGCCGTGGTCCGCGAAGGGCAGATCGTCGCGACCGTTTCGATCAAGGATCAGGTTTGGGCCTATGTTTACATCCCGGACCCGGATCGCGGCAAGGTCGATTACGGTATGAAAGCGGAGATTTATACCGATTCGCGGCCCGGGATTCCCTATTTCGGACAGATCGGTTTTATTTCTCCCGAGGCCGAGTTTACGCCGAAAAACGTCGAGACGAAAAAACTGCGAACCGATCTGGTGTATCGGATTCGGATCATCGCCGATGCGCCCGATTTCGGGCTCGGCCAAGGCATTCCCGTCACGGTTCGAATTTTGCTAAAACAATAGGATAGGGTTCAGACTTTAGGCTTCAGGCTTCAGGAACTACGAGCAAAACTTTTCCCACTTCTATCCTCTATCCTCTAACATCTATCCTCTCACCATGAATCGATTCGCGAAAAGAATCCTGGCTCAACTGCGGAAGCATTGGCCCGAGGCGGCTTGTTCGCTCTCTCACCATTCGCCGTTGCAGCTGCTTGTCGCGACGATTCTTTCCGCTCAATGCACGGATGTTCGGGTCAATCTCGTCACCCCTTCGCTTTTCCGACAATTCCCCATGGCCCGGGATTTCGCGGAAGCGGATTTGGAGCAATTGGAAAAGGCGATTCAGAGCACCGGCTTTTACCATACGAAAGCCAAAAATATTCAGGGATGTTGCCGGATCCTGCTTGAAAAGTACGGCGGCACGGTCCCCGCCGATCTGGACGCGCTGCTCGAATTGCCCGGGGTCGGCCGCAAAACGGCCAACGTCGTGCTCGGCAACGCTTTCGGCCTTGTTTGCGGCGTCGTTGTCGACACGCATGTTTCGCGGCTGGCCCGGAGAATCGGGTTCTCGAAAGAAAAGACGCCGGAAAAAATTGAACAGGATTTGATGCGACTTTTTCCGGAAGACACCTGGGTCGAGTTGAGTCATCTCCTGATTCAACTCGGCCGCGGATTTTGCACGGCGAGAAAACCGAATTGCCCCGACTGCCCGATCCGAAAAGATTGTCCGAAAATCGGCGTCGTTGCGGGAACGGCGACCTAAAAAATTCGTAACACTTCAGCGGAATGGTGTTTTCGTCATTTCGACTGAAGCGTAGCGCAAGGAGAAATCTCACCCTCGCGCGAGGGCCGGAATTCCGAGCCTTTCGGCGAGGGTGAGATTTCTCGCTTCGCTCGAAATGACGAACAGCGG
>JAVBSX010000346.1:0-30984 GCA_031556455.1 Thermoguttaceae bacterium
AGCGGGATTCGAGCCGTTATTCGCCGCGAGACGGCGAGCGACGGCCGACCGGCGACGGGCAACGCGAAGAGCGGGGCCGTTGGTCGAGCGACCGGGAGCGACCGCGATCGGGCGAGCGTGATTCGGGCCGTTATTCGCCGCGAGACGGCGAGCGACGGCCGACCGGCGACGGGCAACGCGGCGAGCGGGGCCGCTGGTCGAGCGATCGGGAGCGACCGCGCTCGGGCGAGCGTGATTCGAGCCGGTATTCGCCGAGAGACGGCGAGCGACGGCCAACCGGTGAGCGGCCGCGCGAAGACCGGGGCCGTTGGTCGAGCGACCGGGAGCGACCGCGATCGGGCGAGCGCAAACCAGGCCGGTATCAGGATCGTGAGCAAGGTCGTTTCCGGAATGAGCGGCAACCGCGTGAGAAAGACGGAACTCCGGGCGAGGAAAAACGAGAAAAAACATTTGAGCGAGGCCGCCAATCCTTTGAGAGACGACGTTTTCCAAAAAACAATCGCGGAGGCGGATTCAAAAAACGGTAACTCGCGGCCTGCCTTTGGTTTGCAAGACTGAGAGGGCCGTTTAGCCGAGCGGCGCAGACGCCGGAGCCCTAACGGAACCAGGACGATTGCAAAATCGAAATTTCAAACAAATTTCGAATCGGGCCGCGTCCGACTTTGCAATCCTTGTGGGGACTCAGTATGCAAACGTATTCCTACAGCCTATAGCCTACAGTCTATAGCCTCTATTGAAGAATGGGAAAAACCGATAAAAATCAATTCGATCGGAACGAATCGGGAGAACCGGATCCCAAGTCGCGAGATGCCGGGCCGTCGGATTCGGATCATCCGGATTTGGAAGATTCCCCGACGCTGACCAAATTCGGTATGCTTCCTCCCCGGGTCCCTTCCGGATCGCAAAATCCGAAACAGACCTCGGCGACAGGAGGGTTTTCGAGAGGGGATACTCCCGGGTCGACTTCGAGGTTCGGGATTATTCCTCCGAACGTAACCTTTGGAACGACGGCCAATCTCAAACCGCCGGAAATCATTGCCGATGAGGACAAGGAAGCCCATGCCCAAGATTCGAAGCTCAGTACCCAAGGCGAATCGCTGCTCCTTTTCTGGTCTTCGTTTTACCCGATCCTGCTTTTAGGCCTCTTTTTCGTGACCTTCGTGGGCGTCGGATTTTATGTGGTTTCTTATTATTATTCCGAAGGTTATTTTTACTCCCTGAGCAACCGGTCCTCGGACAACATCGAAAACGGAACGCAAATTCGCTTTTTCGGCATGCCCGTTTTCGGAAATCGATTTGTTTTCGTGATCGACCGTTCCGTCCGCATGGGCGACGGGGTCGAGCAATCCCCATTCCAACTCGCCTGTGAGGAATTGCAGCAATCCTTGAACATGCTCACGGAATTGGATTCGTTCGAAGTGATTTTTTTCAACCAGGCACTCGCTTCGACCTTCTCTTCCGGGAATAAAATCGTCCTCAGCAAAGCCGATACGAATAATCTGACCCATGCCAAGGAATGGGTCGCGGGAATTCGTATCGAAGGAAATGATGCCGATCCTCACAAAGCTCTGCAGGCCGCCGTTCAATCCCGGGCGGATGTCTTGCTGTTCGTTTGCGAGACGCGCGACGCGGCTTCGATAAGCGCCAATCAATTGTCCGAATTGGCCGCTCAGTCCCAAAAAATGAGCGTACTCGTCGTCGAGTGCGGCATGGGAAAAAAACCGTTCCAGAAAACTTCGCTGGAATTGTTCGTCCAAAAAAATCGAGGGGGGTACCTTTGGAAAAATACCGCCCCCGCTTCTTCCGAACCTTCCGTCCGACGTAATGAAACGGCGCCGCTTTTCGTGCCGGAAGAAAACGAATTGGCCCTGAGCGATTCGGCCTTCCTTGAAATGCTTTCGGCCGATTTCAACGAATCGAAATTCAAAAAACAGACAAACCCGAAAACCGAAGGAAACCCATTTTTGCGGACAGCCCTTCCCGAACACCCGGAATCCCCTGAATCCGTCGAACCTTCCCAACCTTCCGAATCGGAAGCCGCGTCCGATCCGCCAAAAATGATCGATATTCCGAACACGCTGATCGCGGAGATCGAAGCGGATGCGCGCATCGTTTATATCTCGGGTTTGGACGGTTCCGCCCGTGATCCGAGATTATTGTCGCTCGGAGCCGAACAGCACTTGAAGCAATGGGTTCAAGGTGCCAAAGCCGGGTTGCCCGCCGCGGAGTACCTGCTCGGTTTGTGTTATCGCAACGGCGTCGGAGTCCTCCTCGACCCGACAAAGGCTTTTCAATGCTTGATCAAATCGGCCGAGGGAGGATGCGTCCCCGCGATGTCGCTCCTCGGGGATTTTTACATGTTCGGATCACGTGAGATCAAAATTGATTCGGTCAAATCGCAGTATTGGTACGAAAAGGCCGCCCTCGCCGGTGAGCCGACGGCCCAAACCTGGATGGGCTACCGTTTCGCGGTTTCTTCGCTCGAAAGAATCGATTGGTATACGAAAGCGGCCGCATTGAATTTCCCCGACGCCCAATTTCTTCTCGGACAATGTTTCGAATCGGGGGACGGCGTTCCCAAAAGCCTCGACAAGGCGGTTTTCTGGTATCAGAAGGCGGCGGAACAGAATCATCGCGGTGCCCTCGGCGCCTTGAAAAGGCTGGGAGAGGGTGCGGCAGGGGAAACTCCGCCCCCACTCGACAAAGAGACCGAGACGACGACCCCTCTCGAATGACCGCGCTCCTTACCACAAAGTCAGTGTCCGGTGATGTGTTGGACGCCTCATGCTCGAATAACAGCCGGAAAGGAGCCGTACTCGGCGCATTGACGGTATGTTGGGTTTCAAAAGACAACCGACGTTCAATCTCAACACATCGTCAATGCGCTGCGCTCCTTTCCGGCTTTTATTCTTGGCTTTGCCCCGCAGCCCAAATGTTCGTGAACGGTTGCCGGTTTTTATCGTTCGTGCAAATCAACTGTGCCGCCAAAAAATCCGCTTGACAGCCGTGGTTTTACGTCCTAGATTAGCGAAGCGACGGAGAATCGCTAAAATGGTATAATTGCACCGATTCTAACGATTTTAACACAGCCTTCGCACTTGCCGTTGATCTGACCCGCCAACCGTTTTTCGTCTTATGCCGGATAAAAGCCAAATCTCGGAAATCCTCACCGAGCAATTCAAGCAACAAATGGCCGCGCTCACCCCACGGGAAGACAAACGGCCGCACCCGTTTCGCTCCGCGATCCTGCGCGGGCTCGGCGTGTTTTTGCCGCCGCTGTTGACAATCGTCATCTTCTTCTGGATCGGCGGAACCATTGCGACCTACGTCATCAATCCGGTGCATTCCGGGACACGCAGCTTCCTGATCTGGCTCAGTGCCGACATCGTCCTCGAACAGGAGTTGCCCGAACACCTCCGAGGGCAAGAGAAGCCGCTTTTCAAAAAAGGGCTTTACCGCAAGGTTGCCGATTCGACCTATATTCCGGAATACGTTTGGGAAAAAGTGCTCAAAAGCAGCAGCGCCAAATATCCGATGCCGAAAACCGGGATCGAAATCTACCAACGGTATGTCGATTTGACGATTTTACATCCGGTGATTTTCCTGCCGTTCCTGGTTCTTCTTTTGACGCTTCTGCTTTACCTGATCGGCAAATTTATCGCGGCGGAGATCGGCCGCTTTTTCTGGCTGCGGTTCGAAAAAATCGTACAGCATCTCCCCCTGGTCAGCAACGTCTACGGAGCGGTCAAGCAGGTCAGCGATTTCGTCTTCGCCGAACAATCGATCCCGTACTCCCGGGTTGTCGCGATCGAATGGCCCCGTAAGGGAATCTGGGCTTTGGCCCTGGTTACGAGCGAAGGTTTTCCGGCACTGGAGAAGCTTATCGGCGAACCGGTTTACGGTGTCCTGGTTCCGACTTCGCCGATGCCGTTGACCGGCTTCACTTTGACGGTGAAGCAGAGCGAGGCCCACGATATCGGCATTTCCCTGGACCAGGCGATCCAGTTTATCGTTAGTTGCGGCGTCGTCACAACCCCGCAACTCGAAGACGAAATGCCAAACGAGTAACAAATACTCCTCTCAGCGGCCCGGAAGCGGGACGGGCGGGGCGGGAACGGCGGTCAGCCGCGATGCCGGCTTGCGGCGGTCGTCCGGAACGGCCTCCGATGCGGCGGGCGGACCGTGATTTTCCGCAGCGTAAGGAGCCGATTCCGTGATCTCGAACGGCGAGACCGCGGCCCGATAGGCTTGAGCGCCGACCTTTTGCAGCGGCTGCGGTTGCGAGTATTGCGGGATGATTTCGAAATCATCCTCCGAGACGTTCCGATCGTCTCGAATTCCCGGATCGTTCTGCTTGCCGAAAACCCAGGACGAGCCGCCCGACTTCCAGATTTTCGCGAGAGCCTGGTCCAAGGCCTCGATTCGGGAATTGCCGCTCCCGTATGTCGTGTCGGAATACTTCTGGAGAGCACCCCTCCCGAATTCCGCGAACTGCTCCGTCTTCAACCTCAACGATTCCGTCCAACGCGGCTCGTTGCAGGCGAGAAAAAGGAATAGCCCGAGCAGCCCATAGGCCAACAACGTCTGTTGCGGAGCCGAGGGACTGAACAACTTCAAGGCGGTCCCGAACGATTTTTTCAGCCGAAGCTCTTTCGCGTTGATACTGTAAATCTCATCGAGAACCAAATGCGACAGGAATCCCAGCGTCAATCCGCCGGCCTTGATGATGCGAAATCCGGGCGTTCCGGAAGAGAGCAAAAACGTGATCTCTCCGGCGATCAACGCCGCGGGAATGCTGTGCATCATCCCCCGGTGTACCGTAAAGTGCCGCACGAACCAGCCGACGACATATCGGACGAACAAAAAGACGATTGCCCCGACCAAGACGACGAGTTCGTTGTTGATCGGGAATTCCCGCAAGCGGTTGAGAACGAGAATCGCGGCGAGCCCGGCCGCGAGGTAAAGGCATTCCTGTAGGGAACGGCTCGATTTGCTGTCGATATCGGGCAGCATCCCGGCCATAGCGCAAGCCCCGCCCGCGATCGCCCCGGTCGGAAAGGGAACGCCGAGAAAGCAAAGCCCTCCGCCGTAAGCGATCCCCGTCAGGGTGCTGAAGGTGACGTGCGTTTTGAAATTGGCCATTTACCCGATTTTCTCTATTTTACGGAGAGGTTCGCAGTTTTCCCGCTGCAAAGTCCCAACATTTCCTTTTACGAAAAAAAAACGGGTTTTCCAAGATCAATTTCAAAAATATCCCATGATTATAGGAATAGTAAACAAATTACCGCGTCATTTCGAGCGGAGCGAGAAATCTCACCCTTGCCGAAGGACTCGGGATTCCCGGCCCACTCGCGAGGGTGAGATTTCTCCCTACGCGTTGCTCCGGTCGAAATGACACCCGCGCTTTTGACGTAGTTACTGATCTGAAAATAAATATTGAATGATTTCGAAATAGCAGCCCGAAACGAAGCATCGCGCAGTGAGGGTTGAAAACGTCCGATCCCTCACTCCACTACGCTTCGTTTCGGGCTGTTATTTTCAGATCAAAATTTATTGGCAGATCAGTAATTGCGCACTGTTGCTTAGCCGGTACTCCGCGTTTCGGCTTCTTTTTCCTCCCGTTCCCAACGCACAAGCGATTTGTGAACGACGTACAGGAAAAAAACGGCGAGAAGCACGATCGCCGCGATCGAGAGCTGCACGGTCAGATCGCTTCGTATCTGCTCGATCCGCTCGGGCAGCTTGCGGTAGGCCCATAACGCGAAAATCACGATCAGGTAAACCGACGTTACGTACTTGATCAGGTATTTGACGAACCGGGGAATGCGCATCATCGCTCCTTGTTCCAGCTCTTTCATGCCTTTTTCGATTCCGAAAACCCAGGCAAAGAGAAAGACCTGGAATGTCGCCAAAACGAAAACGAAGACGTTGGCCATCCAAAAATCGAGCGTATCCAAAGCGATCAGATTGTGCGAAAAATAGGTAATGAAAATCGCGATCGTCAACAAAAGAAAGCCCAGGAACACGACGCTTTTCTTGCGGGAGAGACCGAGCCCTTCTTCCAACAGGGCGACCGCCGGTTGCAGCATCGAAATCGAGCTGGTGACCGCCGCGAGAAACAGGAGAAAGAAAAAGAGAAATCCGAAAAATTGGCCCATCGGCATCTGTTCGAACACGCTCGGCAGCGTTTGAAAGCCGAGGGCGAACGAACTGCCGAGCTGTTCCTTGTTGATCGCTCCCCGTCCTAAAAACATGACGGCGGCCGGGACGATCATCATTCCTCCGAAAACGACCTCACAAAAACTGTTCCCGAAGACCGCACTCGTCGCCGAAAGGGCGATGTCGGCGCGTTTTCTCGTATAAGAGGCGTAAGTGATCACCAGTCCGAATCCGATCGAGAGCGAGAAAAAGATTTGTCCGGCGGCCGCGAGCCAAATTTCCGGGTCGGACAAGGTTTCCAAGATTGTTTTGTCCTGCTCGGCCGGGTACCAGACGAACCCCAGTCCGTCGAGAAAGCTTTGCCCTTCGATGCCGCTCGGGTTGCCCAGGGTCGCGACGCGAATCAGGATGATGATCGAGCAAAGAAACAGGGCCGGTAGGGCGAGTTCGCAAAACCATTCGATGCCGCGCGTAATCCCCCTGTAAATCAACACGAAATTCAGCAGGAAACAAACGAGCAGACAAACCAGATTCGGGTTCGAGAAAATCGTTTGAAAGACCTGCCCGTTTTCCGAGATGCCGATCAGGCTGCCGAAGTAGGCGGCGTATTCCGACGGTTCGCCGAGTCGCATGATCCCGAACGCGTATCGAATCGTGTAAACGAGGCACCAGACTTCGATCAGGATGTAGTAACAGAAGATCACGACCGGAACCAGGACGCAAAACGAGCCCGCGTAACCGATCCAACGTCGCTTGACGATGCAGCGAAAGATGCCGGGGACGGAATTATGACCGTGTGTCCCGCCGTATCGACCGAGTGCCCATTCGGCCCACGCGAGCGGCAACCCGAGAACGAGCAGGGAAATGAAATACGGCACCATAAAGGCCCCACCGCCGTACAGGGCGACCTGACCGGGGAAGCGAATAAAGTTCCCCAGGCCGATCGCACTCCCCATCACCGCGAGAATCACCCCGATTTGCGTATGCCAATGCTCTCGCTGGTGCTCTCGTTGATGCATGGTTGTCGAACTCCGCAACGAAAAGCCTGTTGAACTGGTCTAAAACTTCGTTCCCGTGATGATCTCGTAGGCCTCGACATATTTTTGTCGCGTCTTTTCGATGATGTCCGGAGGCAAGGCCGGCGGCGGGCTATTCCTGTCCCAGGAACTCGCAAGCAGCCAATCCCGAACGAACTGCTTGTCGAACGATGGCTGCCCGCGGCCCGGTTCGTAACGCTCGGCGGGCCAAAACCTCGAACTATCCGGGGTCATCACCTCGTCGATCAGGACGAGTTTTCCGTCGATCCAGCCGAATTCGAATTTCGTATCGGCGATAATGATTCCCCGCTCACGGGCATATTCCGCTCCCCGGGAAAAAATTTGGATCGATTTTTCCTTCAACACTTCGGAGGTCTCCGGACCGAGAATCCCGACCATTCGGTCGAAGGAAATATTTTCGTCGTGCCCCGATTCCGCCTTCGTCGAAGGGGTAAAGATCGGCTCGGGGAGCCGGGAACTCTCCTGGAGCCCGCCGGGCAAAGGGAGCCCGCAAACCGTCCCGTTGGCTTTGTATTCGTTCCAACCGCTTCCGCTCAAGTAACCCCGGACGATACACTCGATCGGGACGACTTTCCCCTTGCGGCAAAGCGTCGAGCGGCCTTCGAACATCGCGAGGTCGGTTCCCATGGGAAACGGCATTTTCGCGACGTCCGTCGTAATCAAATGGTTTTCGATGCCGAGCTTTTGAAACCAAAAGGCGGACATCTGCGTCAGAATCCGCCCTTTGTCCGGAATGCCGCTCGGCAAAACCCAGTCGAAAGCGCTGATCCGGTCCGTGCTCACCAAAAGCAACGTCTCGCCGAAATCGTAAACGTCCCGAACTTTTCCCCGCTTCGCTTGCAGCCCGGGGATCGATGTTTCCAAAATAATCATTCTCGTTCTCGTTGTTTTGATAAGTATTTTCGCAACACTTCAGCCGAACGACGTTTTTCGTCATTTCGACGGAAGCGCAGCGCAAGGAGAAATCTCACCCTCGCGAGTGAGGCTGATTTCCGACCCTTTCGGCGAGGATGAGATTTCTCGCTTCGCTCGAAATGACGAAAAGGAGGTCAATTTATTGTATATGCCGGCAACAAAGCGACTACAAACGAATGAAAATTTTCAATTTGTAGAGGATCCAGGCCGGAATGAAGTTGACACCGACGAACATCAGGGCGTAGGCCATGCTCGCGAACTTCGCCGAAGTGCCGTGCGCGATCAGCCAGTTCATCACCGTGTGATTCAGCCCGACACCGGGTTTGCCGTAAAAGAACGGCGCCAAAATGTCCGCCAAGCAGTAAATCGCGATCGCGTTGCAGCCGAACACGATGCCGATATACGCGCACTTTTTGAAGCCGAGCATGTCGACGAAATAAATGCTCGCGGCGAGCACCGTGCAGGCGAAGCCGGAACTGAACATCACGTAGGAACTCGTCCACATACTTTTATTGATCGGGGAGATAATATCCCAGAAGTAACTGGCCCCCAGCATCAACGCCCCCGCGAAGAACAGGATGATCACCTTGCGTTCCTGCGATAGGTTTTTGCTCAACAGCAGCATTCCGGCGAAAATGCCGATCAGGCCCGAGGCGATCGCGGGGAAAGTGCTGAGAATCCCTTCCGGATCCCACGGTTTCATGTTGGGGTAGCGCGATTGCCATTCTTCCCAATTCCGCTCATGGTTGTCCGGCCCCCACCAGAAGTGACCCGGCAAGAGTTTCGAGTCGACCCAGCAGACGATGTTGTTGCCCGGCTCGAAAACGACTTCCTTCTGTCCCGGGACCGGTATCAGCGTTACGGCGGCGGTGTAGCCGACCAGGAACAAAACGCACAAAAACAGCTGCGTTCGCCATTTCGTGTAAACAAACAGCAGCCCGCAGACGAGAAAGACGACCGCTATCCGTTGCAGGACCCCTGTGAAACGGATGTCCCCGTAATCGTATTTCAAGGGGTTCATGATGATCGAGGGAATGTCGGTCCAAACCCAAAGGATCAACCCGACCAGGTAAATTTTGAGGGCCCGGAAGATAACCTTATTTCGGAGTTGGGCCTTGGAGGCTCCGCCCTCGATCCGTTTCTTGAAGGCGAAGGCGATCGAGACCCCGACCATGAAAATAAAGGAGGGGAAAATCAAATCGGTCGGCGTCAGGCCGTTCCATTCGACATGCAGCAGCGGGCCGTAAACGTGGTCCCATGTTCCGGGGCAGTTGACCAGGATCATGCACGCGATCGTAAACCCCCGGAAGGCGTCCAGCGACAGCAATCGCTCCGATTTCGGTTTTGTCGTTTCCATTGTTTTCGATGAGGAGAAAAAGGAGAAAGAAAATGGAGGCGGAAATTATGCGAGGACGGCTATTGTATTTTTTACGGCCGGGAAAAACAATACACCGGCAAAAATTTCATTCCAAGATGCTTTTGATTTTTCAAAAATTCTTGATTTTTTGAAAAACTTTTGAGTATACTGAACATACCCCGTCGTTAAATCGAGGGAAAAATTCGGCTTTTTCATTTCCGCCCCGTTTTTCAAGAAAGGTTTTCATGTCTTTGCCAAAGTTTCTGTACGGGCTCGCATTGTTACTGTCGCTTTCCTGCCTCGCTTCGATCAGTGTCGGGGAAGAGGCCACGAAAATTCGCGTCCTTTTCGTTTTCGGAGGGCACTCTTTCGATGAGCCGCAAATGTACAAGATGCTCGACTCGTTTTCCGACATCGTTTACGAGAAAGCGGAGATGCCGCAAGCCCTCGACCTGCTGGCCCCGGGACTGGAAAAGAAGTACGACTGCCTCGTGATGTACGACTTTTACACTTTTCCTTACACGAAAGAGCAGATGGACCGTTTCAAAGCGTTGCTCGAACAAGGGATCGGCCTCGTCGTTTTGCATCACAGCACCGGCGGTTACAAGGATTGGGACGATTACTCGCGGCTGATCGGCGGCAAGTTCATTACGGAAAAAGAGGGGGCGACGATCGATGGGAAGGCGTATCCGCCCTCGACCTGGGATCACGACCAGACCATGAAAGCGACGGTCGTCGACCGCGAGCATCCGATCATGAACGGGATCGACGATTTTACGATCATCGACGAGACCTACGGCGGGGTGTACGTCGACCCGAAAGCGCATATTTTGTTGACGACAGACCACCCGAAATCGACCCGGCAAATCGCCTGGACCTGGCGGTACGGCAAAAGCCCCGTGTTCGTCAGCCTGCTCGGACACGATGCCAAGGCCTATGAGAATCCGAGCTTCAGCCGAATGGTACACCAGGCGATTCGCTGGGCGGCCCACGAAAAACCGACGGCGGCGAAAAAATCGGAGGTTCTCACCTTCAAGAATATCCCGTATGTTCCCGGCGGCAACGAACGGCGGCAGTTGGACATTTACCTGCCGGAAAACTACGAAACATTGGAAAAACCGTTACCGTTGGTGATCGGTGTACACGGCGGCGGCTGGGTGGGCGGAAAAAAGGAAGATTGCGAACTCCTGGTCGACTGGCTGCTGCCTCAAGGGTATGCCGTTGCGGCGATCAATTATCGCTTTACGGATACGGACACCTTTCCGGCCCAGCTTGAAGACTGCAAGGCCGCCGTTCGCTGGTTGCGGGCGAATGCGGAAAAATACAGATTCGACAAGAACCGTTTCGGGACCTGGGGTGCTTCGGCCGGGGGACATCTCGTCGCCCTGCTCGGGTGTACGGGCGGGACCAGGGAATTCGACGTCGGCGAGAACCTTGACCAGTCAAGTGCGGTCCAGGCCGTTTGCGATTACTTCGGGCCGACCGATCTCTCCGTACTTTTCGAGACGCCTGGTTTTAAGAACGAATATCATGTCGATACGCTTGCCGAAAAACTGCTCGGCGGAATGCCCAAGGACAAGCCCGAAGCCGCACGAAAGGCGAGCCCGATCAATTATGTCGACAAAAACAGCGCTCCGATTCTCATCGTTCAGGGCGATAAGGATTTGCTCGTCCCGTACCAGCAGAGCGAAATTTTCGAGAAAAAACTCAAAGACGCCGGCGTCCCTTGCGAATTGATTATGCTTCAAGGAGCGGGGCACGACGGGAACGAATTCCTATCGCCGGAACTGCTGAAAAGAATCGAGGCGTTTTACGCGAAGTATTTGAAGGAGTGAACCGCGTTTTATTGACAAGGCAATAAAATTCGACCCGAAAAACAGCAGCCGGAAAGGAGCGCAGCGTATTGACGGTGTGTTGAGATTGAACGCCAACACACCGAGTACGACTCCTTTCCGGCTTTGATTTCGAAAGGAGCCGATCCGTAATCACAAAATAAGGGGCGTGAACGGCTTCGCACAAACCCCCGCTCGGTTCACTTTTTATCACCAGCACGATAACAAATGCGTCAACCGACTCAAGGCTCCTCACCGATCGGCTCGGCGGAGAGGGCGACGCCCGCCATCGCGATGCCCGGTTCGGTAAATTTGATCTCGACCGTATCCGTATCCAGCAAACCTTCCGGGATCGGGTAACAGTGGGTGATGAATCCGGATTTGTGCTCCCATTCCTTCGCCTCCGACGGTTGCGATCCGGACCGCTGGAACTCCGCGATTTTGCGGCCGTTGATCCAGATGATTTTCTTCTCCTCGGAAGGTCCGTCCGCGACGCGGAGAACAAGCCATTTGTAGCCTTCGTTTTTGAACGCCGTCGTCGCAAGGCTCCCTTCGGACATGCAAGCGAGCCACGATTCGCCGTTCAGATCGCCGTGAGCGTCCCAGCCTTGCATCGTCCAGCCGGGGATCGGATCGCCGTTGAGCGGCAGGAGCAAAAACGGCCGCCCGGTTTTTTGAAGCGGTTCTTTCAACGCGGAGGCATCGCGGGCATAGGCGGAAGAGGCTTTGAAAAAATTGAAAAGATTGTTCATCGCCACATCGGTTCGCGAATCGACGGGGGCGACGATGTGATCGTAAATGCCATACGCTCTTGTCCAGTACAGTTGCTTCAGGAGGGGCACATCCAATTCGCGGAGTTTCTTCGCAACGGATTCCAGTGCGACCCGGCCGTCGAATTCGCGTTTCTCCGCGAGCAGGTTCTCGACGGCGGAAAGCGAGACCGGAATGCCCGCGGGCGCTCCGTCGGGTTGAACGCGGCGATAATCGGCGTTCATTTGATCCGCGGTCATCGAAACTTCCGCCAAATCCCGGAAAAGTTCGGCAAAGAAAATCAGCGTTTCCGTGTATTGTTCCCGCGACGTCGCCAACGGCAATCGCGATGCCGATCGGGTATCGACCCGCTTCAGGAGCAGATCGAGCCGGCTCATTTTTTCGGCCAGCCGCTGCGGCGTGTAAGGAAACGGGGCGTAATATCCCCAGTCGGGAACGACTTCGAACTCCTCGATCAACCGGCCGATCTCCTCGTTCCCTTCCCCGAACGTCAGCCGTCCGAAATCGGAGAGAATTTCTTCGGCGGTGCGGTCGACGTTCCACCACGTTTCTCCGGCACAAAACGCCTGGGCGTATTGGAGTCGCGGCGTCATCGTGTAGGAGATGCCGCCGGAATATACCGTAGCCGGTATGGGCGGTACGCTTCGCGTTCCTTTGGCCCGCGGCCTCGTTGGGCCGCTCCCGATTTCTTGCGGACAGTCTAAACCGACTTCAGTATCACAGCCGAGTTCCTTTTCGATTTGCCGCTGTTGGATCATCCGCCGGACCCGGCAGTGGGGATACACGGTCGCCTCCCCTTCGGTCACGCTGTAGTTCCAGGTCAACACGGACACGAGCCGCGAGGCCCGTTTCGCGTAAGGGCGTCCATCGCCGCCGACCTGTGTCGGATCGCTGTCGGGACTAAAGCCGGTGTTGATGCTCGTAAACGTTCCTTCGGGAAACTCGGGCAGTTTTTTGAGGAAGTATTCCATCGATTTTCCCGCAAGCTCCGGATCGGCCGTCCAAAGCGGCACTCCCCAGGCGGAAAACGGCTCGCCCCAGGTTCCGACCTCGACCCGGGCGGCGGGATTGTTCCGCCGGATGATCTCCGCGAGTTCGAGCGACAGATCAATGTACGTTTCTTTCGTGCAACCGTTGCGACGGCAGCCGCCGGGATCGCCGGGAAAGATTCCCCATGAGTCGTAACCCTGCATCGTTTTCGTCCAAAAGTCCCACGCTTCGAGAATCTGCCGTTTTTCCGTCGGGTCGTTCGGGCAATTGCAATTCCATTCGGGGCCCAGCGTGTTGACGGTTACGATCGGGTGAACGGATACGCCGCGGCGTTTTCCGTAGGCGATAACGTGATTGATCGTTGCGGCGAATTCTTTGTGAATGGGACTGTTTCTCATTTCCTCGCTCGTTCCCATGAGGGTTGGAGCGAGCCAGAATTCGAAGATGTTGAATCGATACGCCGAAAGCATGTCGATAAACCGTTCCCAATCCTGTCGCGTCCAGCGGTTGACTTCGGATTCGAACAGCACGTTCGGGTTGTACGAATTTTGAAGATGCTCGGCGAAGTTGACGTAATAAATCCGAACCGGAAAATCCGGGGCATCGACCACTTGGGCGATGTCCGAGACGACACGGCCGTTTTCGTGCTTCAGGGAGCGGAGAAATTCGATCAAACCGTAACGGCAGCCGAGTGCGGTCGGCGACCAACACACCATATCTTTGCCGTCGTCGGTCTCGATTTGCCGGAGGACGAACCCCTGTTGGCCCGGATCGGTTTTGACGTTGAAATCGGGCGACAATTTTTCAAACTGTTTTTTTGCCAGTTCCCCGAAACCGATATGCAGCGTCGGCTTCGCGGGCCGGTCCCCTTCGCCGGCAACCTCGATCGGTTTTGCCACGATTTGTCGGACGTAGGCGTTGATCCAATCGACGGCATTGGTAATGAGTTCCTCTTTTGCCGACTCGGCGTGTAAGGCGATTCGGACCCGGGGATGGCCCGCTTCGGCAACCGTCCAGGAATCGTTGCGCTGGGCGATTCGAAAGGGAGCCGGATCGCATTTTTGAAAAATATCGCAATCATTTCCGCCGAACAGCAGCCCTGCTAGGACGATTGAAAAAAGGCAAGCCGTCAAAACGGAAGTCGTCGATCGCAACATGTTAATGTCCCTCCAGAATAGTGTTGAGTGTTGCCGGACGGTGTGTTTTCGTTCGATATTGTGCTGGTGACAAAAAATGAACCGAGCGGTATTTTGTACGAAGTGTAACGAAGTTCAAAATATCGCGGACGATGTCAAATCGCGGCACGGACAACGGGTCAAATTTTATTGCCTCGTCTATAAAACACCTGCTCTCGGATTATAGGATTTTCAAACGGCAGAATCAATCGGCGTGAGCCTCTGTCCAAAGAGGATTAGGCGTCGAGGATTGCAAAGTCGAAATTCCAAAACTAGCCCCAAGCGTTAGCGCGGGGTGATACATCAGGTTTTACAGTTCAATCCCCCCGCGCTGACGCTTGGGGCTAGTATTAAAAAATGACTTTGCAATCCTCCAGGATTAGGCCCGCCAACTTGCACTGCGATGCGGACACGATATCATGGTAAGAGAAATGATTGTTCGTGAGCAACCGCCGGGAACGACCGTCGAACTCAACACTCGCGGTTTCGGGGCTTTCGTCGCTTCGTTCGGGAAGCCCCTTAATGATCTTCATGAAAAAACTGAACACGGCAACGGCAGCCCGAAGCGTCAGCGCCGGGTTGGCTCCGCGTTTTCGCGTTCAAAAAACCGGGTGCTGACGCTTCCGGCTGTTGCCCAAATCCGGAATTTTTTGTAAAGATCAGCAACTCATTTTTTTCGAGTACGTATAACTTTCGTGCGATAAAGGATTTCAAGAATGCCCACAGACAGAAATGCCGTCCTGTATTTCATGCTTTTACTCCTGACAATATGCTGCTTACCGGCAAAGGCCGCGGAGCCGGAAGGTTCGATTCCGGCGGCGAACGTCCTTCCCGGTGCGATCGTGCTCGATTACACTGCCGCGGCGGACGAAACGTTGAGCGGTTTTTTCGTTCGCTTGAGCAACTGCATCGGGCCGCGCGAGGAGCCGGTCGTCGTCGCACTTCGGATTCGAGGCGAACTTCGCCCGGAACGGACGGCGATTCCGGCATTCCCGCGTCCGCTGCGACACTGGACGCGAACCGGCGGCAACGCCCAACCGCCGTTGGATATCGGGCAGGAATTCCGGCAGGCGATTCCGTCGGTCAGGCTTAAAGCCGGGGACAAGGTCGCCGTCGAAGTGGTTTCCGCTCCTCCGTTGCAAAGCGGTCTCACCGCCGGGCTGCAACGGCAAGGGATGTTCCAATTGAGTGAAATGAGAAACCCATTTCGCGAATCGCGGTCGGCCGGGCCGGTCTGCCGTCTTCCCTGGTCGAAAGCGGAGGTTCTCGCCGTCGGGAACCATACCAAGTTCGATCCCGAGTGCGCTCCGCAAAATAATTCCTCAATCATCGCCGACGACGACGGGACACAGTATCAGTTTACGGCCTATTATTCCGTCGACGAACAATACGGCGGCGGACGCAGCGGTTCGTACTCGCGAATTTTCGGGGTCCGCAAACGTCCCGGGGCGACAAATTGGGAACGCCTCGGGCTCGTGGTCGACATTCCCGAGGGAAAAACCTACGCCGGGGACCCGTTCGTTTTTCGCGATCTGGACGGCACGCCTTGCCTGGTGTACACGGTTTGCGACGGCACAAAAGGGTTCGCCGATTGGAAATTGCACGATCTTTGCGTGATTCGTTCGCGGACGAAAAGTTTCGCGGGGCCTTGGGGTGAGCCGCACACGATCTTCTTCGATTATCCGCGCAACCCGGACGACAACAAAAACGGCGGGCGGGCCAATTGCGCCCGGGTTTACACGCGACAAAAAACGAAGGATTACGTTTTGATCTGGAATCACGGCGCTGAGGATATGGACATTCGCGGCGTCATTCTGCCGAACCTCGACATCACGGTCGATCATCGCGCGATCGGCGATGCGACGGTTCTCGTTCGCAACCAGGAAGAAGGGGGCGGCGGGTTCCAGTTCGGCGATCAGGGGTATTATTCGACCTGGCAGATTCCGTGGGTCAACGATCCGACGGCCGTGCAGCGAGTCTACGTTTTCGACCTCGACGACCCGCTTAACCCGGAATCTTGGCGGACCGTTCCCGGTTCGCTCGGATTCAACGACGGCGCGACGCCGAGCCGCGACGGTGGTTGTACGGCGGACGCCTGGGCCGTCTCGAAAGTCGGCGAGGAACTCGTTGCGACCGCTTGCGAGTGGAGCGTCTCCGAGCAGAAGAACTTTCTCGTCGCACTGCGAACTCCGTGGGAACCGACGAAAAAAACGCTTTCCTTTTCCGCGTTCGGCGACGACTGCTTTCGTTTCGGTATCACGCAGGTCGCCGCCTACCGCGAAGTCGCCCCGGTCGTCGAATACGCGCTCGGCGAGAATTGTTCGTTGGAATGTTCGATGCAAAGCCGCGGAGAAAATGCTCCGCTCGTCCTTGCGATCGGCCCTTCGTCCGCCCCGTTGTTGCAGCAGAGTCTCGGGCTGCGGGTTACTCCGGAAGGTTCGCAACTGGTCGGTTTTACGGAAAACGGTTTCGAACCGCTGGGGGATTCCGTTGCCCCGCGATGGGAGCCCGGCCGGGAGTACAAACTGAAGCTCAAGCGATGCGGCAACGAACTGACCGGGTATGTCGACGGCGAAGAGATCGGCCGGACGGTGATCGCCGAACCGGTGAGGCTGCGTTCCCTGAACGATTCGCCCCGTTTCAAATTTTCCGGCGGCCCGGGCAGCACCTACGAATTACGCCGCGTCGTTTTGGTCGACGGAGCGGAATGAAACGGACACAACAATCGGCTTGCGCCTATTGATGTAAGATCAGTAAAACTAACCGGCTGCTATGCGGTCTCTTGAACCTCTCTCGAATGATTTCGTTCGAAGAGCGCGTGATTGACCGGGGCCGTCGCCTGGTACAGGTCCCGGTACAGTTCGAACAGATCGGCGTAATACGGCGTCAATTTCTCGTTCGGTTCGTAAAGCGTGCTCTCCCGTGCAACCTGGGCAAAGGCATCTTCCGCGTCCCGGTACACCCCGGAACCGATCCCGGCCAAAATCGCGGCCCCCAGCACCGTCGCCTCCTCGACTTCGGGAACACGGAGCGGGCGGCCGACCATGTCCGCCTTGTTCTGCATCCAAAAGGCGTTGCGAATCGCCCCGCCGACGGCGATCAATTCCGAGGCATCAGCCTTGGTTGCCTGCTCCATCGCCCGGACCGTTTCGAGAAACTGGAAACCGAGCCCTTCGAAAACGGCCCGGACCATATCCCCTTGCTTGCTCCGGCTGCTCATCCCGATAAAAACCCCGAGCGAACGCGGATCGACCACCGGGCAGGACGAGCCGCCCAAGTGCGGCAAGAAGAGAACCCCGCCCGCTCCGGGCGGGGAAGCGGCGGCCAAATCGATCAGCGTTTTCCAGTCCAAGACTTCGAGCGAACCGTCCGGCCGCACGGCGGAGGCGAATTCGCGGCGGTACCATTCGAGCATCTCTCCCGCCGGGTTGCCGCCCCACATCGAATAACGGTTCGGGACGACATGCGACTGAACCGTCACACCCCGATGGGCAAGCGCGGGATCGAGAAAATGAGACGTGGGAGGGGAGGCGAGGGGAGTGTTCGAAGCCGCGTTTCTCGCGTCCTTCCGCTCCGAAATAATGTGAACCGTCTCCCACGTGCCGGTGATGTCCATGACCGAGCCGTTGCGGAAGGCCCCGACCGGAATGCCGCTGCAGAGGTGATCGTGCCCACCCAAAAAGACCGGCGTTCCGGGCCGCAAGCCGGTCGCCCGGGCCGCTTCGGGCGTGATTTCCCCGAGCCGGCTGCCGCTCGGGAGCGCTTCGGGCAAAATCGACCGCGGGATGCCGGAGAGTTCGCACATTTCGTCCGACCAGGTTTGCCTCGTCTGATCGAACAGCATCGTGCAAGAGGCCATACTGTAATCGGTATTGAACCTTCCGCTCAGCCGGAAATTGAGAAAGTCTTCGATCAACAACCATTTGTAAGTTCGGCGGAAAATGTCCGGCTCGTTTTCCTTAACCCAAAGCATCCGCAGGGCGGAGTTGATCGGCCAAACCGGGTTGCCGCCGATTGAAAACGTTTTTTCCGGGGTGATGTGCTCGCACCACCAATCGAATTGCGGTTTGGTTCGCGGGTCGTGCCAGCTGATAAACGGATAGAGCCATTGTCCCTCTTCGCTCATCGGAACGCCGTCCATTCCCATGCCGGTGACGGCCAGCCCGCGAATCGCCGAGGGATCGCCGAGCCCGCCGACGGCGTCCCGTACGGCCGCGGCGGTGTCGTTCCAGATTTGTTCCGGGTCCCAAACCGTCCATTCCGGGTGTTCCGGATTCGGATGAAACCGAAGCGTCGGCCTCGCCCCTTGTGCGATGAGATTGCCTCGCTGATCGTAAATGATCGCCTTGAGCGAGGTCGAGCCGAGATCGATTCCGAGAAAAAGGTTCATACTCTTGTGCTGTGCAAAATTTTGAACGGGCTTTCCGCCATTCCCGGCCTGTAGCAATTGTGTTTTCCGATCCGTAACTTGCGGCTGCCTTGTCGGTTTGACGCTGAAAAACGCGGGGGTTTTGAAAACGCGACCGGTAAAAACGAGGGGGAATTGCTTTTGCGGTCGAAACCTCGATACCGTTTTCTTAAAATTTCATGTCGCGATTGTAGCATCTGCGGGTTGCCGGGCAAGGCGACTTTTGGCCGGGGACTTTGAGCGGGTGTCGTCAAGTTTTCGGGGCGATTTTCCCGCCCCCAACGGGGGCCCACAAGGTAGCCAGGGGTGCAGCGTACTCGCGGAACCCCCGGAAACAAAGCACCAAGCCAAATGCAACCCAACGGGGTGCCACAAAAAACCGCCCTGTGCGCCCCCGTTGGGGACGACTGGTTTCTCCGTCCGATCACCGGGGGTTCGCGGAGTACCGCTCACCTCCGGCTACCTTGTTGTTGCCCCGTTGGGGCAATCTTACCCAGATTCGCAATAATATTTTACTAGTACCCGACCAACATTAAAATTGTTGCCGTCCCGTTGGAACTCCGGCGTCTGCACCGCTCGGCTAAACGGCCCGACTCACAAAATTGGCTTTGGTGCTGTAGTCGTAGCATGCACCAAACGATGTTTTGACCGCCCCGATCAATCGGCGGTCGTTCGGCCGGTTGCGACGTCGAATTCGTCGACCGCCGGAATCAACATCGAGAGCGTCGTAAAACCGTAGGCCCCGAGCACGGCGATAAAAACGAGGTGGTATTGGCCCAAAAGCAGGCTGGTGATCGCATAAAACGTCGCGATCGGCAGAATAAACGACGCCAACAGGATCGCGCTCGAAGGGTTTTTCGCTCCCAGCGTCACGTACAGCCCGATCCCGCCGCCGACCATAAAGGCGAGGAACGGTTGCAGCTGCGTTTCAAACGAACCGCTAAACGCGACCATGATCCACATACAGGTCGAAATTCCGATAAAGAGGAAAAATATGACCCCGAGGCTCATCGCGACGGCACTTCGGGTGTTCAAATAGTGCATTCCGATATGAACGCCAACCATTGCGACGAACGCGTACAAAACGACAAGCCCGACGAAAATGAAAGACAAAAGAGTCAGGTCGATTCCCTGATTCCAGTACAGGTACACACAAAGGAGCATCGGCAGGAGCACCATCTCTTTGACGTTCCAAAAGACCCCGCCGAGCTTTCCGTAAACGAATTCTTTCGGGGTGATGTCGCTCACGAGCAGCAGATCGAAGGTACCACCGTCCCGTTCGGAGGTCAGGGAGGTGACGGCCTGGGCGTTGACCAGGACGAGGGAGAGCAAAAAGAGCGGGATCATCGGCCCGGCCCATTGGTCGATCGAAACCGCGACGTTGTTTTTCAGCACTCCGAAAAGAACGATCGTGCACATCGCGAAGAACAGCAGGTACGCGGCCCGGATGATCCACATTCGCTTGCCGTAGGCTTTGGTGCAGATTTCGCGCCAGATGATCGGATTGTCCCAGGCGTGCCGGACCTTGCCCGGCTCCTTCGATTCGAGATAGCGTTCGGTTTCTTCCGCTTCCGCCGTCGTTTCCGCGACGGCCCCGTCGATCGCGGTCGCCTCGGCGGTCGCGGCGGCGAGCTCGTTTTCCTTCCGCCAAGTGTCTTCTTCCCGGGTCACGCTTTGTGTTTCCCGCGACGGGTTCCAAATACGAATCCGGCCGATCGCGACGCCGTTGATCAGGATCGTCAAACCGAGACAGACCGCGAGAAATCCTCGAATCGGGCCGAGCAAAGCGAGAAACCGTTCGAGGATCCCCTGATCGGCCGTCGTCCAATCGATCACCGGCCCGCAGGCGGCGAGAACGGCTCGCCAAGGGCTGAAGGCGGCGGCAATCGAAGTGCTGGAAAAACCGAACCAGCTTTGCCCGAACAGGCCGAAGCCGACCGCTTCCCAAAAACCGAACCAAAAGACGAGAATCAGCACCGTCGTCGCCAGAGCCTGAAACATTTTGTCGCGCCAAAGGGCGATACAAGACCCGAGCGAGCCGCAGGCGAGGGCGGCGAAAAACGTAACCAAAAGCACACGCACGATTTGCGGGTAGGAGATTCCGCCCAAAATCGCGGTCAGCATCAAAACGGGGAGCGAAATGACGATGATCGAAAAAACGTTCAAAAGGCTGGCCAGCAGCTTTCCGAGAACAAGCTCCGAGCCGGACATTCGGGTCAGAAGGAGCAGGATCAACGTTTTGCGGTCTTTTTCCTGGGCGACGGCTCCGGCCGGGAGCAGGGCGGAAAAAAAGACGGTCAGCACCAACTGTAGTGGGGCGATGAGCAGAAAGAGCGTCGAGGCGAAGCGGGCGAAGTCCCCCGTGTCCCGGATCAGTTGCGTTCCGGTTACGACCAACCAGGCGGTCGAGACAAGCAGCAAAAGGAGCAAACCGTAAACGACCCGAACGACGAAGGTTTGAGGGCGTCGCGGGGCAATCGTCACTTCTCGTGTAAAAACCGGGCCGATAAACATGGGCAATCAGGGGGTTGGAGAGCGTCAATTAGCGACTTAGCGGCTTCGAAAACTGTCTTCTAAGCTGCTAAGCCGCTGAGAGCTGAGCGCCAAATATCACCCCGCGCTGACGCTTGGGGCTAGTAGTACATGATGCGTAATATGCTTATACCGGAAAATCGGTTTGGGAACAACCGGTCCGAAAGATTTGATTTCAACCGAAAGTGTGGTACACTTTAAGAATGGGGTGCAGTCTGAAAAAATTGATCACGGAGCCCTTTCCCATGACACGATATTCAGTATTTTCGATATTTTTTTCCTGCCTTGCCTGTTTTATTTTATTGGGACTAACCCAAACGGCTGGAGCGGCGGAGCAATCGAACGCCTTTTTCTCCAGCGGAGAGGATATCATGGGGAGCGGCAGCGTCGAAGACGTGATGTCGAACGTCGGGATCGGCGTGATGACCAAGAAGTTGATGCGGGATTCCCCGATCAACAAGCTGCGTACTTTGGCCGGCCCCGAAGGAGGGATGGGCTCACGACTCGGGGCGGTCATGCGCGAAACGGGCGGCTTTGAGAGCACTTCCCGGCTCGCGGCGGACGATTTTTCGAACGAGGATTTTTATTCGAACATGATCGTCGAGGCGATCGACGAAAACACGGGAACCATCGAGCTTTCCGATCGCATGTATCCTCCCCGGCTCGCGATCGATTTCAAGGAATATCCGGTGAGCCTGGGCCATGCCGAATTTCAACAACGGATCGTTCGTCTCAACAAGGGAATTCAATCCCGCTTCAGCGCCCTCGGGGTAGGCCATATAACACTTGAGCTTCATGACGAGACTCTGGTCCTGCAGGGAACAGTTCCGTCCGATCGGGATAGGGCAGTTGTCGAGATGATGGTGAAGATGGAGCCGGGGATCGATCGGGTTCGGAACGAACTCCGGATCGGGAGTATGCCGGAGCCGTCGAATCCTGCCGCTCCGTCTCCCACGGAACTTCCCGCACCGAATTCACTGAATTTAGGAAATTCTTCTTCCAGTCTCTTGGATTCATTGGAGGCTCAACAGCCGAACGCCCCGGTCGTTCCGAAACCTCGTCCGAATACTCCGACGCTCGCTCCGCCTCTCGATAGCCCGAGCGGGTCGCGTTAGCCCGACCTTGGGATTCCCAAGCCGCCTCTCTCGCCTCCCGGGAGGCGAGGCGTGGCCGATTCCTTTCCTGCTCGAAACGACCGAACGATTCCTTCTCGGAGCGGTACGGAAAATTGCTTTCTTCGATTTCTTCTTCGTAAAAATAGGGACGGACCGCTTCGGAAGAATCGATTGTTCCGCGATTCCCATTCGAGGCCCCTTCGTCTTCGACATGCCGGGAGCTTCGGCCCTGGCGTTCTCTTTCTTCGTTGATCAAGGCCCGAGCGTAATAGTCCGGCAGCGTGATCGATTCGACCCGGCGGGAAAAATTTTCCCGCGAGTCTTCCTCATCAGTATAACGGGCTTCCTTCACCGATCGGTAGCCCACCTGACGAATCGCTCCGTCGGAATCGTCCCGTTTCCGACTCCGTTCGTCGTCGTATTTTCGCTCGTCGAGGAGTTCTCTTTCGCTGCCGCGTTCTCCGGCCCGGTTCCGAGGATCGTCTTTCGCCCAAGCCTCCGGATAATCGCTCTCCGGCTGCATCGATTTTTTCGGTGTTTTCGGCTTTCCGATCAGGACCAGGGGAGTGGAACTCGAAGAAATCGATTCCCCTTTGCGTTTGTCAATGAATTTCGCCAACACCAAAAGGTTCATTTCCTCATTGTCGATGCTGTCGATGGGAACGAAAAATTCGTAGCCGCAGAGCCCGTTGTCGTCCTTCCGATAATGCAATTCGATCGTTTCCGGCTTGAAAATCGCCTGTCGGAACGGTTTGCTCAATTCCGGCAGTTCCTCTTCGGCGTTGAAAAGGAATACCGTCATTTCGCCGTCGACCTTGATCGGTTTCTTCGATTTGTTATCCGAATAAAAAAGGATCCGCCCCCCCACTCCGCGAAGCACGGAACCATTCTCGGAGGTTTGGGAATAACAATTCCAAAAACCGACCATTCTTTTGGGTGTTTTCGGTTTTTCTTCAACGAAAATTTCCTTGAACGATTGCGGTGCGGGAACGGAACTGCACCCGCCGAACAACGGAATCAATACAAAGAAAAATAAAAATCTCTGTCGCATGATTGAAATCTTTTTTATCATTGGATCATCTAACATTTAGCCGGTACTCCGCGTTTTTCGGTGTCCCGCGTTTTTTCGTCGCACCACGTCTCGGTCCTCTCACGGGGACGATGGTTTCGGCGTCTCGATCGGCGTCAGCTCCTGCATCAAAACCGGAGCAGGGTAAACCGGCTCGACTCCGCCGGTCACCGGATACTCCGCGGTCGCATCCCAAATGCCGATGTCGCTGTTCGGCGAACCGTGCATCCGAACGACATCCCGCAAACTCATGCTCATTCGGGCAGCCTCCTCCCGCTTGATCCGTTCCGCGTCCTCTCTGTTTTTAATGATACGCGGGGTCAGAATGATCAACAGTTCCGTCTTTCGGATCGTACTGCTGTTGTACTGGAACAGCTTTCCGAGAACCGGAATATCTCCCAGGAGCGGAACTTGTCTGTGTATTTTTTGCGTATCCTTCGTCAAAAGCCCGCCAAGCACCACCGTTTCATTGTCGGCGGCACTCACTTGCGTCTTGGCCGTAATCGCGCTGATTTTCGGCGACATGACCGAGCCGCCCGATGCGTTCGGAATCGGGATTCCGTCGACCAGGCTCCCGACCTTCGATTTTTCCGCCCCGATATCGATCACCACCTTCCGTTCCGGGCTGATGCGCGGGGTCACCATCAACATAAGCCCGACCTCTTCCATGTCCACTTTGCTGGAAACACCGGCCGTGGTCAAATCGCTCCCGGCAACCCGGGGAACCTTTTCGCCGATCAGGATAAACGCCAACTGGTTGTCCATCGCCGTGATTTGCGGTCGCGAAAGGATCTCCAGCCGCTTCGTTTCCTGCAAGGCACGGATCATGATGTTGACCGCAGCGCTGCTCGCCGAAAACACCATCCCGCCGAACCCGGCGTCGGTGTTGACCCGGCCCGTCGCGAAATTCGTCAAAAGCTGCGGGGCGACCGTTCCCACCGTCGGGTACGAAAGAGCATTGAGATCGTTCCCCATCGAATTGCCGTTCGTCACCGAATCGTCGTTGAAGAGAAATCCGGGCATGCCGTCCCCCGCCGGGACGTAAATCGGCTCCTCGACCACCGTCGTGATCCCGCCGTTGGTCGTCGTCGTTTTCCTCGTGCCGCTGACCGATTTGTCGAACGTGCTCCGGTTGAAAAGGATCGAATCCTGGATTCCGAACTCCATACCGAGCTCGTCGGTGTCCGAACAGGTGATCTCCGCGATCAGAACCTGGATCATGACCTGGTCCGGAGCCCGGTCGAGGTCCTTGATCAACTGCTCGACCTCGTCGTAATGCTTCGGCATCGTTTCGATGATCAGCGAATTGCTCGTCGGCTCCGGAATCACGATCATCGCCTCTTCCAACTGCAGGTAGGGACTGACCGCCCCTCGTGCGACATTATTGAGGAGCTGTTTTTCCTCCATGTATCGCCGGATCGCCCCCGCGATATCGTTCGCCTGGGCGTTTTTCAACTGGTAAACCTTGTAAGTCCGCTGCCGGTCCGCGTCGTCGCTGTCCAAACGATTGATGAGCGCTTCGACCACCATCAAATCTTTCTCCGCACCGGTCGCGATGATCGTATTGGTCCGGCTATCGGTCGCGAACTGCAAGGGGACGAATTTATTCTCCCCCTCGGTCCCGGCCAACTGCGGCCCGAGTTGCCCTTGAAGTTGGGCGGGAATAATCGAAGTCAGCACACTCAGCAATTGCCGGGCGTCGCCGTTGAGGATTTGAAACATCTTGATTTGCGCGACCGCCGAGGGAATATCGAGCATGTTGATCACTTCCTCGATCAACGACATCGCATATTGCGGGGCGGTCACGACAATGACGTTGTTGCGGGGATCCGGAACGATCTTGACATCGGACAAAATCCCCGATTCGATCATCCGCCGGCTCCCCGCGTCCACTTTCTCGATCACGAATTCCGGGATCTTGACGTCGTTCGTTACGCCGATTCCGGACGCTCCGGGCGAAAGAATCTGCGTCAACGTCACGGCCAGATCGGCGGCCAGGGAATTCCGCATCTTGAAGGACTTAACGGTCAGCTGAGGCCCGCTTTTGTAAATATCCAAATCGCGGACGAGCCGCTCGACCTCCTGCAGGTCATTCTTGCCCGCCTCGACCAGGAGCGAATTCGTCCGCTGATCGGCGAAGACCCGAATCCGCGGCATCCAGGCATAACCGCGATTAGGCATATAAGGATTCGCGGACGGAGCGACATTCGGAACCGTAGGGAACATGTTCCGTACGATCTGGGCGGCATAGGTCACCGAAACGTATTGCAGCCGGATCGCCTTCCAACGGCTCCCGGGCTCCGAAATCGGCTGATCGAGCGTTTCGATCAACTTTTTCATATCTTCAAGGGCCTTCCCCCAACCGACCAAAAGAATCGAATTCGGATTCCGGAGCGGGAAAAGCTGGACGGCTCCCTGCTTGGTCAGGAACGACATGTAACGGAAGACATCGGCAATCATTTCGTTCATCGAAATGCAATCGGTGTTCTTCAGTTCGCAAACGACAATATCCGCCTGCGATGCCTGCATCAATTCCTCGATGTCGGTGATCATTTTCTGGAGACGACGGAATTCCGGGGGAGTCCCCTCGAACAGGATGATATCAAGCGCCGGCAAAGGGACGATGTTCAGGGTTTGCGGCAAATCGAATCCATCGCCGCGATTGCCGTAAGGCCCGCCTTCATTCGGGCCGAATCCCGGAGCTCCGAACGCCCCCATTTCCGGACCGCCCATCCCGGGCATCCCCGGTCCGAAAGGCTGCATGCCGCCGCCGAAACCGCCGGTTTCACCCGCCGATTCGTCCTGCTGCATTTTGTAAACGACCTGCCGAATCGGCTGTTTGACGGCCGCCGGTTCGGCCGGACGCCGCGATCTCGCGAGCGGGTCGATGCTCCGACCTGCCGAAGCAGCACTGCCGGCGGCCCGAATCCGAATGATTTTCCGTTCGATTCCCTCGGGCGGCCGCTCCTGGTCGATCACCTGAATCAATTTTATCATCTGCTCGCAAACGTCCCGGTCTCCTTCAAGGAGGATCCGTTTATTGTCGAAATCGATTTCAATACTGCAACCTTTTGTCCGCTCCTCTTTCTGGAGGATCAAATCATACCGGGCGAGTCCTGATTCCTGTGGGGTTTCCGTTTTTTCGGGCGGGCCGTTCTTTCGAACCAGCCGTCGTTCAAAGGCGGCCTGCAAAGCACGGTCGATTCTTCCGGGGCTGACTTTTCGCGGAACATAGGTATTCCGGCTTTTGGGAATATCTTTTTGAAAAACGGTTTCCTCGCCGACCACCTCCAAAACGTTGCCGTTATGATCTCCTTCCGCATTCCGATTTTGAGGAAGCAAGACCCCCATTTGGCGCAAGGTTTGTCCGAATTGCATTTGCGTATCTTCCGAAGCCAACACGGAAACCTTCAAAACCCGACTTTCTTTCTCTTCGGAAAAGGAAATCGTGATCGTCGGATCATCCCCGAAATATTGGTACAGTTCCTTCTCGAAGGCGACGACGTCTTCGACGACGCAGCGATAAACCTTCGAGCAGGCGGGTGGGGCGTCCGATTTTTTCCGGGCGGATTCCTGTCCGAGCGGCGGCGCGGCCGGGGCGGGTTTCTCCCGAGGGGCAGGGGAGGGGGTCGCCGCGGCGGCCGGTTCCCGGGAGGGGGCAGGAAGGGGAGAGGGGGGGTACGAAGGAGCGGCGTCCGTTTCCCCGACATTCGGCGCGGGCACGGGGGGAACGAAACTGACCTGATTCGACTGGGAAATTCGGTTATCCTGAATCTCGTCCCCTTGAACGCCGACCTGCCGATATACCCCCGCCTCGTTGCGGAGAGAGGGAGCAGGACTCGGGGGAGGGGAGGGGGGCAGGTTGCGAGGCGGCGGCGTTTGGGAATAGGCTTCGGTCGTCGGCACAACCCCGACCGCAATCCCCTCGTTGAAATGCTGCATCGGGGGGAGCAACCGGTCGGCGATCTCCAGAGTCCCCTTCGGTCCCTGGACGAACAGGTCGTTCGCCTTCGGATCAACCAAAAGGAGGCTTAAACGGGCCAAATCCTCCGGCAACAGGTTCCGCAGCCGGGCGCGCGCCTCATCGGCGGGAATATTTTGAATCGGATAGATTTTTCGGTGCAACGGAACGGGAACGGCCGCGACCTCGGGGCGCGCAACCGCCGCCCGAGGATTCCCGCCTTGTGGTTGGGCCAAAGCGGAATCGGCCGCGCATCCGAGGAATATCGTAAGGAGTAAGGCCTGTGCCGAAATCTTCAACATCTTCACCTCAAAAGTGAAATTTCGAGAAATGGGAACTTTGAGAGGCACGAATGGTAAGAAATTCCGCAATCCCGTACAAGAGCAATTGAGGGGGCAAAATCAGGGTTTTTTCAAGAATTTTCGATTTTCCGCCCTTGAAGAAAGCCGGTTTTTCCGGTATCTTGGGGAAACGCTCGGAGAGGTGGCAGAGTGGTCGAATGCGCGGGTTTGCTAAACCCGTGAGCTCGTAAGGGCTCCGCAGGTTCAAATCCTGTCCTCTCCGCTTATTTTTTTCTTGATACCGCGCAACCAACGCAACAACGAGCCGGGACCTGCGGTCCCGGGAACGTACATAGAGAGAAATGTCTCAACACGAGTGCGGACAGCCCGGGACCGCAGGTCCCGGCTCGTTAGTTGGAATAAAAAACACAAAGACGGTTCGTCTTTCAACGAAACAGCAGCCCGGCGTAACCGACGACCCGGCTCTTATCGCCCGAGGCTTCGGCGCTGGTCGTGTAACCGACCGGGATGCACTCGTGCAGCAAATCCAATTGCCGCAAGGTTTCGAGCACGAACGCCGCCGGAAACGCCCCGCACATCGAAATGCGGTTATCGGCGACCGTCTCCAAAAGCGTTTCGGGATTCAGACTCTCGATCGCGTCCAAGGCCAGACGATCGACACTCCGCGTCGCCTCCTCCGAAGCGTAATGGTTCATGTCCGAGGAGATAATCAAAAGCGGCATTTGCGGGAGCTGCCGCAAAAACCCCGCCAACTGCATCGCCCCTTCCTGCAACACCTCCCACATCCCTCCGTGCATCACGATGCCGACCACTTTCGTCTCCGGGGACAGCTGGGCGATGATCGGCAGCTGCACCTCGATCGCATGTTCCTGGGCATGGGCAACGGCGTCCAGTTGCATCAAGTCGACCGCTTCGACGATGCCCCGCGCCAGTTCGATGTCCGATTCGACATTCTGTCCCGGCAAAACCCAGCTCCGATGCGGGGCGACCGCCCAGTCCGGCCCACCGGGCCGATGTTTCGGGGCGAAAATAATCGCGGTTTCGGGAAAATGGATCCGGCCCAGCGTTTGGGCGGCCAGCCGTCCGGAATAAACCCAACCGGCGTGCGGGGCCAATGCCGCCGAATAATATGCCCCGGGATGCGAAAATCGCCGTTTCTTCTTGCCGCTGCCGAAACGGACTCCCCCGCTCGGGTCGCCGCCCGGAGGAACATGGGCCCCATGCAACGGTTCCGGCTGCGGGCGGTTCGAGCCGAAAAACCCTTCTTCCGCCGTAATCGGCCCCGGGGCGAACATCCGATCCAGCTCGGCGTTCATTAAGGCGGCGTCGCTCGGATAAAACGAACCCGCGACCGCCGGCTGCCGCTCCGCCGGTCCGAGAATCGGCTTCGAGAGGCTCGAAGCCAATAAATGCGGCGTCGTCGAAACCGTTTCGAACGTGATGAGCTGCGCTTCCCGACGGTCGCTCACCTGCAAGAACTCAAGCGATTCCTTCAAGATCGCGGGCATCGGGACTTCCGGGTTGTATTGAAGGACCCAGCCGCTCCCCGAGGCGACCATCAAACTCCGCCGCAACGGATCGACATGGGAAAGGTCGTGATTTTCCGCCGTCCCCTGAATCACCGGGTCCCAAAACACGGTCAGATCGAACTGGGCGTCCAATCGCTCCTGGTGCGTCGCCCCGAACCGTAGCACCTGCTGCGTCAACACCATCACCAGCTCGGTCAGCGAAGATTGCAGCGGAACGTCGTTATTGATCCCGATCTTCGAACAAACCATGAGCGGTCGGTCCGGAAACTGCACCGAGATCGCGATTCCGGCGACGTTGCCGTCGAAAGCGTCCGGTCGAACATAACTCGGCGTCATTCGTTCGAGGCAAAGAAAAAAATTGCTTTGACACATCTCGCAAAGCTTTTTGACATCGGTGATCGAAGGTCCTTCCGGTTTTGGGAGCGTCGTCGCCCGAGGTCCGCTCCGGCCGATCGTCGCACGCGTCGCGGGATCGCGAATCTCGACCTCGGAAAGCGGGCCGCCGATCGCGAGCCCTTCGAATGTTGAAAACCGGACGGAATCCTCGGCCCAGGATCCGGGAGGCAGATTCGCCTTGTTGGTACAAGCTTCCAAAAAGGCTTCGGCGTTCATCCCGAATTCGAGGGCGACGCCGGGCAAGAGCAGCCCGCGATTCCCGTTCCGTTCGAGGATAATGCCGTGTCGACCGATTTCAATCGCTCCGGTCCGCTCTTTGCCGGAAACATGAACTTGTTTGATCCCCCAGAGGACCCAAACTTCCATATCCAATTCGAGCAGTTCGGCCGGGGTGATGGGGGAGAAACGCGGATCGTCCCGGGCGGCCCGGGCGGCGGCGTTATCCAAGGCATCGACCAACGGAAAGGCTTCGGCGAGGCAGCCCATGCAGGAACGGAGTTGCCCTCGGCGTTTGAGGCTGACGAAGGCCCCCAAGACGGTTTTTCCGGTCAAATCGTCAAGTTCCGAACGCAGCTTGACGCCCGGAGTCTTTGTAACGATCGAAGCGACCCGGCGGCCGACCGCCTGAAAAATGCGTCGCTTTTGATCCGAACTCAAAACGATAGGCTCTTTCGACATAACCAAAAGGGGAGGGCAGGGGAGTGAAAAACGTAACGAAGCACGTCACCCTAATTCTACACACCCGCCCGGCGAAAGACAATCACACAACGAGCCGCCCCACGACGAGCCGCGTGCAATCACGAGCCGGGACCTGCGGTCCCGGGCTGTCTCCGTCTTCAATTGCGGCGTTTCCCGCTATGAACGTGCCCGGGACCGTAGGTCCCGGCTCGTTTTTTGGCGGCTCGTTTTGACGCTCGCTAAAAGACCCACTTGAATGCCCCGCTGCCACTCGCTCCCTCGCGGATGCCGCAGTAACCTTGCACGCCCAAATCGAGGCTCACGTTTTGACGCAGCCACAGCACCACGCCCAACTCCCCCATCCCCGTGTCGCCCCGCAACGTCGGGGCCTCGATCGCGACGCCGTTCACCGTCACCGGAGCGTCGCCGTCGAATTCGTGGTCCCACGCCGCCCCGACATACGGCGCGAAAAAGCGCTGCTGCACGCACGCCAGCCGAAACCCAAGCCGGCTGCGGTACGAATTCATCCTGCCGAACCGCACGTCGTCGCCGAACACGCTCACATTGTCCGAATTCTGCCACGCCCACAAAAATTTGCCGTACGTGTCGAGCACCCAGCCGTTCCGGAGGCACCACTGGCGGCCGAGCCCGGCGTGCGAGCCGAGATAACCGGCCTGGGAATCGTACTGCGACACCGCCCCTTGGCCGAGAATGCCGAGGCCGCTGAAATCGTTCTC
>JAVBSX010000298.1:0-5991 GCA_031556455.1 Thermoguttaceae bacterium
GCGTAGCGCAAGGAGAAATCTCACCCTCGCGCGAGGGCCGGAATTCCGAGCCTTTCGGCGAGGGTGAGATTTCTCGCTTCGCTCGAAATGACGAACAGCGGGGTTTTATTCCAAAAAACTCCAAACGGCTGAAGTATTACAGAATTTCAAATTCCTTTCGCGACCGGAGGTCGCGGCTCTTTGTCCTTGAACACAATGCAACTGGAAATCCTTGTCGAAGACGCTTCCGGGAAACGGATGCTTGAACATTTGGTGCCGCGAATCCTGGAAAACCGCGAAGAACCGCGGCGGTATCGAATCATCAACATCCAGGAATTGAAACACCGGATGATGGCGAAAATGCCGCGCGACCGGGCACGCACGATTCCTTGGGACGAACTGCTGTTCGAGACGTTGCGGGCCCAGTTGCGGAATTACGCCAACGCCTTCTCCCGCTCGAAACCGAAAGTCATTGTCGTCGTCGTCGACATCGACTACCATGATTACGAGATATTCCTTTCGCAATTGGAAAGCCTTTTGGACGACTGCGAGCCGAAGCCTCAGGCCGTTTTCGCGCTCGCCGTCGAAGAAGGGGAGGCCTGGTTGTTGGGAGACCGGACCGCCGTCAAGATCGCCTATCCTTTCGCGAAGGACGCGGTGCTGGAGCAATACGTCCAAGACAGCATTTGCGGGACCTGGGAGTTTTTAGCCGATGCCGTGTATCGCGGCGGGTCGGACCGGCTGAGCGCGATCGGCTACCCCGAAATCGGCCGAGTCAAATTCGAATGGGCTGAACGCATCTCCCCCCATGTCGATGCCGCACGCAACCAATCCCCCAGCTTTCAACGGTTTTGCGAGAAACTGAACCAAATCACGGACAAGAACACCTTCTCCGGTTAGCGCATCGACAAAGCCAATTTGCGAATCGACCTGTTTAGCCGAGCGGCGCAGACGCCGGTACTCATAAGGGATTCGAAGCTGGATCAAAGCTCCTCGGTCTCATCCTCCTCGGCGGCGTTTTCCGTCTTTTTGGAGCCGGGACGAAGCCGTTCCCAGAACGTCTTTTTCCGTTCCTCTTCGGCGTATGATTCGCTGGGCCGCGTATAAATCCGGCCTCCTTGCGGCAAACGGTCGACTTCCAACCGGCAGGGGAGCGCTTTCTGGTTCGCCGCCTCCTGCAAGAACTGGACGACATCCGGGTATGTTCCGCCCAATTCGCTAATCGCCCGGATCACCTCGTCCAGCTGCATCGTCACCGTTCGCCGTTCGTCCATTCCGCCCGGATTCAAGCGGGAAACGACGACCTCATCCGGCCCCGTGCTGCGAACCAGGATCGAGATTCCGGCATCGATAATGAAATTCGGGGACATCCGAATATCCGAATTGAAAAGGACGACTTCCGGACGCTTGGCGTAAGTGATATGGATCATCGGCGGGCCGTTGGTTTCCAAAACGTGGTAGGCGAAACGGTACGATTCGTCTTTGCCGAGCGTCTCCCCGCGAATCGCCAGGTCGTTCGGATTGCGGTACCAAAGCGCTCGGAACGCCCCGTACCGGGTTTCGGCGCTGCTTTCGTTCAACAGTTCTCGCAGGCTGGTTTCCGCTTCGAGGTCGCTTTGCATCGCGCTCAGTGCGCTCAAGGCCCTAACGCGAAATGCCTGTTCATTACGAGCGATTTCCGCGAGTGGTCGCGCGGCTTGGTACACACCCATGTAGGCCAATGCTTCGGCGGCATAAAACCGGACTTCCGCGTTCTCGCTTTCCAACCCGCCCTTGAGCGGTTCAATGCCCGCTTTGCCGACCGCTTCCAACTGCAGGGCGGCGTCCTGAGATTTTTCGGGAACGAGCAACTTTTTCTTCAGTTCCGCGATTCGTTTGGTCCGCTGCATTTGCGTTTCGTAACAACTGACAGAAAGAAGGACCTGCATGTACCGATCGATGTTGTCTTTGTAAATCGGATGCACGATCAATTCGATTCGCGTGTCGGTTTTGGCCGTCGCGACCCCTTTGGTTTTCGCTCCGTCCTTGACGTAAAATCGTTCATTGATCCGGTTGGCGATTCGATCGGTAATGATTTCCGAAATATGCTGCTCCTTCATCATCAAATAAAGCGGTCGACTTTTTTTCGCGATGCCGCCGCCGAGAATTTTTCCGTTGAGCAGCGCCATAGGATTCTCTTTGCCGTCGGCCGTCGGACTCAACAACAACGCCCCTTCGGCATCCGCGACCGAAAAATCGGTTTTGACCGTGTTGCCGACCTGACCCGTTTCGCGAAGCGCGGTTCGAATAAGAAGGCCGCCCTGCAAGCTTTGCACCTCGCTCCCCGGGCGAACGCTGACTTTGACGTCGAACCGGTCCCCCGCTTGAATGCCCGGCGGCAAGATCCCTTGAACGCGGACGATTGCCGTATTTTTCGAGTCGATCAAAGCGTTCGGACTATCGAAGTTTTGCTTTTGCAGTTCCCGCAAGACGAGCTCACGGTCCGTCCCCGGAGGTTCTTCGGAGCCGGTTCCACGAAGATTCCAAACCAAGCTGAACCCTACGATTTCCGCCAACGTCATATTCGCGGGAGAAGCATAATCCCGAACAAGCGTCGTCCGGCCGAAAGGGTTCTGCTTGTCTTCATTTTTCTCCTTATCGAGCGGCAGTTTTCCAAACGGATGCAACCGAGTACATCCACAAATAATCACTACGCCGCTAAACAATAGCATCGCGGCTAACAGGAAAAGACGTTTGGAATAGCTCGTCATTGTTCGTAATAGAGAAAAATTAATTCATTAGTCAATCGCTGGGGATTCGAATGTTGATTTTCGGGCGAATCTTACGCAATTCAATCACGGATCGTCAAGGCCGATTTCTGCAATCATCCGTTTAGCCGAGCGGCGCAGACGCCGGTGCCTTTCGAGGATAGTAAAGTCGAACGCGGCAAACAGCAGACCGAAGCGTCAGCGCCGGGTTGCCCCACGTTTCCGTATTGGATAACCGGGCGCTCACGCTTCCGGCTGCTGTCCGATTCGATATTTTGTTCTGAAATTTCGGAAAATTCTCGACATTGCATTTCTCCTGCCCGCCCCCCACAATTCTTGAAAACCGCCTAAAACAGTGGGCTGCGAGAAGTTTTTTCACAGAACCGGCATTGTTGCCAATCCCAATCGTGTGTATAATCTACGGTTTCTGCGCTCCTTGTGTATCTGGGGCTATCGGTTTGTTTACATCTTGAAAGCACGTCTTGCCCACGAAACAGTCAATCGTGCTTTCTCCTTCCCTTCTTTGCTTGACGGATTATGCGCTATCTCGCCTCACGACATCAATCTCTTGGTTCAAATATTCCTTTTTCAAAGAAGGCGGTTTGCGGCTTCCTGTTGGTTTCCGCCCTCCTTTTTTCCTTCTCGGGCTGTGCGAAAAAAAGAGCCGAACGAGCCGCCCCGCCTCCGGCCGAGGTCATCGTCGACCAATCCTATGCCCGGGATGTGCAGCTTTACATCAACACCCAAGGCTACACCAAGGGATCTCTGCAAGTTTCGATTCCCGCGCGTGTGACCGGTTTCCTCCGGGAAATCAAGTTTGTGCCGGGCGATTTCGTCCAGGAAGGCCAGCCGCTCTTTTTGATCGAGCCGGACGATTACGTCGCGACCCTCAATGCGGCCGAAGCCCAATTGAAAGTCGATATCGCCAAAGAAGCACTCGCCAAAGCCAATTTGGATCGGACGAAAAAACTGTTCGATGCGAAAACCACTCCTTTGGAAGATTACCAAACGAGCCTTGCGATTCACCAGGAAACCATCGCGCAAATCGACAAGTCGCAGTCCGTGATCGACCGGGCGAAATTGAACCTCGGCTACACGACGATCAATGCCCCGATCGGCGGTAAAACCGGTCCCAACCTCGTTGATCGGGGAAACCTCGTCGGTCCGGGAACCGGACGAACCGAATTGGTGACCATCGCGAAAATGGACCCCATTCACGTTTATTTCGACGTGAGCGACTCGACCTTCAACGAATTCATTCAAAAAATTCGCTTGGACGAAAATCGGCAAAGGCGTCTGGACAGGCTTCATAAAGAGTGGTCCGCAACCGAACATCCCGAATCTCGCAAATCCGTCGCCGCGAACAAAACGACCGAAGCCGTCCGGAATGTGAGCACGATCGCCGTTTCCCAAACGGCCGCCGGAGAAGAGACGGATAATGCTTCGGCTCCCTTCGGCATCCGTCCTCTCAATCAGGACGCGACGGCCTCGGAAGCTCCAGCCGCGTCAGAAGCCTCCGTCACGCCCGCTCCGACCGCGACGACGACCACGAAGGTTCAAATGTTGGATGAAGAAAATCTGGTCGGTTTGACGTTTTCCATTGCCGTGCTCGGCAACGCGGAGTCCGACGAAAACAACTTCGCTTACGAAGGAAACATCACATTGTCCGACAATGAGATCGATCAATCGACCGGAACGATCATTCTCCGGGGAGAAATTCCCAACCCGAATTACGAAATCTATCCCGGGCAGATTTGCCGGGTTCGCATCCCGTCCGAAATGATCCCCCAAGCCGTCCTGGTCCGGGAAGAGGCGATCAACTCCGACCTCAACACGAAATTTCTTCTCCTGGTCGACAAAGACGGTGTCGTCCGCCGCCGCAATGTTCGGATCGGCGATCTGATCAACGGCAAGGAGCGGGTTATCCTCGCCGGTTTGAAGCCGGGCGAAACCTACATTTACCAGGGAATCCAAAAAGCGAAAATCGACGAAAAGGTCGTTCCGATGTCCCGGGAAGAATACGACAAAAAACACGGCCTTCTCATCAACGGAAACGGTCATGCTAAGGGCAACGGCAGTGTTACCGCCGACGAAACCAAAACCGAAAGCGAAGCCAAAACCGAAGCCGAAAGCGAAACCAAGACCGAAGCCGAAACTGAAACCAAAAAAGAAACAGGAAACGAAAACGGAAACAAAAAATAAAGCATCCTTGTGCCGTCTTCGGCGTAATGGAGTCCGTTTCCCGCATCCTCCTTCCAAGTTCACCAATTCCCATCTTGATATATGTTTGCTCATTTTTTCATTAACCGACCGGTTTTCGCGTGCGTGATTTCGCTCCTGATCATCCTGATCGGTTTGGTTTCCGTTTTTACATTGCCGGTCGCGCAGTTTCCGGATATCGTCCCGCCGACGGTTTCAATCCGGACGAGCTATCCCGGAGCCAACGCCGAAGACGTGGTCAACTCCGTCTGCATCCCGATCGAACAGGTCGTCAACGGCGTCGACGACATGATCTATATCAACTCCTCCTGCGCGAGCGACGGGAGTTGCACGATCACCGTCACTTTCGAGGTCGGGACCGACCCCGATATGGCGACGGTCAACGTCCAAAACCGCGTCAAGCAAGCCGAACCTGTCCTGCCGGAAGAGGTCCGGCGGCAAGGGGTCAACGTCCAAAAACGAGCCTCCAACTTCGTGATGTTTCTGAGTATCATCGACTCCGTGACGATGAAAACGCAGATGCAAGACAAGAAGGTCGGCCCCAAAAAAGAAAAACATGAAGGGATCCTCGAACGCGTCGCCCGGTTGCTGGGAATGATCTCCGATGAGACCGAAGAAGACGACCTGAGCGCCCGGCTCACGGAAGAGGCGAAAGCGGAGGAAGCGGAGGATGTCGGGTACACCGAGGTCAAGGACGCGGTTTACCTTTCCAACTACACGAACCTCTACATCAAAGACACTCTCGCCCGAGTCGACGGCGTCGGCGATGTCATGGTCTTCGATACGAAAACCTTCAGTATGCGGCTTTGGCGCGACCCGGAAATCAGGGCCGCGCGAAAAAGTTCCGTCCAGGAAATTCTGGCGGTTCTCCGGGAGCAAAACGTGCAGGTCGCCTCGGGCCGGATCGGCGAATCCCCGGTCCCCGCCGGGCAGGTCATGAATATTCCGATCCTCACCCTCGGCCGCTTGGCCGATGTCGAGCAATTCGGCAACATCGTCCTCCGGACCGGTTCCGACATGCAGGTTCTTAAACTCAAGGACGTCG
>JAVBSX010000007.1:0-3474 GCA_031556455.1 Thermoguttaceae bacterium
AAGAACCCCCGCGAGCAGCACCAGCGCGATCGTTTTGTGGTGCAACACCCAGATCAACAGCCGTTTGTACGCTTGAAAAACCGGCCCGGAATGAGGGTCTTTGATTTTCTCCCCTTCTCCGGCCGGTTTGATATGAACGAACTGGTAATAAACGACCGGCGTTTGCAACATCGCGACGAACCAACTGATCCCGAGGGAAATCGCGACGACGATAAACAGATCACGGCAATACTCCCCGGTATCATCGGGCGAAAGGTACACGGGAAAAAACGCCAACGCCCCGACGATCGTCGCCCCGAGCAGCTGGTTGCCGACGTGCCGGGCTCCTTCGATGCAGGCGTCTTTGCGGTTCATTCCCCGCTGCATGTTGACCAGGATCATGTCGCCGACGACGACCGCGTCGTCGACGAGAATTCCGAGCGCGACGATAAACGCTCCGAGCGAGGTCCGCTGGAGCACGACCCCGAGCGGATGCAGGACGCAAAGCGTTCCGAAAATCACGACGAGCAGGCTGCCGGTGATGAGCAACCCGCTCCGCAGGCCCATCGCGATCATCACGACGATCGTTACGATGATGATCGCTTCCCGCAGGTTGTCCTCGAATGTTTTGACGGCGACGACGACGTTGTCAGGCTGGTAACAAACCCGGTCGAGTTCATAGCCTGTGGGAAAACCGGCCAAAACTTCTTCGGCACGCTTTTGAACGAGTTCGCCCATTTTAATCACATCCCCGCCGCTGATCGGGGCGATCGCGATCGCGACGGACGATTTCCCATCGGACCGCATGATCTCGTCCGGCGGATCGGCGTAGGTTCGTTTGATCGTCGCGATGTCGCGGAGCCGGATCGGCTCGGAGGTCCCGGAGCCCGAAGGGGAGAGCATCGCCCCGACGGCAGCATTATTCCCGCCCATCGTCGCGGCGGCGATTCCCTCGCCGATGTAGTCGATAATCCCGTTCGGGATGATCAAATCGCCGATTTCCTCGATCGATTCGAATCGACCGGCGGGCGTGAGCCGGATATCGTCTGACCCGACGGTCATCTGTCCGGCATCGGTTTGCAAATTCTGCTGCGTCAGGGCGAGGGCGACCATCGCCGGATGTATCGCGAGGTTGGCCATTCGGCTGCGGGAAATGTTGATCTCGACGTTTTCCTGCCGGATGCCCCAAAGTTCGACCCGGCCGACTTGATCGACCGTCAGCAGTTCTCGTTGCAGGTCTTTGGCCCGGTCCCGCAGTTCGGCGTCGGAAAAACCGTCCCCGGAGAGGGCGAGGATGATTCCGTAAACGTCGCCGAAATCGTCGCGAACCTGCGGCGGCAGGGCTTCGATCGGCAACTCCGTCCGGAACTCCCCCATTTTGTTCCGCAAGTCCTGCCAAGCCTGTTTGAGATTTTGCGGCGGAAAATCATCCCGCATGTCGACGAAGATGAGCGAAAGGCCGGGCCGGGAGACCGCCCGGGTCGTCTTGACCCCCGCGACGCGACGAATGTGCCGCTGCACGACTTCCGTGATCCGCGTATCGACTTCGGCGGCGCTCGCCCCGGGATAGACGGTTACGACGACGGCCGTCTTGATCGTAAATTCCGGGTCTTCCAATCGCCCCATCGAGAAATACGACCAGACGCCGCCGACGACGATCAACGCGACGCAAAATCCGACGACGGTTCGATTTTCAAGAGCGTACTTGGGGAGCATGGGGAGCGGGGGAAATTAAGAATTAAGAATTTTCGATTAGCATTTAGCCGGTACTCCGCGCTATTGTTCAACTTTGACGGTTTGGTTTTCGCGGAGCGATTTGGCTCCGGCGGCGACGATTTTTTCGTGCGGTTTCAGATCACTCTCGATCTCCGCCTGCGTGTGATCGATCCGAAGCAGTTTGACCGGGCGACGAACCGTACGAAACAGTTTCCCGCCGCCGGGCAGCCCGCCTTCGACCGGTTCGAGGACCCAAACGGCCGTGCTCTCCCCTTCGCCGAGGAGGGCGGCCGGCGGCACGGTTTGCGGCCGGTTCGGTCGGGCCAGGTCGATAAAGACCATTGCCGTCATTCCGGGAAAAACGGAACGTTTTTCCTCACCCTGGTCCTTGTCCAAATCGACGCGGACCTGGAGCGGGTAAGTCTGCCGCCCGCGTTGAACCGCCCTACCGATCTCTTTCAATTGAGCGGGATAAAAGTAGCCGGGATACGACTCGAATTCGACCCGATAACCACGAATGTCGTCCGTCCGAACGATCATTTCCTCCGGCAGGCTGACCGCGACGTCGATTCGACTCGTATCGACAAAGGAGGCGACGGGAATGCCCGGGGCGAGCACTTCGTGATCTTCCATAAACTTTTCGACGATCATTCCGTCGAACGGTGCCTTTAAGAACGTATCTTCGAGGGCGTTTTCGGCGGTGTCCAAACTCGCTTTAAGCCCTTCGATCCGGGATTGGGCGGCGGCGATCTCTTCCTTGCGGGAGCCGGTTTTCGCCTTTTCCAATTCGTTTTCCAAGGTTTCCTTGTTACCCTTGGCCGTTTCGAACTGGGTCTTGGCCTGATCGTACTGCGATTGGGAGGCGACGCTGTCGGCCAAAAGGGCGGTAAAGCGGTCCAAATTCGTTTCGGCGGTTTCGTAGGCCGTTTGCGCCGCCGAAAGTTGCGATTCGAGCGAGGCGATATCTTCCGGCCGGGCTCCGGTTTTCATTGCATCGAAAAGGGATTCGGCCGCCTGCAATTCGGTTCGGAGCCGCTTGACGGTCAGCTCGTAATCGCGAGGGTCGAGTCGGGCGACGATGCCGCCTTTCAGAATTTTCGCACCGACAACAATGTTTGTCTCAATCATTTTTCCGGCGACCCGAAAGGACAGTTTGGCGATTTGCGATTCCTTGGCGAATCCGGGGAACGATTTCGTTTCCCATTCGGGGGCGGCGGCGAACTCGATCACCCGGACGATCGGCAGGGGAGGTTGCGGCGGAACGGCATCGAGCCGGGCGATCCAACGGTACACCAGCAATCCGCATAGTACGGCGAAGAGGCAACAACCGCCAATGGTGAGCAAGCGTGTATTTTTCGAATACTGAAGGGACATAAAATTTTAAGGCTATAGGCTGTAGACCGTAGGCTGTAGGGTTCGTTTTCCAACCGCGCCCTATAGCCTATCGCCTATAGCCTAGTATAGTACGAAAAAATTCGCTGGTTTTCTTATTGCGAATATTTGGTCTTTTGGGTCTTTTCCAAACAATCCGTGCAACAAAACATTATATCCGGAATAATCACCATAAGGAATCTGTTGGAGCTTTTTCTCATCTGTCGGAAAGTCTTCGGACGATAAAACCGGATGGGTAAGGAAGCCTCTCTTGAAGGGATCTCAAGGATGAAACGTTTGATTTTGACACTTTTGTTGGTTCTTCTGTTCGCTCCGCTCGTGCAGGCGGAGACTCTGGAGCAAGCTTGGAGAACGGCGACGACGTTCAGCAATCGTCTCCGTGCCGAA
>JAVBSX010000084.1:0-51869 GCA_031556455.1 Thermoguttaceae bacterium
ACCGTCGGCAGTTCCGACCAGAACATCGACCGGAGCGGCGGCTCGATCCAGCTCCTCGGCAATCCCCGGCACAAGGTGTTGATCACCTCCTATGCCGACGAAACCGTCGGCCGCGACACCAACCCGCTGCAAACCAAACCGGACGGCGGAAACTGGGGCGGGATCGTGATCCGCAACGACCTCGATTACGAATTCATCAACAAATACACGGCCTCCAACTCTGCCAAGCCGCGCGAAGTGCTTGAAAAACAAGGCATCTTCCTCAACTATATCAACAATGCCGACCTCCGGTACGGCGGCGGGGCGCTCAGCGCGACCGATAAGCTGAACTACGATCCGATTCACGTCGTCGATGCCCGACCGACCATCACCTTCAATACCATCACCTACAGCGCCAACGCCGCGATCTCCGCCTCGCCGCGCAGTTTCGAGGAAACCCGTTTTCAAAACTGGGATCATACGACCCCTTACACGTTGGACTACACGCGGATCGGCCTTCACGTGCACGGCAATACCGTCGTCCGCAACGCGATCAACGGCCTCCTCGTCCAGGTCCGCACCCCCGTCGGACAGCAGATCCAAAAAATCGACGTCGCCGCCCGATTCGACGACCTCGACATCGTTCACGTCCTTTCGGAAAACCTCACCCTCGCCGGGGCTCCCGGCGGCAACACCCTGGTCTCCGCGACGACCGAGGGGCTTTGGTACGACCAGTCGACCCAACGCCTCTCCGTCGAATTCGATATTCGTTTAGACCAAAGATTCGAAGTGGACCATCCTGTGCTCAATTCGAGCAACCCGATGCGGCCGACCGACCGCGATTACTTCTCGTTGAGCGACGGCGAAACCAAAGTCACCTTCGAATACAACATCGTCGATTTCGAGAGCGACAAGGTTTCCAATATCCGCCGTGTCGCGACCGGACACGTCGCGATCGACATTCTCTCCAACGACACGCCCGAGGAAATCGCTCGCAAAACCGCCGCCGCGATCAACGCCGTCAATGCCAATAAAGAAGTTTGGGTCAACGCGGCCGGTGTCGCGAACCCGGACCCGGACGCTGGCAAAACCGCCAACTACCCTTACGCCAGATACCTGATCGGCAACCCGAGCGATCCGACCATCACACCGACCCAAAAACTGACGCCCAATCAGTTCAAGATCACCGCGACGTACACCGCCGGGTCCAACGGGATGATCCTCAAATCGACCGGCATCGGACTCAAGACCGACGGCATCCAGGCCGCGACCCCCGATCCGGCCGCGACCGCGACCGGCTTGGCCTATGACCCGGTTGCCCGGAAAATCAATTTCGATTTCCAGGACACGACCGATCCGGTCAAACCGGCCTCGGGCAATTATTCCTTCGCCCCGATCCGGCCCGTCGAAGGAGATTATTTCTCGATCTCCGATTACTCCAATATTTACGGCGAAACCAAGGTCTTCTTCGAATACAACTACATCGATTACTACAAACAGGACGTCACCAACCAGGGCCGCGTCGCTGCCAACCGCGTCGCGATCGACATCCTCACGACCGATACCGCCGAACAAATCGCCCAAAAAACCGCAGACGCGATCAACGCCGTCCGGACGAAAATCGAAGTCTACGAAACGGTCAACGGAAAGCAGTATCCCCGCTATCTCGTCGGCGATCTCGGATTGGCTCGAAACCAATTCCGCATTACCGCGTCGCTCGATACGACGACCGCGACGTTCAGTTCGACCGTGGGCCGTGAGGTCTTGACCGGCGTTCTTCTCCAAACCGCCAAGGATATCGACCCCAGCGATACGGAAACCGCCACCGATCTCGCGGTCAGCGGCATCCAACGCGTCCAGCCCGGCAACCTGCCCGGGATGCTCAAATCGCGTACCAACGGAACGCTGAACATCAGCCCCGGCATCATCGTCAAATCGAACAATGCCCGGATCGAACTCGAAATGGGGACCCAGCTCCTCGCCGAAGGGACCGTCGAGCAGCCGATCATTTTCACCTCGCTCTACGATACCCGTTACGGGGTCGGCGGGATCTACAAAACCGCCTCCAAAGGGGACGGCAGCGCCGTCGGAACCGTCCAGCCCGGCAACTGGGCCGGAATCTTCCAACTCCCCGATTCCAACTTGAGCATCGACCATGCCGTGATCGCCTATGCCGGCGGCAGTTCGCCGATCGACGGGGTTACCGCGAAATTCAATCCGATCGAGATTCACGAGGCCGATGCGCGGATCGCGAACTCCCGATTCGAAAACAACATGGGCTCTTACGCCGGCGACCGGACCGGCCGCGGGGCGACCTCCCCCTCGGTCATTTACGTTCTCGGTTCTCAGCCGATCATTCTGCACAACACGTTTATCGACAATACGAACAACATTACCGACAGCGCGAGTTCCCTCGCCGTCATCAGCATCAACGCCAACTCATTGACCGATGAGGTCGTGATCGACAAGGGCCGCAGTTCCGGGGCCCTCGACCGCAACCCGGCGTACGACGGCAACTACGGGCCGCTCGTCCGCGAAAACCGCTACACCAACAACTCGATCAACGGGATGATCGTTCGCGGCGAGGTTTTGACGACCGCCTCGACCTGGGACGACACCGACATCGCCCATGTCCTGTTCTCGGAAATCATCGTCCCGAACTTCCATTCGACCGGCGGGCTGAAGCTCACAAGCGATGCGGGCAATTCCCTCATCGTCAAGCTCTTCGGTCAAAACGCCGGCTTTACGACCAGCGGCACTCCGCTCGAAACCGACGAGCGGATCGGCGGGGCGATGCAGGTCGTCGGCGTTCCCGGTTACCCGGTCGTTTTCACTTCCCTGCGGGACGATACCGTCGGAGCCGGTTTCGACTTGGCCGGAAAAGTGATGTATGACACCAACAATACGTACAAATACGATTCCGAGTCGAAGAAATGGAAAGAGACCGCTCCCTCCGCCGCCCCGGGCGACTGGCGCAGCATTAAATTCGCCAACTACAGCAACGATCGCAACGTCCTTGTCATCAAGGAATATGAAAAGGCCGGAGACCTTCTCGATTCGAACGGCACCCCGGCGACGGCCCAGGATCTCGGCTATCTCGCTCCCGATATGAAGTCCGGAGACGACGTCCGCCGGCTCGGCTTCGAAGTCAACGGCTCGATCCGCAGCGGCGGAACCGATCCGACCACCTTCCAGTTGCAGCCCGCCGAAGCCGATGTTTACAAAATACACGCCGATTCCGGAACCGAAATGTGGATCGACATCGACTGGACCGGTCGTTCGCTCGATACGATCATCGAAATTCTCGACAAGGACGGCAACATCCTCGCTTCGTCCGACAGTTCCTTCTACGAAGGTCCGGACGCCTACGGCCGTTACATCAACCGCGTTTTCGACGCCCGCGGCGAAGAATACGATCACGGCAACACGACCAGTTTCGCCCGCGAGAACAACGCCTTCCCCATGAATAAAAGCATGTGGGCCCGCGCGCAGACCGGCGTTTCCGGAGCCGGGCGTTATACCGACGCGGACGGGCTCATGTGGTATTATTACAACACGGCCGACGGGATCGGGTACAACGATCTCTACAGCACCAACGTGCGCGACGCCGGGCTGCGTTACGTCGCCGAAGGGCCGGGCGATAAGGATTATTACATCCGCATCCGGAGCGTGCTCTCGATTTCCTGGGCCAATTCCCTGACCAGAGCATCCCACGGCAAAACCTTCTACATCCAGGATGCCGACACCAAAGAGAAGGTGACGTACGAGCTCGATTTTGATTCGGCGGATTCCAGAATCTCCAATACGCCCAACTACATCTACATCGGTCTCGGTTCGCTCAAGGCCGGGGAATCGTACGCGACGCGAATCGCCGCCGCGATCACCGAGCTTACGGCCAACACGAACAAGAGCGTGAGTGTTGCCGCGAAAGTGACGAAAACTTCGCTCGGTGACACCAACCCGACGATCGTCCTGGACGGCGTCAACCTGATTTTCAATCCGTGCGAAAGCGGTTTAGTGCTCCAGGAAAATTCCTCCGGGGCTTACCAATTGCAGGTCCGGCTTCAGGAAACCGACGAAATTCCCGGCTGCTCGGTCGCGTATGCCGACATCCGTTACGGGCTGCAGGGGATCGAAGTCTACGGTTTTCCGCAACATTCTCCAATCATGGGGGAGGTACAAAACCGTCCCAACCTCGACCTGCCAGGCGGCATGGGCAAGGGGACGTATTTGGGCAATCTCGTTCAATCGGACTTGGGAACCATTTCGGTGGGAGGATACCTGAGCAGTCTGAGCGACGTCGATTGGTACGTCTTTTCCATGGACCCGACCGGCATGCAGTCGCATAGTGGTTCGACGCCGAACACGTTCCTTTGGCCTGCGATTTTCGACATCGATTACACCGACGGTCTGACCCGGCCGGACCTTTCGCTCTGGGTGTTCGATTCCCTCGGGCGTTTGATTTACATGGGCGGCGATTCGAACATCGCGGACGACCGGCCCGGTCCGAACACGGACATCAACATCCAAAAACTCGGAGCCGGTTCGGTCGGATCGTCGGATCCGTTCATCGGTCCGGCGCTGCTCGGTCCGACTTTGGGAGCGGAAGGCTCGGGATTGGTCGACGCCAGCGGCGAACCGATCACGCTGCCGGACGGCTCCTCGGTCGAACGGGCCTATTTCGTCGCCGTGACGAGCAAATACGCCGTTCCCGCGATCTTGAGCACGTTCCTGACGAAAGACTTTACGGCCAATGCCGCGACCCGGGTCGAACCGATCGACTCGATTTACCGCATCGCCGAGGAGCACGTCAACGGCGGCCAGAACACGGGCAACAGCGATATCGACGAAGGCCAGCAGCGGTTGACGCTTACGCCGGACGAATATCACTTGGGGGACGTCGTCTGTTACATCAGCGTCGAGTATCCGACCACGGGGCGTCCGGGAGATCCTGAGGGGACCAGCAAGGTTTACATGATCAATCCCTTTACCGGTGAGATCATCCTCGGTGGGAATACGAATAAAATTCACCAGACCGGCTACGACATGTCCATGGCCCCGGACGGCCGCCTGTTGGCGTCCTATAACATCTTGGACCAATTTCACGTTTATGCCGTCGATCAGTCCAAATACTCGAATACGTTTGCCTACGGAGGACGGGTCGACGGAACGATGGTCGACAGCGAATTGTATCCTTGTTGGTATAAGGATGGCGAGCTCGTAATCGAGGAGGTCGAAGATACGATTACGGGTTTTCAGCTGAACGCCTTGACGAGCAATCCCTACTTGTGGCTTGATATTCGCTCGCAAAGCGAAGAAAGTCATGATTATGCCGTCGAAAATTTGTCCGCCTATCCTTTTATCGGCTACTCCGTCGCGATCGGTAACATGCCGTGGGGCGACTATCCTCGCTATGGCTATAGCGTGTATCCCTCGAATGCCAATGTCATGTACCTGCTGGATCCGAGCGGCTATGCGATCGATGCCATGTTCAGTAGCCGGAACGAACCCAAACCTGTTTCGGGAGTCGTTCCTTTTGCCATCTTCTATAACGGCGTGGATGGCCCTGTCGATTGGGATGGAAATCAGCTGTTCGCGAATGAATTCCAGAACGTCGGGGAAATCATCACCGGGACGACGTTCAGTGCCGATGGGAAAAGGCTCTTTGCCGGGACCAACTTCGGCGCGATTTACGAGATCAAGAACTGGGCTTCCCGCCGCTACGGTCATTATTATGAGCCTCCCGGCGACGGCCCGGAACAAAAAATCTATAGTACGGGTGGTGGTGCTACGCTTGATTTTCTCGGTTATGTTTTCGATGACGAGGGCAACATTCTCCCGATCAGCGGTCTCGAGATGGGCCCGGAAACCGTCGAAGGGGGAATTTACAAAGACCTCCTTTTCGTCACCTCTCAGAAGACGAGTTATTATTCGGGCGACAACGTACTGTTCAATTCCAGTGCCAGTTTCTCAAATACCGGTGACTCCAAGCTGGTGGCCGTCGATCCTTCGAAATTGGATTCCGGCCTCGTGGCGAATATCCAAAGAAGTGGCAACAATTTCGTTTCCGGAAAGATCGTCAGTTCGTGGAACATCACCCTGCCGACCTCGCAAAATGCCGTTGGGCACGCTGACCTCACCGTCAGTCAGGCATTCCGGAATCTGGAGAATCTCATCTTCCAAATCACTTCGAACGGAGGAACGGTCAATACGATCAATATTTCCACTTCCACTCCTGTTCCCAACCCTAACTACAATCCGTATCGACCTGCCGATCCCGTCTACAATGCGGAATATCTTTCGATACCGATCGCGAAAACCACCGATCCCAGCAAACCGATCAATCCTTACACCAATTTCCCCTACGAGCTTTTGTTTTCGGCCAAGTATAATCCAAATTACTCGACCGAATTTCCCACGGATCATTTCACGAATTCTCTCTATATTTATGCCGCGGCTCCGAACCCGCGGTACAACCCGGCGGTTGCGGAACACGAGGTCACCAACCCGCGGTATCTGCTCCAACCGACAGCGAATCCGACCTACGATCCGAACCAGCCGGACAACGAAGCGACCAACTGGCCTTATCTGTTTGCCAATGTCCCCAACCCTTATTTCAATCCCAGTGCCGTGGAAGGCCCGGGCAATCCCCGTTACCTGCCGAATCCGCAACCTAACCCCGGTTTCGACAGCAGTCAGCCCGAGGATGTTTATTACAATCCCAAGTATTATTATGCTCCTCTCGTCAACGAGAATTATAAAAATGATGAACCGGCCGATCCCACCACGAATTGGCCTTACTTCGTGACTCCTTCCAAGAATCCCGATTACAACCCCTCTCTGCCGGACAACACGCAAACCAACTGGCCTTACCTCTTTACACCTGATCTCAATCCTTACTACAACTCCGGACTGCCGGAAAATTATATCTACGATCGTGAGAATCCCGGCACATATAACCCGAAGTATATTACTTTACCCAGTAGCGAGCCCGTTCTGACTTGGGCGAGTGACCAACAACTGGCGGAAAGAATCGTCGCGCAGGCCCGTGGATTCGGACTCACCACCACCGCCGTCAAAACGGGAAGTCACTGGCGCGTCGTATTCGAAGGCGTCGCGGAGATCGGCAACGAGACCCCTCGGTCTACTCTCGATATCCAGGAACCTTGGGAAAAGGCCAACAATCCCCTTGCGCCGATTTTCGTCAACGGACAAAAGGTGTTGACCCTGTTGAAAAACGACGGTTTGCCGGCGGACACCGCCCATAACAGCGTCGTCAGTATCACGTTCTCGAAGATGGATTACAACCTCTGGCACCGGACCGGAACCGACGCCGATTTGGTCGGACCGACGGCAAGTCGTGTTCGTTCGATCACCGGTTTCGACACGCCGCCGGAACAGGAAGATTCGATGACCCATAACGGGGCCGGGACGAGCTGGTACTTCGGTTTGGAGCCGGACAAATCCCCGAACCGCAATCCTTACGATGACGAGAGCACTCCCAACGCCAATTTATTGACGGACGATTATTTCGCATGGGGGGCCACCGCCTCCGGCTACACTCCGGCCGTTCTCAACGCGGTAGAGCCGAGGAACCTGACGGGGACCGACGTCAATATCGGTTCCTACGACATGCCCGGCGGAACTTATGGGGCTTTGACGTCCAGCACCTTCAGCCTTGCCGATTATTCCGCCGGCGACCGGCCGATGCTCTATTATTCCTACCGCTTCGACGCCGAAGGGACGCAGGACTTCCTCAATTACGGCGATGATGCGCTGATGGTGTACGTCTCGGCCGACGGCAAAAATTGGAAGCGGATTTCCGCATCCAACTACGATCTGTTCTCGGATCCGTCCAATAATTGGGAGATGACGCAGCCGGACAATTTCGTCACGCTCATCCAGGACAACCGTTGGCGGCAGGAACGGATCGACCTGAGCGAGTTCGCCGGCCAGACGAACGTCCGGATCAAATTCGTCTTCTCGACCGCCGGCGGGCAGATCGGCCTCGGCAAAGTCAATCAGGCAGGAACGCTCCTGACCTCGGTCTCCGCCTCGCAGCTGTTCGACTCCCGCAACGGCGTCACTCAATTGCCGGACGGACATTACGACCATTTCCCGACGCAGGGCAATGTGACTGCGAGCACGTTGAGCCCCAACAGTTCCACCTCCTACTTCGATTATTTCAATTCTAGTTCCGCGTTCGTCGTGAGAGATGGCGCCAAAAAAATCGACGGTACCAGTGATAACACACGGTTGAACACGTATTATACAACGGCCGCCGACGCCCTCGATTCGAGCGTCGTCTACCGTTATTCCCAGGGATACTCCCTTTACGTTCCGATCGCTACCGGCGGTCAGGGACAGGCGACGCTGACCGATTGGATCCAAGTCAACGATGAGAGAATCTACTTCGGTGATCTGGTCGGCAACTCGACCGACAGTGATGAGGTCAAACTTCTCAAACTCCGGCTGCTCAACAGCGAAGAGTTTATGAACCTCCTGATCAACGCGGTCAACGAACGGGTTGATGGTGCGACGGCCAAACGTTACACACTGCACGGCGGGAATGCGTCCGTGTCGAATCCCTACTACGGACAACAGATTTACTTCGAAGGCGTCACTTTGCTGAAAACTTCACAGCCGACGAAGTATATCGTGACCGGCGATTCGCAGGATACGACGCTGGACGAAATCGCCGCGATGTCGAACGACCAGCTGCTTGCCTGGTTGAACGCCAACAGCCAAATCGGCAGCAACGCCATCGAGAACGCAGCTCGGTACAACAACGCCGTTCCGGTCCCGATTCGCGGGGACATGACCGCCGAGCAGGTTGCCGGCAGCGTCGCCTTCATGGTCAACCTGACGATGAACGAGGATTTGAAGAACTATCTCCGCCTCAACCCGAACGCGACGATTGGCAGTGCTTGGACATCGCTCGATACGTATTACAATCTCGATGGGAATCTTGTGAACCTCGCGACGGATGCTCGTGGGAGTTACGACCCGAGAGAGCTGGTCGAGTTGTTCAAGGTCGAAAGCCAAACCCTCGAACGAACGATGCGGCTCGACGTGCTCCGCAACAGCCTTAACGATGATGTCAAATCGGCATCGTTCACTCCTTCCTCCATGGGAAGCGGAACGACCGCCCAAATGACCCTCGTCGGCAAAGCCGTCGTGTCCTATACGCAAAACGGCAAGACCAAATCCGGCGGCATGGCCGTGCAGACGACCGAACTCCAGGGAGCCAACCAGAGTGATCGCTACAACGTCGTCAAGGATTACAGCAAGGCGACGCTTTACGGAGTCGATCCGGACGGGACCGTTCGTCGTGCCACCGACAACGCGCACGGCGGTGTGATGATCGACAACATCATCATCGGGGCCGCCGAACGCGGGGAGATGGTTTCCTACGTTTCCTACGACAACAGCACTGGTGCCGGAACGGTCAAGGTGGAAACCGGAGCCGGGGCGATGATGGCCGGATTCCTTACCCTCGCCGATGCCAAGCTCAACGGCAACTCGGTCATTCCGGTGGGACAGGAAGCGTTTACGCCCTATGTCACGAACCGGGTTCCAGAGACGACCGTCCAGTTCGGGGCCTACCAGTTGGAGATTCGGCGAGGGGCCGAGACGGTCGATTATTACCCGAGCTGGACGAATCCGACGGCCAGCTACGCGAATTTGATTTCGACGATCCATACGAACGAACGCATGACCGACGGGATCACGCTCGTCACCCCGCTCGCTTCGGAGATCTATCACGGGCAGAAATTCTCCCTGAGCGACGGGGTCAACAAGATCGATTTCTGCTTCCTGGCCGATCACCTGCCGCAGGCGGCGACCGGCAGCGCCGAGAAGATTCTCTTCAACCAGTCCGATAGCGTTTACGCGATCGCCTCGAAAATCGTCGCCGCCATCAACAAGGCGTACGCCGAGAAAAAATTCAAGGTTAGCGCGAGCCTCTTCACCAACGGCACGCTCATCGATCTTTTCGATGCGACCGATTTCAAAAACGGCGGCCTCGAAGCGATCCCGCTCGATGCCTCGGGCAACTCGGTCGCCCTCGATTCCGAGGAATACAACGATTGGTTCCTCCGCAACGGTGAAGGGGGCAAACCGATCAAGCACATCATTTACGGGCCGGTTCATGAAACGAGATCCTCGTTCGATTACAACGGCAAAACCGACGCCTACGAATCCTATTACGCCTATTTGGATCCCTTGACGGGAAATGTCGTCCCGATTCGCGAAGAGCAATACTCGGGCGGCTCCGTCCTGGCTCGATTCATCGACCGATCGCTGGATTGGAACGACCCGAATTACGCGCACTCCGCCTTCGGGTCGGATCTCGCCAACGTCAGCCGTCTGTACATCGACACCTGGAACGGCAGCCTCCGGCGTGGGGACACCAACACGGTCCGGGAGAAGGGCCAGTTGAACATCATCGGTTCGAGTTTTATGGCGATCGACGGTTTCGGCATTTACATGCTGCCGGTCGAGTTGACGCTCGAAGATACGGCTCCGGGCAAGTTCTTCAATCAGATGGCCCAGCCGGGCGGTGTGATCAACGGCAACGAGCCGGTGATCGACGCCGAAGGGAACGCACGTCTGGGCGGCTCCTGGGTGCCGGGCGTCGCGATCATCAACAACATCTTCGCCTACAACGGGCTCGGACAATTCAACAACGAGCTCGGCGGCGGGATCGCCCTCCTCGGGCTCGAGGGCTACGTCCCGTTCGTCCGGATCGTCAACAACACCTTCTTCGGTTACGCCGAAGAACGTAGCGGTCAAATCGTCAATCAACAGTTGGGGATCGGTATCGCCGTCGGGCAGAACACGACCCCGACGATCATGAACAACATTTTCTCCAACCTCATGGCTGGGATCATGCTGTTCGAAATCGAAGACGGTGATATCAACACGATCGGCAACTGGAATTCGACCATGGAACCGGTTGTCGCTTTGGCCAACGTTTTCAAGAACAACGGTATCAACCAACCGACCGGGATCGGCGACGTCGAATTCGACAAGTACCTTTCCGCGAAGAATTGGAGTTTGAGCTTCCCGAGCGATTTGAAGGCCGCCCTCCCGAACGGAAAACCACTGATCCTTCAGGTCAACGGCACCACCCTGACCGTCGAGACGACGCAGACCGTCGATGAGGTTACGAGCACGGTCGACGCCGCGACACTCGCCGAACGGGTGATCGCCGCCCTGAACGAGGCCGATGTCCCCGGCACCGTTTCCGCGCAGCCGAAACTTAATAACGGAGTCGTCGTCGGCCTGACGTTCTACGGAGCTCTGCTCGTCCAGTGCGATAATACCAATTTCGCCACCGCCCCTTCGGCGGAGGACCCGTTGTTCGTCAATCCGAGCATCCAGAAACGAAATTTCTATCTGGTCGAAAATTCCCCGGCGATCGACGCGGGGCGGGAAAGCCTGAAAGAGCGGGAGTCCTGGTACAACCGGTACGTCCAAAACTATGGGATTCCGGACTCGACCATTTATGCTCCGACGACGGACTTTTACGGCCAAATCCGGAAATCGGATACCGAAACCGATCATTCCGGAGGCGGCGGCTCCCATCCGTTCGTCGACATCGGGGCGATCGACCGGGTCGACAAGGTCAAGCCGACGGCCTCGCTCCTCAAGCCAATCGATAACGACACCAACGACAGGAATCCGGTCGATTACGACATTTTCCTCGTCAACGCGGTGCTCGATCAATTCATCGTCCAGCTCAACGATCTCGGGATCGGGATCGACGATATGACGGTCGCCGATGATCGGGGTAACGTTTACGAAAACGTCGTCACGATTCTCGAACAGGGTTGGGACAACGTCAACCAGGCGTTCTACGTCAGGAAACTCGTCCTCGGCACGGACTACTTCGCCAACTACAACGCCGCGAACGATCAGATTTATCTCGTCCCGACGAAAGGACGCTGGAATTCCAACGCGACCTACACGATCATTCTCGACAACGACGCGATGCCGCAATGGGAATTGAACTTCCCGAGCGATTTGGAGGCCGCATTCCCGAATCATGAACAATTGACCATTTGGATCGGCGGCACCGCCTTGTCCGTCGAGACGACGCAGATGATCGACGGAGTGACGAGCACGGTCGACGCCGATACACTCGCCCAACGGGTGATCGACGCTCTGGCTGAAGCCAATATTCCCGGTACGGGAAGCGGCGTCGTTTCCGCGGAGCCGAAAATCGTCGACGGAGCCGTCGTCGGCTTGACGTTCGCCGAAGCGCAGTTCGTCCAGTGCGACAATTTCGATTTCGATATCACTTCGACGATCGGCGAGACGAGCACGACCCGCAACGGCATCGCCGATCGGGCCGGCAATTCGCTCGAATGGAACCGCGCCAACGGCCAAACCTACTTTACCGTCGTCTTGGGCGGTTACGATTACGGGGACGCGCCCGCGAGTTACCCGACCCTGAACGACAATAATCCGGCACGGCACATCGTATGGAACGGCTTCTGTCTCGGCAAAGGGGTGACGGTCGAGCCCAACGGCCAACCGTCCAATCATCTGCTCGACTCGAACGGCAAACAGACGCACGGCGATCAATATGACGACGGCGTGAGTGCCCTCGACGGCGGGGAACTGGTTCTGACTCCCGGAAAAACGATCGAATTCACGATCAACGTTTCCGCGAAGAACGAAAACTTCAAACCGGATGCCGACGGTTACGTCGGATTCGTCAATGCGTTTTTCGATTGGGACGACAGCGGCTCCTGGAACGATAACGGCAACGACGAGCGGATGGTCTGGATCGACGAAACCGGGGCCGAGCGGACCGATCCGTTGCCGGTCAAACCGGGCGCCAACACGGTTAAGATCGTCGTCCCGAGCACGTATCGCGAAAACGGAACGACCAAGCTTCTTGAAGAAGGGGAGGTGTTCGCACGTTTCCGGCTCAGCTCGAAGGCGGAAGAAGTGAACGAAAAGGGCGAGAAAATCGGAACCCTCGGCCCGGGCGGTCTTGCGGCCGACGGCGAGGTCGAGGATTACAAGTTCGTCCTCGCCCTGCATCCGCGGTCTTACGGCGACGCTCCGAAAGGCACGTTCGTCAATCCCTACACCGAGAAAAACAAGACCTACACCTATCCGGTGAGCAAGGCGGAAGGCGGAGCCTGGCACGCGACCGACATCAAGTACGGCATCGACGCGAGCGGCAAGGCGGTTCGTTACGACGCTTCCGTCGATCCGACGACCGAAAAATTCCGTGATCAGGGCGGCGCCGTCCATTTCGGCGTCTTGGCGCCTCTCCAGCGGCTCGACGCCTCCTACAACGCGACCGCGACGGCCAACGCGACCGACGACGGCATCGATCTGAACAAAGGTTACGGCTCGCTCATGTTCGTCGACGGCGAAACGGCTCATGTCGAAATGACGGTCACCGTCCCGGATGCGCTCAAGGCCTACATGCAGGCCAACCCCAGTGCGAGAATTCATATCGCCGGCTGGTTCGATCTCAAGGGAACGGGAACCTGGGACGCCAACTCGATCTCCGCGACCCAAACTTTAAGTTTAAGCGACCTGAGTAATGCCAAGCTCGTTCCGGGCACGACGGACCAATACTACGTAACGGTCGATGTCAAAATCCCGAAAGGCACGATCACCGCGAAGGGAATTTCCTTCGCCCGATTCCGGATCGCCACCTCCGACAACGGCATCTCCCCGATCCCGGGGCCCGGCGGTCCTTCCGAGACCGATACGCCCAAGGCGATCGACGGCGAGGTCGAGGATTACATGATCTACATGATGCCGTATCGGACGAACTACAGCGACGCGGAAGATCCGAGCACGCCGCTTGAAGATCGCGCGGTGCACCGGATTCCGGTCGATGACAACGGCAATCCGATTTATTACTACCTCGGCGATAAAGTCAACACGGGATTCGATCCGCGATTCCCCGAGGTCGTTTCCTCTTCGGAAAACGACAACGACGGCGTTACGATTCCGACCATGAACATCAACGGCGTCGATTACGCCGCGTTTATGGCGACGGGCACGACGACGATCATCGTCAACGCCTCGACCGCCGGTCGGCTCAGTTTCTGGATCGACACCAACGGCGACGGCGTTTACCAGGAAGACGAACGGATCACCGATCCCAAGACCGGCAACCCGTGGTTCGAGGTCAAGGCCGGACCTAACGAAATCCCCGTCACGCTTGATCATCCCGAGATTTTCGGCATGCTGGAAACCGGGGCCCGGTTCCGCTTCACCGATCCGACCGTCGATCATAACAACCTCAGGGCGACCGGGGAAACGAAAAACGGCGAAGTCGAGGATTACGTCGTTTACGTGATCGGCGGGCACGCTTCCATTTCCGGGACGGTTTACAACGACGCCAACGGCGACGGCCAGCACGGCTGGGACGAGGTCGGGATCGGCGGTGCGACGGTTTACCTGCTCGATCAAAATATGAAAACGATCGACACTAAGACGACGGACGTCTACGGCGAATACGTTTTCGACGGACTTTATCCGAGCGTTTACTACGTCCGGATGGAACCTCTCGCCAAGCCGTGGGTGATGACCAATCCGGCGAACGGAACCAGCGGCAAAATCCAGTTGGGAGAAAACCAAGAGTACAACTACGTCGATTTCGGCAACTTCAAACCGGGAACCGTTTCGATCGGGGATGCGATCATCTCCGAAGGGAACAGCGGCTACAAAACCGTCGAGATTCCGGTCTACCTGACCGGCTCGTTCGGGGCGGCGACGCAAATTACCGTCAAAACCTCGGACGGAACCGCGATTTCCGGACAGGATTATCTGGGCGGAACGGCAACGTATACCTTCGATCCGCAGAGTACGCCTTCGACGACCTGGAACATTTCGACCGTTTCTTCCGGTCTGGGAACCGATTCCGGGCAGTACGATTCGAGCGTTTCCGGCAACACCCTCGCCTATGCTTCCAAGATCGGCTCGACCTGGCAGATCATGATCGAATCACTCGATGATCCGAGCGGCGTTTTCACGCTCACCAACAGCACCCGCGACAGCATCGCCCCGCAGGTCCTGCAGGTCGGCGACAGCGTCTACGTCGTCTGGTCCAGCTACAACGGAACGAATTACGAGGTGTACTACTCTTACGGGAGTTCCAAAGACCTTTCGAGTTTGAGGCAGAATATTCACCGCCTCAATGCCGGAACGATCGGTAACAACTCGGACAACCTGACCCCGCAGATTTCCGTCGACTCGAGCGGCAAGGTGTTCGTCGCCTGGTGCGTCAAAGACGCGACCGGGAATTCGAGCATCGTTTGCCTGGAACCGAGCGAATACAACCTCGACAACAACGCTATCGCCTTACCGATTAAATACAACGGGGACGCGTATTCCGGGAAGGTGAGCCGGATGTTGCTCGACGGCCAAACGGTCGCCTGGAGCACTTCCGGTTCGGAAATTTACGTTTCCAGCATCCAAAACGGCAACCGCCAGACCGTGTTGGCCTCCAACGGCGGCACGAACCAGAACCTGCGGATCAAGAACGGGATCGCGGCCTGGGAATATCAAACCGGCAGCGGTTCGAGCATGATTCGCGAAATCGCGGTGTACAACGTCCAATACGGCAAACTGCTCTTCCTGGCCCAGGACGATGCCTACTTGACGGCCCCCGATGTCAACGACAAATGGGTCGTTTGGCAATCGGAAACCCGACTCGCCTCGGGCAACCGTTCGAGATACGAAATCTACTCCCTCAACCTCGAATCGGTTTTCGGGGCGCCCGACTCGGACAAGTGGAGTTCGTACCGGAACGGGACCGGCTTCCTTGACGCGTACACTCCGGAATATGCGGAATTCAACAGCACGGGTTTGACGACGGTTCAAGTCAACACCCGCGAGGATTTGAACAACCTGCTCTTCTCGGACCCGAGCGCGTCTCTCTCGGTTCAATTCGTCGATGAGACCTTGTTCCGCGAGTTCATGCAGAAAAAATCGCTCACGGAAACCAGTTATTCCTGGATCATGGCGGTTCCGCCCACGGAATTTTTGCCGGCGGCCCTTCCGAACAAGGAGAACCTCGACATCGTGATCAACGGCGTTACGGTTTCCGTGCCGACCGTCAAGGAAGTTCCGAATCCGGATTATGATCCGGACGCGGAAGTGGACCCGAACGCGGAACCGGTCAGCGAAACCATCATGACCTGGCTCACCGATGAGGAACTGGTCGATGCGATCGTCAAGGCCGTAACCGATGCGAAAATCGCCGGAGAGTTGGAAGAGACGCTTGTTACCGCGGAAGTGAAAACCGAAGGGACACGGTTCGGTGTCGAGTTCAAGAACGCCAAGACCGCCGTTCCCCAAAACAGCGCTTTTAGCGTGATCACCTACATGTCGATCCCGACGACGGGCGATCTCTCCCGGGTTTTCCCACAAAAGGAAGACCTGAAGATCACCGTCAACGGCACGGTGGTGACCGTTCCGACCGTGAAGGTCGATCCGAACGATCCGGAAGCGACCGTTTGGCTCAGCGACACGGAACTGGCCGATACGATCATCGCGGCCGTCAACGCTCTCAAAATCCCGGGAGGTTTGAATTCCTCCGTAACCGCGAAACGCTACACCGATTCCCTCGGCTACGTTTACGTCGATTTCTCGAACGTGACGAGCGTCGTTCCCGATCACGCGGCCTTGTCCGTCGCCTCCGACCAGGAAGAGACCGAGGTTCCGGAAACCGAAAACTACGGCAAGAACGTCAAGGAAGCGATCCTGTTGACCGATCTTACCAAATCGGTCAGTATCGCCCACGCGAACCTGGAAAGTCTGGTCTTCGCCGGTGCGGTCAACGCTCCGATCACGATCGCCGCCGGGGCGACCCCGGCCCTGCAGTTCGTGCAATTCAACGAGGATATCAACGCGACGGTTACGGCTAACCTTCCCGCTGCCAAGTCGTTGTTCTTCGGCGGGGACGTCAATGCCGCCGTCAACATCACCAGCCCGACGCTCAAGGATGTCGGATTCTTCGGAACCGTTGCCGCCGAGATGAACTTCCGGGGCTCGACGTTGCACTCCCTGATCAACCTCGGAACGATCCGGGCTCCGATCACGGCCAACTGCCAGACGTTCGTCAATTACGGAACCGTTTACGACGGAAGCGTCTTCGCCGGTACCGGCGTCCAATCGATCATCGTCTTCGACATGATCGATTACACGATGATCGCCAAATTGCCGGAAGTCGTCAATCGTCCCGAGCTCCAGATGTTCCTGACCGATGTCGTGAAACCGTCGCTCGTCTCCTATTCCTCGTATTATGCCGATAACGTTGCTCCGCGACTGAACGGCAACCAGGTCGTTTGGAGAGGCTCGGAAACGTTACGATCGGATTATTGGTACGCGTACCATGCCGACCTCGCCAATCCGATGACGTCGACGTCGATCGTTTCCGGCAACGGCTACTCCGCCTGGGCGCCGATCCTCTCCGAGAGTCGCGTCGTTTGGCGGGCCCAGGTCGGGACCAACTACTCGATCTTTACGGCGACGGCCAACGCCCCGGTCGTCAAAGGAACCGTCAAGTTCCAGATCATCGGTGATACGATGGTTGAAGACGACGAATACTTTTACGTTGAAATCGTCGGAGCTTCGATCATCGGGGAAAGCACCATCCCGGTCGATCCGAGCGATATCATCGGCGAAAAATCGAAGGGAATCGTTTGGATCCTTAACGACGACGGGCCGTTGGACTACGGCGATCTGCCGGCAACCTATAGCACGTTGGTCAAGGACGACGGCGCCCGGCACATGGTCAACATGTATGACCCACTCGCTCTATTCGATCCGCGACGCAACCCGAACACCTCGGTCAACGTCGATACCGAAAACGACGGCATCCCGAGTTCGGGAGCCGACGGAGACGATTTGAACACCATCATCGGTCGCAACGACGAGCAAGGGGTCTTCTTCGGCTATTATAACGAAGAGACGAAAAAATGGGTCGAAAGCCCTTGGGTCCCGGGCCAAAAGGTGACGATGCAGGTTTACGTGACCAAGGATTGTTACCTCAACGCCTTTGCCGATTGGAACCAGAACGGCGTCTTCGGGAAACGAAATCTGGCTCAAGGGACCGTAGCCTATGATTCGCAGGAGCGTTTGGAAAACCTGTTCGACGACAAGACGCGACTCGATTCCCAGGGCTACAAATTGACGGAAGGACTCAACACGGTCACCTTCACGGTTCCGCGAACCGCGAAGTCCGGAACGACCTATGCCCGATTCCGCGTCAGTTCGGCGGGCGGCCTTTCGTTCTTCGGGCAGGCCGCCGACGGCGAGGTCGAGGATTACAAGGTCAACGTCGCCCAGGGAAGCACGTCCTCTTCGCCGGTCAGTCTCGATAAGGCGACCGGAACGTTGACGATCACCGGTTCCGTCCTCCGGGACGAAATCGTGATCCGACGGTTGGACCAGAACACCAATCGCCTGAACAAGCTCTCCGTGATGTACAACGGAACGTACTACACGTACAATCCCGAAGACGTCAAAACGATCAATTACGACGGAATTTACGGTTCCGATATCGTGACGGTCTACGGTTTGGCTTCGGATGCGGAGCATGTCACGATGCGGCCTTTCAATACGGATTCCTCGAAAGAGGGAACGGTCATTGTCGGGACAGGATTGACGATCAATCTCAAGAATGCTCCAAACGTCGTTTTCGACGGCGGGGCGGCCGTGAGCGGTCAAACCAAAGCCTTGGATTCGGCTGATTTGTATGATTCCTCCGACAGCGACCGATTGACGATGCGACCGAACCAGACGACGATGTCCGGTTATTCCTACTCGAATACGATCCTCAACGTGCAGAACGTTTTCGCTTATTCGGAAAACGGCGGTTACGACGAGGTTTGGATGTACGGGATGGGGGCCGCCAACAACACCCTGACGATGACGCCGGGTTCGGCGACGTTCAGCAACACCGGATACCAGGCCAAGGCGGAAGGCTTCCGTTCGATACACGCGTACAACGTCGCCGGAAGCAAAAACAACGTCATGACCTTTGATGGGACGAAGGTGAGCAATATCGACCTGACCTTTACCCGCAGTACGAATCCGCTTTCGAACATTTTGGCCGGGACGTACGGTTCGATCTCGCGGCCGACGAGCATCGAGTTGATCGGATTCGATCAACAGACCGTTCGGGGCGACGTCGGTTCGCAGATCAACGTCTTCGGGACGATACAGAGCGAAAAATTGCTCGGTCGAAAAGGTTCGGACGGTCTGTTCAACTCGCCGCCCCAGACGGTCGATAGTCTGCGGTTTTCGCAGATCAACCCGACTTCGGACGACGACTACATGTTGGAACTCCTCGCCTTCGAGCATGTAACAGCCCGAAGCGTCGGCTCGACACCGAACAAGAAGGACGTCGCGACCGATTTGGCGATCCAGTTGGCCAACGGCCTCCTGTTCGAAGGAGAATGGATGTAATACGACGCAAACAGCAGCCCGAAGCGTCGGCGCCGGGTTCATCCGATTGGAAAACCCGGCGCTGACGCTTCGGGCTGCTGTTTTGTTGTTGATTCGATCGTGTCCTTGTTCCCTTCGGCATTCGTGTTAAAATGAAACGGATTTTTCCAATGAATTTTACACGTTTTCTCGAAGCATGACCCAATACATCGAAGCGAAAGCGGGGCGGATCACCCCGGAAATGGAGGCCGTCGCCCGGGACGAACGGTTGGACGCCGAATTCGTCCGGACCGAAATCGCCGCCGGTCGGCTGATTATCCCGGCCAACAAGCATCACCTTGCGCTCTCGCTTCGGCCGATCGGGATCGGGATCGCCGCCCGAACCAAAATCAACGCCAATCTCGGCAACTCCCCCCTCGCCGGAGACGCTCTCTGCGAACTCGCGAAAGTGCAATACGCGATCCGCTTCGGCGCCGACACGGTGATGGACCTCTCGACGGGGGTGGAAATCGATTCCCTCCGGGAACGGATCGTTCGTTCGGTCGATGTGCCGCTCGGGACCGTGCCGCTGTACCAGGTTTGCGAGCAGCTGGACGACATTCTCGATATGACCCCGCGTGATTTTCTCGCGGCCGTCGAGCACCAGGCGAAGCAAGGGGTCGATTACATGACGATACACGCCGGGCTGCTGCGGGAGCATATTCCGTTGACGGAGAGCCGTTTGACGGGAATCGTCTCCCGCGGCGGCTCGTTGACCGCGAAATGGATGGTCGCGCACGGCCGGGAGAATCCGTTTTACGAGCATTTCGATGAACTGTGCGAGATCATGCGGGAGCACGACGTCGCTTGGAGCATCGGCGACGGGCTGCGGCCGGGCTGCCTGCACGACGCTTCGGACGCCGCCCAGTTCGGCGAGCTCGAAGTGATGGGCCGGCTCGCGAAACGGGCCTGGGAGCTCGGTTGTCAAGTGATGATCGAAGGGCCCGGGCATGTTCCGATCGACCAGATCGAGGCGAACATCAAGCGTCAGATCGAAGTTTGTGCCGGGGCGCCGTTTTACGTTCTGGGGCCGGTCGTCTGCGATATCGCTCCCGGTTACGATCATATTACCAGTGCGATCGGGGCGGCCCTCGCGGCGACGCACGGAGCGGCGATGCTCTGTTATGTAACGCCGAAAGAGCACCTCGGGCTGCCGAATCTCGAAGATGTCCGCAACGGAGTGATCGCCTACAAAATCGCGGCCCATGCGGCCGATGTCGCCCGGGGCCGACCCGGGGCGAGGGACCGGGACGATGCGATTGCCCGGGCGAGATACCGTTTCGATTGGGAAGAACAATTCCGACTCTCGCTCGACCCGGAACGGGCAAGGGAGTATTACGAGGAATCACGCAAAGACCTCCCGAAAACCGACGACTGCGACCGCAACTTTTGCACGATGTGCGGCCCGAAATTCTGTGCGATGCGAACGACCGCCGATCTAAAACGGCTCCAACAAGAAAAAGGGTAACACTTCAGCCGTAGGATGCTCTTCGTCATTTCAACTGAATCGCAGTGTAAGGAGAAATCTCACCCTCGCGAGTGAGGCTGATTTCCGACCCTTTCGGCAAGGGTGAGATTTCTCGCTTCGCTCGAAATGACGAACAGAGGGGGCAAAAAACTCCAAGTTAAAGTATTACGAAGAGGTTATTATATGCAACTCGACGAATCGCAATTGATCGACGATCCGCAATCGACGCCGCCCGAGGCCGCAACCGAAAACGCGGAGACTTTGCCCGCTTCGGAGCCGGGAGATATTCCCGCCCCTTCGAAACCTCCGGTCGACGAATCGGAATCGGTTCGTCTTTTGAGTCAATCGCTTGAAAAGCACGGCATTTCGCTTTCGGCGAAAAAGATCACTCTGTTGGCCCGATATTCCCGGTTGCTTTGGGATTGGAACGAGAAGATCAATCTGACCCGGCATACCGATTACGACAAGTTCGTCGGTCGGGACGTGGTCGATTCGTTGGCGCTCGGGGAATTTCTCGAACAAGGCGAACGGGTTCTCGATGTCGGAACCGGCGGCGGCGTGCCGGGGGTGATCCTCGCGATTCTCCGGCCCGATCTGAAGGTCGAGCTTTGCGATTCGACGGGGAAAAAAGCGACCGCCGTCGGGAACATGCTCGAATCGCTTCGTTTGGAGGTGCCGGTTTGGCACTCGAAGGCGGAAGACCTGTTTCCGGGCCGGCGTTATTCGACGTTGCTCGTTCGAGCCGTTTCCAAAATGCCGAAGCTGCTCGAAATGTTCGCCCCGCATTGGCAGTGCTTCGAACGCCTCTTGTTGCTCAAGGGGCCGAATTGGGTTGCCGAGCGGGGGGAATCCCGGCATTACGGGCTGCTGAAGAATCTTGCGCTCCGCGTCCTCAAAACCTATGCGGTTCCGGACACGACCACATCGGCTGCGGAAGAGACGCAAGGCGGCAGCGTCGTGCTGCAGATTTGTCAAAAAAACAAATTGGACCGGCTTTCGCAGGAAATTCTTGCGTCGTTGCAAGAGAAACCGAAAACCAAACCCGGCGCTAACGTTCGTAACGACAGCCGGAAGCGTTAGCGCCCGGTTTTCGAGCGGAGTAAACCCGGCGCTAACGCGCCGGGCTGCTGTTTCTGATCAACGTCCGGCTTATGGGGCGACGACTTCGACGCTTTCGGCCGAACGCAAGCGGACCGGGCCGAGCAGTCCGGACGGGAGCAACGGCGAATCGGGCTTCCAATGCTTTTTGATCGCGAACGCGTACTTCTTTTCGACGCCCGGTTGATCGTCCCCGACCAGCCGGTTCCACCAAGTGTTGACAACCGCGATTTCGAGCGTGTTCGAGCCCGATTGAGCGGCGTCGGTGATGTCGAGCAGGTACGGCGGGTTCCAAAGCGTCGCGATTTCCTTGCCGTTGAGCTTGACGGTCGCGATTCCGAGCACTTCGCCGAGATCGAGCGAGAGTCGGCGGTTCTCGCGCAAATCCTCGCCCGTTACGTCGAAGGTTTTGGAATAGACGGCCGTTCCGGAATAGTATTTGACGCCCGGCTCGGGCCGTTCGGTCCAAGAGACCAGCGAATCGAAGGTGATCAATTCCGGGCCGCCCCAGTTCGGGTCGAACTTGAGCTCCCACGGTCCGGCGATCTCCCGGGGCGCGGGGAGTTCCGGCACGTCGACGGTAATCTTCTTGCCCGTTGCGGTCTCGGCCTCGAATCGGCCCGACTCCCACGTTTTCAAAACGTATTGGTCCTTGTCGCCGAACGACCAGACGGTTTTCGGATAGTCCGCGCATTCCGGTTTGATCGGATCAAGATTCCCAAATGGTTGCCGGAAGACGACAAACGTCGATTCCCCGGGCCCGAGGAAGACCGACATTCGAACGGCCCCTTTTTCCGACGCGAAAACCGCCGGGAAATCAAGGCTGCCGTCGACCGGGTTCCAGATTTCCGGCCGCTTGCCGTCAACCCGAAAGGTGATCGTTTCGGTGCGATCTTTGAGCTGTTGGTTCGAAAGGAAGTAAATGTCGGCATCCTTCGTTTGACGATGCGTCCAGAAAATGTCGTCCGGACCGATCAGGTCGGGCTTCATTTCAAGTCGCCGCATCGCCTCTTCGAGATCGATCCCCCGGAAAACTCGCCCTTTGCCGAATTGTCGTTCGGTCTTCGTCGTTCCGTCGCAATCTCCCCAAAGTTCGGCGGCGAGCGTTTTGACGCGGTCGTCCGCTTGCGGAAATTGGGCCAAACTCGGGGAGCGTTCCGGCGGATTGCCGAGCACGACCGCCCCGTTCTTGACCAGTTGGACGATTTTTTCCAACAGTTCGGGCCGCATCGTTTTCAAATCGGGCAAGACGAGAATCCGGTATTCGGTGCCGTGCGGCAGGGCGAGCTTGCCGTTGCGGACCGAAAGATCGTTCCGGATCACTTCGCCGTTGATGTAATCGAAACTCAGCCCCTTCGGCAAGGCGGGGTTGCGGATGCCCCCCATTTTCGGAGCGTCTTCGCCGATAAAATAGGCGACATCGGCGACGTTATTTCCCTGCTGCAAAAGAGCATGACAACGCCGGGTGTAATCGATCCAGGATTTCGAGGAAGGAAACCAGGTGCAATTCCGGTTGAAATCGGAGCCGAACCAGGCGCACATGCCGGGCTTCTTGTCGTCCCACGGTTGGTGAATATTGACGTGCAGGACGAAATGGTTGATCCCTTCGCAGTATGCCCAATCGCCGCGGGTTTTCATGTTCCGGGGCTGGTCTTGGAACGAACGTCCGGAAGTGAACGCTTCGGCCGAGATCACCGGCTTGCCGTAAATGTGTCCCGCCGAACTCGCGTCCCGACATTCGATGTTGCCGAGATCCCCTTGAGCGTACCAGAATTCGCCGGAAATCTCTTGCGAAGCTCCGCCGTATTGCAGGAACTCGGCGGGAAAACCCCAGTGTCCGTAATTTTCCAACCAAAGGGTCAAACCATGTTTTTTCGAGATTTGCTTGAGCGCCCCGACGTAGTTGCTCGCGACCCGATCGGCGACGAGACGCCGCAAGTCCCAGAGAAAGCGGTTCGATTGCTCCGCCGTTCCGACGATCCGGCCGTCGAAAACCGGCAACCAGGGGATCGGATCATATCCGTATACTTTTTGAAAATCGGCGGCAAACCCGTCGGTCCAGTTCTCCGGACCGGTTTCATAACTGTCGGCGATCACATGCCGCAAGCCTTTGCGCTGATTCGCCGGCATCCGCTCCAACAAAGCCCCGACATAGGAATCGAAATGATGCTGCAAGGCGGCGGCGTTCATTTTATCGACCTCAAGCCCGGTCGCTTCCTCGGTCGCGGGAGCGTTCTTAACCCCGGTCGGGGTCATTCCAAAGCGCTGAACGATCCAATCCCCTTCGGGCACGTCCCAGACGAGCGAACCGTCTTTGCCGACCCGTTTCGTGAGATCGACAATCCTTTCCGGGGCGACGTTCAAATCGGCGGTGTCCGATTCGGCCTGCTCGGGCCAAAGATAAGTGTCCCACATCGGGAGCGGCGTCGGATGCATTTTGCCGAGCTGCTTTTCGAGATAGCGCTCCAATCGTGCGGCGCCGCTCAGTTCGATCTCGGCGATACTCCCTTTGCCCTTGCCGCCGGAAAGCGTGATCCGGAATTTTTTGGCCGTAACCGCCGGAAAGGCGACCGCGACCGGACCGAACGGGATCGGGCCGACACTGATCTGGACGTTTTCCCGGTTCATGGGAAAGCGTTCGCACACCTTTTTCCAATTCCCTTCCGAATCGAAGTATTCCAAATCGCAGTCGAAGACGATTTCCCGTTCCGCCGGATACAGGAGCAAGCTCCGGGCCGTAAACGGCTCGGCAACCTCAAGTTCGACGACGAGCGGCCAGTTTTGAGGTGGGGCGAACGTTTTGCGATTGCCGTCGAACCATTTTTCCGCCCCCTCGATCGCCGGTTCGGTCGTGATTTTCGGAGCGTGTCGGCCGATCGTCTCCCGATCGTTTCGCGGGGTAGGAAACGCGAGGACCGCGATCTGTTGGAACGGTTCCTTCGGTGTGTCGAGCCGCAGTTCGACCTTTTTCGGGCCGCTGAGCCGGACCTTCGATTCGACGACGTACCGCATCGCCTGTTCCGGCTTGATCCAAGGGCCGCCGGATTGGCTCCAACCGGGGCAATTGAACATGCCGACCTTGACGCCGAGCCGATCGGCTTCCCGGACGGCGTGTTCGATCATTCCCCACCACTCTTCGCTGAGAACCTTAACCGCTCCGGGCACGATGTCCGGCTCGTGAATATTGCCGATAAAGGCTTCCCCGACACCGAGCCGGGCCATATTCTCAAGGTCTTTGGTGATCCCCTCTTTGGAAATGTTGCCGGAAAGCCAATACCAGTAACACCACGGCTTGGTCTGTTCCGGCGGGTTTTTGAAGACCTGTTCGAGTTGGTCCGCCCGGGCGACAACGACCAGGGAAAGGATAAAAAAGACCGAAAGGATTTTTGCGAGAATTTTTTGCATGGGGATTTTCAGGAACAAAATGCGGGATCGGATCAAAAAACGAGGGATATCATAATTTATTTGTACTAGCCCCAAGCGTAAGCGCGGGGGGATATGAGCAGCTTAGCGGTCAGCGGCTTAGCAGCTTAGAAGACTGTTTTCAAAGCTGCTAAGTCGCTAAGTTGCACGTTTTTTATCCCCCCGCGCTGACGCTTGGGGCTCGTATTGTTAACGAAAAACGACTGCCCCGCATTCTAGTCGATTCCTTTCCTGATTTCAATCACGCAAGAAAATGGACAGTATTTTTTCGCTAAGCGATACGACCGGCAAAAGCCCAAATTCTTTGATTTCCGGGGAAGCGAAAGGCCGATAGAACATTTGTTTTATTGTTCAAACAGTTGGTGCGCCATTTGGTGCGCCCAACAATTTAACCGATTAACAAAAAGAAAAACATTTCGAGAAAAAATGAAAAGAATCAAGGATGTGTCGATTTTAAGGTATTTGGCGATCTTGCCGGTTGTTCTTTGTCTTTTTAGTACGGCTCAAGGCCAGGAAATCGCGAACCAACCGCCGGGCGCCGCGACGAACCACCCGGAGACTTCCGGTGGTCGGCAATACCTGCCTTTGGAGCGTCCGACAATGGTGATGCCGGAGTCGGAAGGAATTCTCGGCCCGGTTTTTCCGAATATCCGCGGAAATGAGGCTTTGCACTTGGATTACGTTTACACCGGCGGGATTTTCAACAATTCCCGCGGCGGGTTACAAACGAAAAACGCAAGCGCCTATGTCGGAATCGCGAATATTTCAATCGTCGGGGACACCGAAAAACTCGGCCTTTGGAAAAACGGGACATTTTTTGTCAATTCGTTTTTTTCGCACGGCCCTTCGCCGAGCCGTTTCGTCGGGGATGCCCAAGGGGTCGCGGTTTTCGCCTACGAAACTCCGGCGCAAGTTTCGGAATATTGGTATGAGCATCGTTTTTTCCGGGACAAACTTTCGGTTAAAATGGGAAAAATGGATGCCGGCACCGACTTTTTCTATTTGGATTCGACCGCCGATTTCATCAACTCGTCCTACACCTGCATTCCGACGACGCGAATCCCGACCGCTCCGAGCAGTGCTTGGGGAGTTGCCGCGAATTGGAAGTTGACCGATCAACTCTGTCTCAAATTCGGCATTTTCGACGGGCAGGGGAATGCCAACAAATTTTGGATGTCGGAAGCGGGCGATTATTACGCGACCTACCAAATCGAATACCATTATTCCCTTTGCCGGAGATTGCCCGGCTTCGCCTTCGTCGGCGGTTGGAACGACGATTGTTCGTATTCGATGCTGTATGATGAGACGATCACGAAAACCGGCAATGCGGGCATCGCCTTCGGTTTCGAGCAGACGCTTTACCGTCGGAACATTTGCAACGAAGACGATTTGCGGGGCCTGTACCTGTTCGCCAATTTCGGCAACGCGAAAGACGACCGGACCGAAATCGACAAATACTGGAGCACCGGATTGCTTTGGCGCGGAATCGGCCGTCGCAACGACGATTCGATCGGAACCGCGGTCAACTACGCCTACTTCAGCGATCATTTGGGGACGACCTATGCTTACGAATCGGCTTGGGAACTGTTTTACAAATTTCAGTTGACGCGCAACTGTTCGCTCCAACCCGATTTGCAATACGTCGCCCATCCCGGCGGCGAGGAACGCGACGCCGTCGTTACCGGATTGATTTTTCAAATGATTTTCTGAGAAACTCACTCTTGCTTATCGGTTGAAGTCTTTGAAGAAAAAACGAGGGTTGTCATTTCGAGCGAAGCGAGAAATCTCACCCTCGCCGAAAGAGTCGGTGCTCTTTCCCCTCGCGACAAACCATTGTGCGTACAAATATTCCCCTCTTTTTTATCAACGGATTGACATGGATGTCCGCAGATGGTTTTATGGAAGAAAAGAATCTCTCTCAAAATCCGTGAACATCGTTATCACCTGTTGAAAAACAAAGCAAACCGCCAATCATTCGCGTTTACTGATCTTTACAAAACTTCCGGATCAGGACAGCAGCCGGAAGCGTTAGCGCCCGGTTGTCCAATATAGAAACGCGAGGCAAACCCGGCGCTGACGCTTCGGGCTGCTGTTTGCTGCTTCGATATTTTATGTGAAAATCAATAAACGACATTTCCTGCGATTCGTCCCCCGCCCTCATGCCAAGACCTCTGATTCTCCTCTGTTGCCTTGCTATTTCAAACGCCGCTTTCGCGGCGGAGCGGTTCGAGTTCGAACAGATGAAAATGGCCGTACCGGTTCGGATCGTTCTTTACACCGATTCGGCGGAACAGGCGAAAACGCTCGCGGATGAGTCATTTCGGCGATTCGACCAGCTGAACGGGATCATGAGCGATTACGAGAACGACAGCGAAATCGTCCGATTGGCCGTGCAAAACGACCGGCGTTTCGCGACGGCCGCATCCGGCGAGCCGGAGTCGAAGGCCGCCGAGGGTTGGATGCCGCTCAGCGAAGACCTTTTTCGCGTGCTCAAGGCAGCCCGGCATTACGCGGAAATTTCCGACGGAGCCTTCGATGTGACGGTTTCGCCCCTGGTTCAAATCTGGCGGCGGGCCAAACGACTTCGCCGTCTGCCGACGGAAGCCGATCTCAAAAACGCCAAAGCCCGGGTCGGGACCTTGCTCTGGGAACTTCGAGAGCCGGAACGCGAAATGCGGTTTTTGAAAAAAGGGATGCGATTCGATCTCGGAGGCATCGCGAAGGGATATGCGATCGACCAGGCTTTCGAACAGATTCAAGCCGCGGGCGTGCCGACCGTTTTGATCGACGCCGGCGGCGATATGCGGCTTGGGACGGCTCCCCCGGACGGTTGGAAAATCGGGTTCGGGTCGGCTGAAAACGACGAAAATCCCCTTCAAAATGTCGAGCTTGCCGATATCGCGATCGCGGTTTCCGGGGACAAATTCCAGTATTTCGAGCTGGACGGCAAGCGATTCTCTCACATTATCGACCCTCGAACCGGTTGGCCGCTGGCCGATCAGTGTCTTGTTACGGTTTTTGCACCGACCGCGACCGAAGCCGACGCCCTCGCTTCGGCGCTGAGCGTTCTCGGCCCGGAAAAGGGACAAGCCCTGCTCGAACCCCTGCCGAAGGTCAAAGCTCATTTTCTCCGAAGCCAATAGCCCCCGGTTCGCCGATTGGACGTAAAGGGTTAAACTGGTACATCACACAAACCGGTTTTGTATCGTCTGTTTAGCCGAGCGGCGCAGACGCCGGTGCCGACAAGGCCGCAACATCACTGAAATCGCAACCTTGTAGGCCGTCGCGGCGCAACCGGGACCACAGGTCCCGGCTCGTGGTCTTCTATTCTCTATCCTCTGCTCTCTATCCTCTCATGAAAATCGGTCTGATCGGTTACAAAGGAAGCGGCAAAAGCACGCTGTTCGAATGGTTGACGCAAGCGAAGGCGGATCCGGCCCTTTCTCACGCGACGCAGTCGGCGATGTCGGCCGTCCCGGAACCCCGGGTCGGGAAATTGTGCGAAATCTACAAACCGAAAAAAGTCACCTACGCTTCGTTGGAGATCGTCGACACCCCCGGTTTGGCGCGGGACCAGCAGGGAAATCCGGCCCGACTTGCCCAACTGCGGGAATGCGACAGCATCGTTTGCGTGATCGGGGTGTTCGACGGAGCCGATCCGGCCCGGGAGATCGCCGCCTTTAACGAAGAACTGTTGCTCGCCGATTTGGAAATTCTCGGCAATCGGCTCGCCAAGGTTGAAGAGCAGAAAAAACGACCGCTCCCGAAAGCGGAACAGGATCGCGTTCAATTCGAATACGAAACGCTTCAATTGGTGCAAGCGGCCCTCGAATCCGGCAAACCGCTCCGGGAGGACGAATTGACCGAGGAGCAGGGGAAGGTAACCCGGGCGTTCCGGCTGATGAGCGAAAAACCGAGGATGGTCCTCATCAACACGGCCGACGACGAACTCGACCTCGGACGTTTTCAGGAACTTTCGAAGCCGGGTGTCCCGGCGGTCGCGGTTTCCGTCGGGTTGGAACGGGAACTCGAAAAGATGCCGCCCGAGGAGCGGACCGCGTTTCTCGAAGAGATGGGCTTGCAGTCGACCGACCGGGACGCGATCGTGCGGATGATTCTCGACGCTTCCGGCTTGAGCCTGTTCCTGACGGCCGGGGACAAGGAGGTCCGGACCTGGTTGGTCCGCAAGAACGCGACCGCCCTTGAAGCGGCCGGGGCGATACATACGGATATGGCCAAGGGTTTTATCCGGGCGGAAATCTTCAAGTGCGAGGACTTGCTCCGCTTGGGGAGCGAACGGGCGGTCAAGGCCGAAAACCTCGTCCGCCGCGAGCCGAAGGATTACGTCCTGCAAGACGGCGACATTGTCCTGTTCCATTTTAGTGGTTAGGACCTGTAACAAAACAACCTTAACAATCATCTTTTTTTAACTACGGAATACGCGGAATAACGGAATAGACGGAAATGTAAAAATTTCCGTGATTTTCCGTCTTTCCGTGTGTTCCGTGTTAAAAAACAGATAATGAAAATGTTGTAACACTTCAGCCGAATGGTAATTTTGTCATTTCGACTGAAGCGTAGCGCAAGGAGAAATCTCACCCTCGCGTGAGGGCCGGAATTCCAAGTCTTTCGGCGAGGGTGAGATTTCTCGCTTCACTCGAAATGACGAACAGCGGGGTATTATTCGAAAAAAACTCCAAACGGCTGAAGTATTACAAAATGTTCGGTTTTTGTGTAATTGCAAAGGTTATTTTGACACGGCTCCTTGCGAGAAAAGAACATCAACAAATTCGGGTTTCGGTCGGGAATATCTTGACATTCCCGCGAACATTCCCTAAATTGCTGGTTTAAAGTGGGATGCTCTTTCCCGCATCTTCGTTTCGTCGATATTCAAAAGCGGCGTTTTTTCCGATTCCGCAACCTGTGTAGTCCAAAAAAGTAGGCACGATTTATGAGTGAGCCTGTTGTTGTCAATCTCCGGCTGTTGGCCCGGGATATCGATCTGCCCGTTGAAAAAGTCCAATCCGTTGTCGGACTCCTTGACGAAGGGCATCCCGTCCCGTTTATCGCGAGATACCGAAAGGACCAAACCGGTAACCTGAACGAAGATCACATTCGGGCGATTCAGTCGGAATTGCAACTTCAAAGAACCCTCGCGGAACGAAAACAGGTGATCCTCCGTTCGATCGACGCCCTGGGTAAACTCACTCCCGAGCTTGAGAAAAAGATTCGCGAGGCCAAATCGACGAAGCGGTTGGAAGACCTTTATCTTCCGTACAAACCGAAAAAACAAACGCTCGCTTCGACGGCAAAAAGCAAGGGCCTTGAACCGCTCGCTCTCGAAATTCTCGAAGCGAAATTTTCGCCCGAGGACCTCGACCGCAGGGCGGGGGAATTTATCAACGAGGACAAAGGGGTCAAATCCGTAGCCGATGCTTTGCTTGGGGCTGGACATATCATTTCCGAGATTTTCAGCGAAAAGCCGGAGCTCCGGCATCAGGTTCGCGAACTCGTCCAGCGGATCGGCGTCATCGTTTCGAAAAAGATCGAAACCAAAAAGGAAGCCGAAGGAACGGTCGCGTCCGAATCCGGAGAAGCCGCGAAGCCGGAAAAAAAACGCAAAGAACGAAAAGGCAAGAAACCGGGCGAATCGACCGAATCGCAGGAGGCCGAAAAACCTTCCGAAACCGCTTCGCAAGAGTCGACCGAAACGGCGGCGCCCAAGACCGACGCTCCGGTCGTCTCGGAGTCGGTTGCCGCGACAGGGACAGCCGCCCCGCCCGATGTTCTTGCACAAACGACCGTCGTTGAGCAATCGGTTGAAGCCGAATCCGTTCCGTCGCCGTCCGAACCGGTTGCCGAGCAGCCCGAACCGGTTGCAACGCAATCCGAAGCGGAAGATCATGCCGGAGCAGGCGGCGGGGAAGCCGAACCGGCCGAATCACCGGCTGAGCCGAATGCGGCATCTCCCGAACCTCCCGTCGTTGAAATCCCCGTCGCGAAAATTTCGGCTCCTGAAGCTCAGGACGACTGCAAAGCCGAAATTTCAGAAAAAATTTCGAATCGGACAGCAGCCGGAAGCGTCAGCGCCCGGTTATCCAATGCGGAAATTCAGGGCAAACCCGGCGCTAACGCTTCGGGCTGCTGTTTGCCGCATTCGACTTTGCAATCCTCGTCTCCTGAAACACTGACTGCCGAATCCGCTCCCGTCGAATCTCAAGCGGTCGCTTCCGACGATTTCTCCGCCGCTCCCGAAAATTCGAGTGCGACTGGATCGGAATCGAATGTCGCGGAACAAACCGAGCCCGCTCAACCGCAACCGTCGACTTCCGTCGATCAGGAAGCCGAAAAGGTCGACCGGGAATTCCAACAATGGAAGGAACAGCAAAAAGAACAGGGGATTCCGGTCGTCAAATCGCAAAACCAGTTGAAAAAGAAAAAACAGGCCGAACGCAAAAAGGCAAAGGCCGCCCGGCAACAAAAGCATCACGAACAGTTGGAGCGGCTGTATCACGATTATTTCGATTTTCAACTCGACGTTCGCAAGATGCCGCCGCACCGGACGTTGGCGCTGAACCGCGGGGAAAAGGCGAAGCTCCTCCGGGTCAAATTGCAGGTCGATCCCGAATCGCTCGGCAAAACGGCCGGGGACATCTGCGTCCCGCAAGATCACCCGCACGCTTCGTTTCTCGCCGCCTGCGTTCAAGATGCGATGAGCCGGCTCATTCTTCCGAGTATGGAACGGGAGGTCCGCAACGATTTGACCGAACACGCCGAGGCGCAGGCCGTGCACGCGTTCGCGAAAAACCTTCGCAGCCTTCTCTTGCAGCCGCCGCTGTACAGGAAGCGGGTGCTCGCTCTCGACCCCGGTTTCAAACACGGTTGCAAGATGGTCGCTCTCGATGAGTTCGGGAACGTACTCGCGTACGAAACCGTTTACCTTTTCGGGAGCGAGGAGAAAAAGCGGCGGGCCGAAACCGCCGTTCTCGCCTTGCTCGAAAAATTCAAGATTTCCGTGATCGCGATCGGCACCGGAACCGCATGCCGGGAAACCGAGGAGTTCGTCGCGAACCTGATCGCGAACCGTTCGGCGGTACAACCGGACGAGACCGCGGTCGAAGCGGCAAAGCCCCAAAGCAGTCCCGGGATTTCCTATGTGATCGTCAACGAAGCGGGCGCAAGCGTTTATTCCGCGAGTCCGCTCGCGAAAGAGGAATTTCCCGATTACGACATTTTGCTCCGGGGAGCGATTTCGATCGGTCGGCGGTTGCACGATCCGCTCAACGAGTTGGTCAAGATCGAGCCGGGCAGTCTCGGGGTCGGTATGTACCAACACGATCTCAAGCCGAAGTTCCTGCAAGACTCGCTCGGGAATGTCGTCGAATCGTGCGTCAACTATGTCGGCGTCGATTTGAATACGGCGACGCCCGCGATTTTGCGGTATGTCGCCGGTTTAAACCAATTGACGGCGAAACGAATTTACGAATATCGACAAGAGCACGGCCCTTTCAAAACCCGGGAAGATTTGAAAAAGGTGCCCGGGATCGGCGAGGTCGCCTACACCCATTGCGTCGGCTTCCTCCGAATTCCCGGCGGTTCGAACCCGCTCGATGCGACCTGGTTACATCCGGAAACCTACGAAACGGCGACGCGGCTGCTCGAACAGCTCGGCTACACACCCGAAGACCTTCGCCAGCCCGAAAAAATCAAGGAGATCGCCGCCAAAACCCGGACGATCGACGTTCCGGCGATGTCGGAATCCCTGGGCGTCGGGCCGCACACGATCCGGTTTATTCTCCAGCAATTGGCGAAGCCGGGCCGCGACCCCCGGGAAGGCTTGCCTGCTCCGATTTTCAAGAAAGGAATTCTCAAGCCGAGCGATTTGAGCCCGGGAATGGAACTCACGGGAACGATCTTGAACGTCGTCGATTTCGGGGCGTTCGTCGATATCGGCCTGCATGATTCCGGGCTGATTCATATCAGTCAAATGGCCGACCGTTACGTCCGGGACGCTTACGATTACGTTTCGGTCGGCGACGTCGTCCGGGTTTGGGTCGTCGAAGTCAACCCGGAACGAGGCCGGATTTCGTTGACGATGGTCCCCCCGGGCTCCGCGAAGCCGCAGCAAGACCGCAAACGCGAACACGGCCCGCGCCCGCGACGAGACCGCGATGCCGCCGCCCCGTCGGGGGCTCAGTCGGCCGACGGCAAACCATCGGACAGACGGCCATCCTCTTCGCCGCCGAGGGAACGCTCCTCGGAACCGAGAGAACGCAAAGCTCCGGAATCGGGAACTCCGAATCAAGAGGCGGGAAAAAGCTGGGACCGTTTTCGTTCCCCGCAAAAACCGCAGGACGGCGGTTCGCGCGAAGGGGCGTCTCGGGACGGCGGCCGACGGGATTCCGGTCGTCGGGATTCGGGGGCCGGCCGGCCGCCGCGAGACGGCAACCGGGACAAGGCCGGAGGCGGTCGGGGCTGGGGCGACAAAGGGCGGCGGGACGGTCGTCGGGACAGGGATCGGCCGGATCCGACGCCGAAAGTGTTCGTTTCCGCCCCGCAGGAAAAGGTGATCGCCCCGATTTCCGATGAGATGAAAAAAGGGAAGGAGCCGCTTCGGAGTTTCGGCGATCTCGCCCAACTGTTCGGCCGGGTACAGGCGGTCGATCCCGCCGAGGAAAAGCGTCGCAAAAAGGAAGAGAAAAAGCAACGCAAAGCGGAAGGGAAACCGACTCCCGAGCAGGCAACAGTGGCCGCGCCCGAGCCGGTTCAAACAACCGCTCCCGAGCCGACTCAAACGCCGGCTCCCCAACAACCCGTCGCGGAGCCTTCCGCCGACGTTTAGCGCGTTGTAAAACTTAATGATTGGGATAAGGTGGGCGACCGACCTCCGGGCGGTCGCGTCGGCGAAAGCCGACTTGTCCCGGTTTTCGGTGCGGACTGTATTTCGGAAATACGGCGTAGGTTGCCGCTCTGAGGTCGGCAACCTACCTTCCCAAAATTGAATCTTAACAACGCACTGGTACAAAGTCGTATAAATGGCCTTTGCCAAAAAACGCGACGTCATTTCGACTGGAGCAACGCGCAAGGAGAAATCTCACTCTCGCGCGAGGGCCGGAATTCCTGCCTTTGGGGCGAGGGTGAGATTTCTCGCTTCGCTCGAAATGACACGGTTTTGTATTTTTTACACGAAGCCCAATTCGACGACTTTGTACTGGTATAAGCGAAAACGTGTCATGCTTACGGCGATTCCCGGTTTTCAACCTCGTAGGCCGTGATCGTCCCCGGGTCGGAAACGAGCAATAGTTTCTTGTTGCCGCAGGCGGTGCCGGCGTACCCGGTCAGCCGCTTGCCGTGCGCGTATTTCGCGAGCGCCTTGCCGTAGGAATCGAGAATGTGCAACACGCCGTCGGCCGAGGCGAAAACCCATTCTTTCGTCGCATCGCCGAGCAAATCGGTCGCGAGCATCGATTCGATCGGGACCCGGTGCTGGGCCTGCTCCAACGGGTATTCCCAAAGCTGGCTGCCGCTCCGGTCGATTTCGGCGATATGTATTTTGTTCTTTTCCCCACGGTGAGGAATTTTGACGCAAATCTTGGAATTGTCTTTGCCCGCGAGATCGGCGACGACGAACCAGCCGATCGGATTGCCGTCCTTGAGTTCGATTTCCCGCATCCGATTACCCCTGGGATCAAGCTCGAAAAGCGTCGAGGTCTCGTCTTTCGGGTTCATTGCAAGGACCGACGGCCGTTCTTGCAAATGGGCGATCCCGATTTGATACGGATCCGAAATATCGACATATTTCCAAAGCTCCGTTCCGTCCAACCGCAAAGCGCGAACGGAGCAAGCCGAGGCGCCCGCCGCACTCTCCGTCCCGATTCCGGCCGCACTCTCTGTTCCGATTCCGGAAACGAGAATTTCCGGCTCGCCGTCCTCGTCCAAATCGGCGAATCGGACGTCCGTAATCATCATCTTATCGGCCTCGGCCTTGGTTTTGGGGTAAAAACCGATCACCTCGAACGATTCGTTGAACAGGTGTATCCGGCTGCCGTTCAGTGCCGACGCCGCGAAAAGGCGATTCCCTTTCGAATCGACGGCCGTTCGCACGAAAGTGATCGGTTCGTCCGAAAGAACCGACTTGAGAACGATCCGCGAACGAATGTTCCCCTGAGCATCGAAATGGGCGAGCGAATTCAACTCGTAAGGAACGAGAAACGTCGGCTCCGCCCCCTCTTCGCTCGGAGGGACGACGAGAATGTTGCCCGGCCCCTTCAGATCCCGAATCGCGAACCGTTCCTGAAACGAGAGGTTTTCCGGAAAATGCTGCGGAAGAATCGTCGCGTCCGGTTCCTGCTCGTCTTCGTCCGGAAGAGCATAATAATCGGATTCCGCGAACTCCTGAACCATCTCCCGATATTCAACCTGCTGCCGTTGATAATCGCGTTGAATCGTCAGGTTATCGGTTTTTTGTTCCAAAATCTCGTTGATCCCGGCGGTAATCTCCTCGGCCGGAACCGTGCCGGGCGGGTAGTATTTGGCGAGCACCCCGCCCGGAGCGAGCATCACGAGCGAGGGGAACAGGTCCAAATGCAACGACAGCCGCAAATCGAGCGAGGTCAACCGGCAGGTCGGCAGCTGCGGCATGCCGAGATCGGCGAGCGTTTTGATCACCTCGTCGTTGGAGACCGCGATTTCCTCATCAGCCGCCGCGTTCGCCTCTTCCGGATCGGTCGGGGCGGCCGGGTCCTTGTCGACGCACACGGCGATCATCCGAATATTCGGGTTGTCCTTGAGCGATTGATAAACCGTATACATTTCCCGGAGCGCCGGCGGGCAGTATTCGCTTTTCGCGCTCCAAAACAACAGGACGATCGTCTTTTCGGCATATTGGGAAAGCGGAATCTCTTTGTTGGCGAGACTTTTGATCGTGATCGAATCGAAATTCGCGAGCTTTTTGTCCAACAAGAGCAGCGGCCAAGGGGTCAGCTGTTTGAGCAGGACCGCATCCTCCGGCCAGCCCATTTGGAATGCAACGGACTCGAGGCTCGGATTGAGCAGTGCATCACTCATGTCCAAACGCAAGGAGACCACCCTTTTTCCTCCTTGCTCCGGAAGATTCTCGACCGGAAAATCCCATCGCAAAAGTGCGAAAGTTTGCCGGTCGATCCAAAAGGTTCGAACGCCGTCCGGCCCTTCGACTTCAATTTTGTCGCACGGATTTTCCCCTAACCATTCCGGCTCGACGAGAACAACGGTCGCCTTGTCCGGCAAGAGCGTTTTGAGCGGATCTTTGGCGAAAAAAAGCAGCAGCTGCGGCGGGACCCAGGTGATCTGCGGAGAAATCGGCAGGTTCATGGCCTGGGCGAGGAGCAAATCGGGATACAACTCCGGAATCGACAGTTTCCGGGGGGCGGGCAGTTCCAAAACCTGGCCGTAAAGCGGAACGATTTGCGCGTACAGATCGGCGCCGTTGCAGACTAGTTGACCGAGAGCGACCTCCATACGGACGAGATTCGGTGATTGAAAGACGAATGTGCAAGGCCAATCGGTGATTTCGCCCCCTTCGAGTTCCATAATAATGGTCCCGTGATCCCCGTAAGAATTCGCCGATTTGTATGTCGCGACCATCTTTTCGAGAATATCGTTCGCTGTAATCCCGGGAAACGGCTTCAACGGCTGACCGGGAGCCGGTTGTTCCGCCGAACGTTTCGCGAAACGTTCCTCAAGGCTGAGCCGGGGCTCGACGGTTTTCGCAGCGGACTTGGGATCGATTTTCGTCTCGGTCGGAGAGGCGGCTTCTTGCGATCCTCCGGCCGGTTCCGGGGTCGGTTCCGCCTTTTTGCAGCCGGAAAGTGAGAGAATCAGCAAAACCAGGAAGGCGGAAAACGCTTGGGATTTTGACATGGGCAAGGTTCTCGGAATAATTGATTGCTTTTTTTGTCGAGTTTGCTTTCGGGTCCGATTTTCGGCATTATTCAGGAAAGGAGCCTAAAAGTCAACGTCAATTAGCCCAAGTTCGCGACAGGATATCCGATACGATCCCACAAAAAATTGGATAAAGCTCCTATTTCGAAAGGCTTCCTTGCAATAACTCGCTTGTTTTTCGTGAGAATTCCAGGTATCTTATCGTTTTGCGTACAATTGATTTGAGAACTCAAGTTATTGGGAAACGTAAGCAACGGCCCCTTAACGGCCCCTTCATTTTCAAAAACAACCCCAATGCCTTTCGGACTTTTCGGCCCCAAGGTCGGGCATCAGGCCTTGTATAACGACCTGTGCAAATTTCACACGATCGATCGGAAAACGAAAATGCTCCTCGATCAAATCGTGCAGACCCTCGACCTTCGGCAACCGGCGATGATTTTTCTCGACGCGGATTGCTTTCAAAAAGCGCTCGCCCTTCCGGATTTCGCCTCGCAGACCGATCCGATCCGGGAGCTTTGTTTCCAATGGTTCGGCCGAAGAATTTAGACGCTCTCGCCGTTTAGCCGAGCGGCGCAGACGCCGGTCCCCGAACCGACAACGCAATCGGCGGAGCCGACCACGAATTTTTTCTTTCGTATGACGACAGCCTTTTTTGAAAAAACGGTCAAATTTCTCGCCAAAACCGAAAACCCCTCGGCCAACGATCTTTTGCGCGTTCTTTTGGACGATTCGGATTGGCAAATTCGGTCCCTCGCCTTTGATGCGCTCTATTTGAAACAAGATCCCGCGATTCATATCGAACTTTTGATTCGTTTTTTGGCCCAACCGGAAGCTTGGATCAAAACCAAGGCGGTGCACGCGGACCGTCTCGCGAAGCTGTTCGACGCCGCCGTACGGAGCAACAATTTTAAACTGCTGCAAGCGGCCGTCCCCGCGTTCCTGAAATACCGCGTTTACGATGCGATGAAATCGCTCCTCCCTTTCCTGGAATCGCCGAAAGAGGAGCTTTCGAAACTGGCCGGGGAATCCGTCCTCGCCTTCGCCGAGCGGTTTTACGAAGAAATGGCGGCCTGCAACAGCGCCGTCGATCTCCGCAACCTCGACCGGCGGCGGGAATGGTTCTCCGCCGAGCTTGAAAATCCGGTCCGCCGGTATTCGGTGCACCAAAAAATGGAACCGCTCAAAGCGTTCCTGCTGGTCACGAAAAAGGATTATCCATCGTTCCTGAACGTGGTCCGCGATCATCATTCCCAGGCGAGCCAACTCCTTTTCGAACTGCTGGAAAAAGGAGAGCACGGCGGTTATCTCCGGCTGCTCCTCGGTTTTTTGGATGATGTTTCGACTCCCCCGCATATCGACATCATCATCACGAAACGGCAGGACGAGCGTTTCGTCCGGAACCTGCTCGATGTGATCGGCCCCGCGCCGAAACCGCAGGAAAAACAGGCTTACAAACGGTTCCAGGGTTTCGATTGGATCAAAAGCGACAACCCGAATCTGCCCGGCTTGATCGAAGGTCTCGAACCGAATTTCGTGCAGCTTTTGACGAGCATCTCCCTCCCCCGGCAGGATTTGATCGAAATGTTGCGTTTCGTTTTTTCTAAATGCGTTCCCAAAGGCCGCAGGGCCGCGGCCGAAGCCTTACGATCCCTGAGCGGGGAGGATTACAATCTCTTTCTCCTGGAGGTTGCCGAAGACCCCGATCCGATCACCTGTTCGATCCTTTTGAAACTGATCAAATCGCGGCATCTCAAGGAAGCCGACGCGGTGATCATGCGCTGCATCGAACGGACGGAGCCGGAGGTTTTGGAAACGATTTACGAGCTCATGCCCGATTTTCATATCGAATCGTACCTGCAAAAAATCGAGCAACTGCCCGAAAAGGTTTCTCGGACATTCGGTCGGATCGTGCGAAAAATCGACCCGAACACGAGCCGCATCCTGCTTGAGGAATTGAATTCGATGCTCCCGATCCGGAGGGTCGCGGCGATCAATGCGATCAAAGACACAGAGCTCGGTCCGGAATTTCAAGAAGCCCTTTGTCATCTCATTCAGGAAGATCGGGAAGCGAACGTCCGGCTCGCGGCCTGCAACGCTTTGGCCGAGGTTTTAACGGTCGAATCGCTGCAAGCTCTCAAGGCGGCAACCGAAGACCGGGCCTTCGCCCTTCGCGCGGCCGCGACCGAGGCAGTCCAAAAATGGTCCGAACTCTATGCCAGGGCGAAACCGCAATAAGCGGCGTTTCGAACAACGAGCCGGGACCTGCGGTCCCGGTTGCGCTCACAGCGGGAAAGCTCCCAATTTGAGGCGGCTGCAACCCGCCCTCACAGAGGGCGGCTCGTTATTTCGTTCTCCGCGAGAAAAGAGAGACAGCAGCCGATCAGATCGAACGGCTGGGAAATCAGCACATCGGCGCCCGCCTCCAACAGAGCACGTCGTTCCTCGAAACGCGGGAAGCGGCAAAAGAGTACGATTCGCGATTTCGGAAAGCGTTCCCGTAATGTTCTCAGCCGTTCGCCAACCCCGGCCCTGTCCCGCTCGCCGATATCCCAAACGAACAAATTCGGCTTGTTTTCGGCTTGTTCAAAATCTTTGACATATTCGACCGTCTCGTAAGAGGTTGCCAAGATCGCACCAAAAAGGCGATTGATTTCGTAGTCGCCGTTTTCCGTAAAAACCCAGACGATCTTGCCTTGCCGTTGCCCTATTTCGTTCCCTTGCATTGAAAGGGGACGCTTGGCCGATTCGAGAAAAATTTCCTCTTCGGCGGCGGTCGGGGGAAGTTGCCAGGTCGAAAACTCCCCTCGTTCGAGCGAAGTCAACTCCGGTTCCCCGAGCAACGGCCAATCGTACCAGAAGAGCCGATGTGCGGGCAGCAGCGGTCGGCCGGTTCGCGTTTCCCCTTCGCACCAGGAACCGAGAACGAAGACAATAGGGGTGATGGGATAATGCTTGCGAACGCGGTCGAGATCGTATTGCCGATGCTCTCCGGGAAACAATTGGACGATCACGATCAGATCGACCGGCGGGACGAGGTTGGACGGCCCAAGCGCCGCGGCCGCGTCTTTGAGTTTCGCGAAGCGACGGCAATCCGTCCGCGCGAGAATCGCGGCGGTTGCCTCCGCGAACTCCCGATATCCCGCTGCGCCGATCAAAAGTGCTCGCGGTTTCATTTACCCTCTGTCTCGTTGGCCCTTGCCTCGTTAGCTTTTGTTTCGAGTTTCTGATTCCCCAGCATTTTGTTGAAGGCCGCGCCGAAGCTCTCGGCCGTTCCCTGGAGCATCACGAACAGGACCGGGGTTACGAACACGCCGACCATCGTTTCGGTCAACATCCCGCCGAACACCGCCGTTCCGATCGCGTGCCGGCTCACCGCCCCGGCCCCGCTCGCGATCACCAGCGGGAAAATGCCGAGAATGAACGCGAACGAGGTCATCATAATGGGCCGCAGCCGCAACCGGCCCGCTTCGTAGGCCGATTGAATGATCGGCTCGCCGGCCCTTCGTCGTTCGACGGCGAATTCCGTGATGAGAATCGCGTTCTTCGCCGAAAGCCCAACCATCAAAATCAGGCCGATCTGCGTGTAAATATTGACGTCGAGTCCGCGAAGGGCGACCGCGAGAAACGCCCCGCCGACCCCGAGCGGCACGGCCATCATAATGATAATCGGCGTCGACCAGCTCTCGTATTGGGCGGCGAGCACCAAAAAGGCGAACACGATCGACATCGCGAAGACGATCATCGTCGAGGTTCCGGCGTGCATTTCCTGATAGGTCATTCCGGTCCAGTCGTAACCGATTCCGCTCGGCAACTCGATCGACTTCAGCGCTGCGATCGTCTGACCGGTGCTTTTGCCCGGCATCGGAATCGCCGTGATCGAAGCGGTCGGATAAAGGTTATACCGGGAAAGCAATTGCGGCCCGACCAGTTCGCGAACGGTCGCGACCGAACGGAGCGGGAGCATGTTCCCCTCGCCGTTCTTGATTTTCATGTTCAAGACATCTTCCGAATCGCGGCGATACTGCCCTCCAGCCTGGGTCGTAACCCGATACACCCGATCGAAGACGTTGAAATCGTTGACATACAGCGAGCCGTAATACACCTGCAGGGCGTCGAAAACCTCTTGCAGGGAAATCCCCATTTTCTTGACCTTGTCGCGGTCGATATCGAGCCGGACCCGCGGGGCGTTCGGATTGAACGTCGAGCTGATGTAGGCGACCGTTCCCGTTTGCATCGCCTCGTCCAAAAAGTTTTCGGCCGTTTCATACAGTTCCTGCGTGCCGACCCCCTGTTTGTCGAGCATCTGGTAGGCGACGCCGTTCGAGTTCCCGAGCCCCGTGATCGCCGGCGGGGAAAAGACGAAGACGTTGGCGTTCGGGATCTCGGCGAAGGCGAGCGAGAGCTTTTTGTGCAGGGTGTCGCCGTCGAGCCCTTTGCTTTTCGGCCGTTCTTCCCACGGTTCGAGCACGAGGATCGCCGAAGCGACGTTCGAGGAATTCGTCCCGTCGAGCATCGAGAACCCGCCGATAAAAATCGTGTTGTGTATCCCGGCCCGATCTTTGTCGAGTATGCCCTGAATCGTATCAAGCACATCCTGCGTCCGCTCCAACGAAGCCCCTTCGGGAAGCCGGATGTCGACGAAAAAGACTCCTTGATCCTCGTCCGGGATAAAGCCCGTCGGCAAATGCGTGAAACCGTAATAAAGCGAACAGACGACGGCGACCCAAAAAAGGAGCACGAAAATCCGGTCGCTGATGATCTTTTTGATGGTCCAAAGATATGTCGCCGCGAAGGTGTCGAAGCAGAAATTGAAGATCCGGAAAAAGAACCATTTCTTTTCCGGGGCGATCGAAGGTCGCAGGAGAATCGCGGCAAGCGCGGGGGCGAAGGTCAAGGCACACATCGCCGAAATGAGCACGGCCCCGGCAATTGTTAAGGCGAATTGTTGGTAAAGCTGCCCGACGATCCCGCCGATCATCGCAGTCGGAATAAAGACCGACATGAGCACGAATGTCGTCGCGATGATCGGCCCGGAAACCTGGAGCATTGACTGCTCCGCCGCCTCGCGCGGGGAAAGTTTTTCCTCGTCGATCAACCGCTGCGTGTTTTCGATTACGACGATTGCGTCGTCGACGACGATACCGATCACGAGAATCAATCCGAAAAGCGTGAGGGAGTTGATGCTAAAGTCGAGACAACTCATCATAAAAAACGTCCCGATGAGCGAAACCGGGACCGTCAAGGTCGGGATGATGACCGCCCGCCAATCCTGCAGGAAAATGAACACGACGAACACGACGAGAATGACGGCCTCGAACAGGGTGTGCTTGACCTCCTTGATCGAGACGCGGACGTATTCGGTCGCGTCGTACCCGACGAAAAATTCGAGGCTGTCGCGGTCGAAATCGCTTTGCATCCCTTGCATTGCTTTGACCACCCCATCGGCGACTTCGAGCGAGTTGGCGCCCGGCAGCTGATAAACGCAGATCGTACAGGTCGGCCGATCGTTAAAGGTCGAGGTCTGTTGGTAAGACAGCCCGCCGAGCTCGACGGTCGCGACATCCCCGAGCCGGAGGATCGCCCCGTCCTTGCCGGTCCGGAGCATCATTTGTTCGAATTCCGAAACGTCGCTGAGACGGCCCAGGGTCGTCAGCACCAGGTTGGATTGTTGACCCGGGGGGACCGGCGGCTGCCCGAGACGACCGGACGCGACCTGGACGTTTTGTTCCTGAATCGCTTCGGTGATTTCCTGGACCGAAAGGTTGAACATCGCCATTTTATTCGGATCGAGCCAAATCCGCATGCTGAAATCCTGCGAGTTGACGACGGTCGCCTCGCCGACGCCGTTTACACGGGAAACGACGTCCTTGATGTTCCGGGAGGTGTAGTTGGCCAAGTACAGAGAGCGTTGATCCCGTTCCGCGGCGGTCGACTTTCGGGGATTGTTTTTGTCCTCCTCCTTGATCTTATCGACGATGTTCAAGACAAGGACGATGTTCGGGGATTTCTTTTTAATGGTCAATCCCTGTCTCGTAACCTCGGTCGGCAACTGGGGGGTCGCGATATTGACCCGGTTTTGCACGAGTACGGTCGCCATATCCGGGTCGGTCCCGACCTCGAACGAAACGGTGAGCGTGTAGGCCCCGTCGCTCGTGCAGGTCGAAGACATGTAAATCATGTTGTCGACGCCGTTGACCTGTTCCTCGATCGGAATCGCGACGGAGTTGGCGACGTCTTCGGCACTGGCCCCGGGATAGGTTGCGGTTACGGAAACGGTCGGCGGGACGATGTCCGGAAACTGGGCGTTGGGCAAGTTGCGGTAAGAGACCAGCCCGAGCAGTGTGATGATGATCGAAATAACGCAGGCGAAGATCGGCCGTTTGATAAAAAAATGGGAAATCATCGTTTCGTGTTGGGAATATCGCTGGAAATCGCAAAACAAAATTCGCTGAAAAATCGGGCCTCGAATCCTGAACGATTATACACGCTCGCGGAAGAACGGGAAACAGGGCGGGCCGGGCGAAACGGATAAAGTCGCGTTTCTCAACCGCGATAGGCGACCCGATAGGCGACGGCGGCGAACGCGAACCGGAGCGGCCAGATCACCGTGACGCAAAAGCAATACCAGAGAAAGAGGACAAACAAAATGATGAGAGCGGCAGGCATCGGATTGCTCGCGATCTGTGGCTCTAAAACGGCAAAGAGGCCGGACGACAAACCATATGTCATTAACCAGGGAATTCCGCAAAATAGCAACGTCCCCGACAAGGTCGTCGGGAAATTTCGGAAAAAGAAACCAACCGAATAAATCAACGCCTGCAAGGGACCGGCATTACAATCGATGATGTAAAAACAGGACCAAAAGGTGAGGATGCTGAGAATCAGGAACCCGTACATATTGAAGGAAAAAAACCACGCCACTTTTTTCGCATCCTTTTCTCCGGGGACCACCTCGCCGTTTTCATCAGCGGGCGTTTTCGGAAGCTCTTGTTTAAAACGGTCTCCGGAATCGGGAGCAGGGGGCAACAACCTGGAAGGGGAAGCGTCTTGGGAACGGGGACGCCTTCGTTTTATTGTCGGTTGGCCCGATGATTCGGCTTCGGTTGTCCCGGTTCCCGGAGCGAGATGGGGAGCCTGATCTGCCGGAGGCAGGGGCGTTTCCTTGGGAGCGGGCGGCAAATACTCATTTCTCGCGGGCGACTTTTTTTCCTCTTGAGACGGCGGCTTGTCTTCCGGGGGCGGCGTTTTGTCTTCCCGGGGTGGTGTTATGTCTTCTTGGGGTGGCGTTTTGGCTCCCGAGGAAGGGGCGGTATCCCACCAGGTTTCGGCGTTTCTCATCGCGAGGTAAATCGGCTGAGCCTGATCCGTTCGTCCCTGTCCCACATCGAGACTGGTGCCGATAACGATGCCGTAAACCGGTATGCTGAGCAAAAAGGCCGCGAAACCGAGCAGACCGTTGAGCAGCAGGAACTTCCAAAAATCTCCGGCAGCGAAAGAAAAAAAATCACCCGCCGGCTTACCGGAAGCGATTCGGTAAGACACGGAATACATTCCGATCGATAAAAGAGGGTAAAAAAACAAAAAGGACAGACAGAAAAATGTCCCCATAAATCCAATTACGACAGACAAAGGGGCTTGCCCTTGAGAGGCCAAGGCAACCGCCAGGACGATAAACGTCAGTCCCATCAACAACGACACGGCAATCCAAGTCAGAAAAGCGAGGAAGGCAAATTTAATCCCCAGCAGGAAAAGGGCGCCGAAGTTTTGGGAGGAGGTTCGGTAAAACCGTTGGAACACCTCTCCGATCGGGGCGGTGCCGTCGTAGGTCCGTCGCGGCGATTGATAGATCGGCCGGGTTGAAAATGACGGCGGCTGTTGCGAAAAGGGATCCTGCGAAAGCGGCGCCGTCGGCTGCGGACCGTAAAACCCGGCAAAGGGATCGGCGTTCGGCAATTCGGGCAAATCGGCAAGAGCATCGAGCGGATCGTAAGCGGCCGGGTCGAACGGCGGCGCGACCGCCGGAACGGAAAGAGGTGCTGCCGTCGGCGGTTGGGGAGGCGGAGCGGGCGACGGTTTGGGAAACGAATTTTCCGGCCGAGGAGGGCTTGACGGCAAAGGGGCCGGTCGCCGGTCCGGCTTGGGGACGTTTTTGACCGGCGCGGGAGGGGCGGTTGCGGGAGAGGGAGAGACAGGGGCGAACAGATCATCATCGAGAATCGGAACCCTGGAGCGAGAAGAGCGCGTCGGGGGAGATTGAGCCGGTTCTTGAGTCGAAGAAAAAACCAAGGTCGCATTGAGCGGGACCTGCTGCACATCGTCGCAAAACGGACAGGCGATATCCTGCCCGAGGACGCTGGTCGGCACCTCCAACGAATGACCGCAGGTTTTGCACGCGAAAACGACCTTGGGGCCTTCGGGAGCGGGTAATAAGATTTCCGATTCGTCCTTATCGGGAATCAGCAGCGATTTGGAGCAATACGGACAGCGAACCTGTTTGCCGCGTGCATTTTCCGGAGCTTTCAATTTCCGGGAACAATACTGACAATGAACGACGATCGACATGAGGTTGACAAGGATTCGCGAAAAACGGGAGATCGATGGGCCGAACCGCGATTTCGGCGACGGCCCGAAAACCGATACCAAAAAACCGCCCCCTCCGCGATCATTATACTTGCCCTTGGCGATTTAGGGAATCCCGCGCCAACACGAGCCAATACGAGCCGGGACCTGCGGTCCCGACTGCCCGTACTCGTGTTGATGCGTTTTTCCGCTGTGAACGGGTCGGGACCGCGGGTCCCGGCTCGTTATGCGTTCGTTATACGCTCATCAGCAGCTCACTAACGCTCCGACCAAGCGGGGAACATCGAAGTGTTGTCGGCGACCTCGAACATCGCCCTAAGCGGGTTGCATGCTTTCGAACCGGCTCCGCCGTGCGGGTAGAAGACAAGCGAAAACGAGACGCCCCAGTCTTCCCGCCGGTCTGAAACGGTCGGGCTGTCGTCCTTATCACCCCGGGCGATCATATAGGCGAAATCGGTCCGCAGCGAAAACTTCTCATGCAACGGCTGCTCCCATAAGGCACCCAGGATCGCCTCGCCCGTGCCGCTGACTCCGGCATTGAAGCCGGCGTAAGAACCGCAGAAGAACGGCGTTTCCAGGAACACGAGGTATTGATCGACCGCTCGAATTTTATAGAGTTCGTTTTCAAACGGGTCGGAATCGTTCGTGCCGAACGCCCCACGAAAACCAAATGTGCAACCGTAATTCGTCCGGTACGAAACTTCCGTCCGGATTTGGCCGAATTGGATTTTCTTGTCAAACTCGCTACCATCATATTTACTGTCGCTCATCCAATCGTAAACCGCGCCGAATTGCAGGGGATTGCAACGCGAACGTTTGAACAGACCGATCGTGATATACGATTGCCCTTTGCCGGTACTGCTCCAATCCGGATCGGAAAATGCGGGATTGTAGCCGTCGATCGTCCGCTGGATCGCCCGAATCCCGAATTGAGCCGAGATGCCGAGTCGCGGGGAAATCCGGCCCGCCCAGTTGATTCCTTCCTGAATGCCGAAACTCCGCTCATCGATCGGATCGTAACGATTGCCGAAACCGGTCCCGCCGAGAAACAGCGTCATATTGTCGAACAACCAGCCGAAAGGCCGTTCCGGGTAAGAGTCGAAACGCGGATACCCGAGAAAATCGGTACCGCCGAGTGGCCCGAGCTGCAGGAACGGGGCTTGGGGGTCTTCAATGAAGAGATTTCCAAAATTGCAGAAATTGCCGAATTCCGAACCGCAGTCGTAACCGTCGGCGAAGTTGATCGGCGGACCGATCGTGCAACTCGAATCGCACAAGCCGGTTGTCCGTTTCGGTCGGTAAGCGGCTTGCGGGGCAACCAAGATTCCCATTTCGTCGTAATCTTCGCTCTCGTCAATCGTGTCCGGCCCTTCGGGATAGATATAATCCGGTTCTTCGAGATACTCAACATCGCCTTCTTCGCTCGAAAGCGTTTCGTCGTCTTTCGTTTCAACCGGCAAGGGCCGGGAGGGAATGTAACTCGGCGGAGACGCAAGCTGTCGCGAGGGCTTTGGGGAAGTCGTCGGGGGAACCGCCGTTTTCGATTCTCTTTCAACCGGCGGCTGGAGAGGGAGGGACTGCTGCGTGCCCGGTTGCCGAACGGACGGTTCCTGCTCCGAACTCGCTTGCCAATCCGGTTCCGTTTCGACGACCGGGGGCGGAGCGGGTTGACGTTGTTGCCGCGGTTGGGTTTGCTGCGATTGTTGCGACGGCTTCGACTGTTCCGATTCGTCGGTTTTTCTCGGACCTAAATCTTGCAGGTCAGGGTCGTTTCGAATCGCTTCCTCAAGTTCGGAATAATCTCCCTTCCCGGGGTCAAGTCGATCCAAATCCGGCTCATCTTCAAGAATGAACCGCGAATCGTCGCGGGACGGCGGCACGGACGTCGGGGCGGACGACCTCGGCCGTTGCGATGTCGCCGGAACGGACACCCCCGCCTTGGGAGTGCTCCGGGGAAGTGTTGTTTGCGATAGGACTCCTTGCGACGGGGCGCCTTGTGTTGATGCGTCTTGCGCCGGAGCGACTTGTGTTGAAACACCGGTCCCTTCGCCGGTCGCCGGTTGAGCAATACCGGTCGCGAACGGGTCTTCGATCAACTCGCTCATGCCCGGGTCCCCGAGCGGCTGCAATTCGTCGATCGGTTGGGAACCCGAAGTCGTGTCGGGGCCGTAAGGGTCGTCTTCGAGAGGAATCTTGCCAATAGGCGCAAACTCATCTTGAAGTGTGAGCGTTGTTTGAGGACGCTGGGTTTCGGCCTGAGCCAACAGAATCGAGCGGCCTTTCGGTTCGGAACGGAGAGTGTAAGGGGCTTTTCGAAAGACGGCTTTTTTGGGTAACTCTTGCGGAGCTCCGACCTGATCATAGGGGATTGCATTGATCGGAGTCCGGTTTTGCGCAAAGACAGAGGGAACGCCAAGCGAAAAGGCTCCTGCAAATCCGAGAATCATTAAAAAAAACAGCAGAGGCTTTTTGACCAATCTTTTCATTTTTCCTGCCTTCGCGATTCCGACTTGGGCAAAATCGAGTTGCAATTTCCGATTGTTAACGACGTTGCGATTGATTCCTGAAAAATCACCAAATTGATTGCAAATCAAGAAATCGGACTATCTTTCAACTTGTTTTATCGGATCATTAAAGTCGATTCTTTCGGAAAAATTTAAAAAAAAGGAAAAGTTGGCGTATTTATCCTATATTGTCATTTTTAATTTTTGTATTTGCTATATCGTTATAAATTTTCTGATCTTTTCATATTTTGAGGGGCAATCATCATGAGACAGGATTACAGGATCAACAGGATGAAATCGACAAATAAAAACCGTGATTGGCGTTAAACCGGAGAATATAAAAGATTTGTAACCGTTCACGGTTTTCCTATTGGAGCGCGGGCGTCCCGCCCGCTCCTGGGTCGGCAGGCGTCTCGCCTGCAAGAAGCCGTCGATATTTGGAATCAATTTTCCTTCTCGCGTGATATCATCGCGAAGCGGACTCCGGGGAGGCAAAGGATTTTTCGGCCTCCCACTGTGCGGGCGGGACGCCCGCGCTCCAGGTTTTTGCGTGAACGGTTACAACCGGAGAATATAAAAGATTTGAGTTAAGACAAACCCATCCTGTCAATCCTGTGATCCTGTCAAAAAAACCGCCCCCTCAAAACGCGAAACAATCAGAAAAATTGATGTCTGGAGTGATCTTTAGGATCGCCGAAAAATGTTTCCTTATTTGAAAATGAATACCCATGCCAACCGTTTTAACGGCGATAATATCGGTAATAAGGGAAACGGTATTCGTACGGCGGCCCAACCCTGAACAGCGGACGCGCGAAATAGGGGCGAGGCGCATAAGGTCGTACGACAGGAGAAACCACGACGCGAACGTAAGGCGGAACCACGACACGAACATAGGGACGAACGTAAGGCGGATAAACCGCGCGAGGAACATAGCGTCCCCGGACCCACACTTGTGCCGAGACGGAAGAGGTGCCGACAAACAAAGTCAGTATTATAAGGACCGCGAAAAGAATACGCGAGATTTTCATGGTTTGTTCTCCCTGTTGTGATTTTGGAAACGATTTTCAATCAAAAATCAATCGACTATGCGAGAAATTATAGACAAAGCGTTGTCGGTCGACCGGCAAAAAATCAAGGGACAAAGAGAATTGAATCCCGAACAGGACGAGCGGAGCGGCCCCGCGTCTGCAACGCTCAATCGAGCGGGACGGCTTCTTGAAATCCCGGAGGGCTCGGGACCAGACGACGGGAAATGTTTTCCAACAAACGGCTCAAGCCGATCGAATCTTTGCCGCTGACGGCCAACGGGTTGTCAAATGCTTGCAGCCTCTCTTGAACTTCGGGCAAATCGCATTTGCTGAAAACGGTCAAGGTTCGTTCGGAAGAATGCGGCAACACCGTTTCCCCCGTCGCGGAAGAGAGGTCGATGATCCGCAGCACCAGGTCCGCGAAGCGGACCGCCTCGACGCCGCGGTCGATCCCTTCCCGTTCGATCGGGTGGTCCGTCTCGCGAACCCCGGCCGTGTCGAGAAATCGGACCGGCCAACCGTCGAGCGCGGTTTCGGCGGCGACGACGTCCCGCGTCGTTCCGGGCGAGGCATCGACGATCGTTCGGCCGAAACCGAGGATCGCGTTGAGCAGCGAACTTTTTCCCGCATTGCTCGCCCCGGAAAGCACGACGCTGAACGGTTCGGTCAAATGTCGGCCGAGCCGCCGGTTTTCTTCGAGCCGTGCCCAACGTTTTTTCGCTTCCGGCTCGGGCAGGGAACGGATCGCCTGCAACTCCCGCTCCAAGGCACCGTTGCATTGATCGAGCAAAATTTTCGCGGTCCGCTCGGTTTTCGCGAACGGCAGCATCGCGAATGCCTTCTGCTTCGAACGACAGGTTTCTTCAACGCCGTCGCGTAAGAGCCAATCTTTCCAGGCAAGGGCGACCGCGCCCTCTTCGGCGAAAATCGCCTCGATTCGGGACAGAACGGCTTCCGAACCGTGCGTGTGCAATTCGATCCGGTTCGAATCGAGAAGATGGGCGACAATTTCTTCCGCGAGCGAGGTGTCTCCGATTCGAAAACGTCCGAACACCGGTTTGTCCGGAACCAGTGCCCCTCCGGAAAACCGCGATCGGACCAACGCAAGAGCGTCGTCCCCGGCCAGAAGCAGCGTCGCGACGGCGCTGCGGCCCGGCGGGGTCAATCGAACGACAACGGTTGAATGAGAATGCGACATGAGAGACGACTTATCTTCAGAAAAAATTTCGAATCGGGCAGCAGCCGGAAGCGTCAGCGCCTGGTTGCCCAATACGAAAACGCGAGGCCAACCCGGCGCTTACGCTTCGGGCTGCTGTTTGCAGCGTTTGATTATTTACGTGAGGATCAGAGAACGCGAAACTTCGGCTAAATCAGTCGATGATCATTTCTTCGAATTCTTTCGGCACGTTCGAGGAAAGATTTTCGTAGCCGGTCTTCGTTACAAGGATGTCGTCTTCGATCCGGACACCGCCCCAACCGGGCAGGTAAATGCCGGGCTCGACGGTCAACACCATTCCCGGCTGCAACACCGCTTTGTTGCCTTGGGAAAGGCGGATGTCTTCGTGTACCAACAGTCCGATGCCGTGTCCGAGTCCGTGGGAGAACGCCTTGCCGAATCCTGCGTCTTCGATGATCGAGCGGGCGATGCGGTCGATGTTTCCGGAAATTTCCCCCGGCCGGATCGCTTCGATCGCCTTCTTCTGGGCCTTGAGAACGGTCGTGTAAACCTTGCGAAGTTTTGGGGACGGCTTTTTCGTAATCCAGGTTCTCGTCAAATCGGAAATGTACCCCTCGCACTTCGCCCCCCAATCGATCAACAGCAATTCCGATTCGCGGACCGTTTTCGCGGTCGGCACGGCATGAGGGAGCGCCGCCCGTTCGCCGACGGCGAGAATCGAGGGAAAACTCTTGTCGTCTGCGCCGAACTTCCGCATCGCGTATTCCAGTTCGTTACGAAGCTCGATTTCCGTCTGATCTTCCTGTAAGGAACAGCGGAGTAAATCAAGCCCTCGATGCGCACAGCGAATCGCGGTCCTGATTTTCTCGATTTCCCGCTTGTCTTTGATCATGCGGAGGCCTTCGACCAGGCCGCAGGTCGGAGCGACGTCCCATTTCGGCAGTTTCTCGGCGAGTTTGTCCCGCTGGGCGACCGTGATCGAATCCGCTTCGACGCCGATCCGAAGCGAGGCCCCGCGAAATCCGGCGAAAGTCTTCGCGACGGCATCGAACAGCGAAAGGCTGCCCGGCCGGATCAAAGATTCCAAACCGGGGCATTCTTCCTCGATCTGGGTCCGGTATCTCCCGTCGCTGATGATCAGATCCCCCCGCGGATGCACGAGCAGGAAACTGTCGTCCCCGGAAAATCCGCTCAGGTAGGTTACATTGGTAAAGTTC
>JAVBSX010000100.1:0-9499 GCA_031556455.1 Thermoguttaceae bacterium
GCCGTCGGCAAATGTGACCGCCGTCAGAACTTTTTCGGGAGCCTGCTCGCAAAAAAAGAGCCCTCGATTCTGAATTTGAGCGCCGCGTGCGACTTCTTTGTAGGTGAAATAGAGCGGTTTCGGCCGAAAACCGAGACTGGGGACGGCCGACGGATCCGGTTCGATCGACCAGGATGTCGGGGGATTTGCCAACGCGATCATTTTCGCATTTTCAATTCGGACGGGCAAAACCTTTCCCGTGAAAGCTCCCTTCGCAATCGCTCCCGGACTGCCGGGCTTGGTTGCGATCCCCTCTTCGTCTTCGCCGTTTTCCCATATTGGCCCGCTCGGGGCCGGCTTCTCGGGCACCGAAGCAAGGAATCTCGCAACCGGCGAATCGCCTTTTTGTTCCTCATCATCATCGGCGAGGGCCTCCATTGTCTTCTTGACATACCGTTGGTCGGCAGCGGAAAATTTTTCCAGGGGAATGCTGAGCACTTTTCCGTCGTCTTTCTTGAGGAGTTTGACGAATTTGCCGTCGAAATCGAGTAACGACGCTTCGATCCGGAATTGGCCGCTACGGTCGGTCCAAGTCCGCTCCTGTCCCAGCAAAACGAGTGCGGCCGAGAAAAACAAGACAACGGCAATAATCGTGGGAACTCGCATGGTTTTGTTCAATGGGGAAATTGATTATCGGCCCGTGAGAGTCGAGTGCCCGGCTTTGTCGAAGGGGATGAATTTCGGAATCTTCACTTGCAAATACCATTCGGAGCTCGGTTTTCGTTCTTCCGTAGGGTTCTCTTGAAAAGCTTGAAAGGCACGCCCCCCCTTTTCGTGCAACCGTCTTACATCCCACTCCCAGCCGTCCGCCGTTTCCCAGTATGTCTTTCCGTCCTGTTCGAACGAATAGGAATAGGTAAAAGTGGTCCGATCCGGTTTGGCGGCAGTGTCGACGATATTGACGGGATTGTTGTTCGGCGCGTCTGCTTGGGGCTCGTTCCATTTGAATCGTGCGGCCAGGACCAGGGGAGCGTTTTCGAAAATCACCAGCCCGTTGCCTTCCGCCAATTTTGTGACGTATTCGAGAACTTTTTGAGAATCGGGGACTTCCGGATCGACCTGCAACCGGACGGCGACGCCCGGCCGGACGCAGTATTTCTGTGCATCGCTCAAGGGAGGCAGCGGCGGCAGCGCGGCATGCGGCAGCTTGTACGAGGTGAGGATATAGCCGGGGCGGTCGTCTTTGGCGTGACTTCTTTCGACCAGATGCCAATACAAACCGGCAAAAACCGAATCCTCCAAACCGGCATCGTCGTAAACCCAGACCGGCAGGAGTTGTTTTGAATCGATGAGCGTTCTGCCGCAGATCAAATAAGTTTCGTCGAGCCAATAGGGCTTCGAAAAATGCTTGTCGAAATACAACGGCTTCGCGCAATCTCCGTTTTTCGTATCCCAGAAACAAATGTACTCTTCCGTGCATGCCGCGAGTCGGGTTCCGCCTGGTGAAAAGGCGAATCTCCAACGCGAAGAATACGAAAAGAGAATCTCGTCTTGATCGACAACTTCTTTCGGCCATTGAAATTGGCCGACGACCTTGCCGGTCCGCGTTTCGAGGAGATACGGCTGTTCGCGATGCAGAAGCAGGTATTTTTTTCCGGGAGAAAAAGCCAACAGCGGGCTGCTTTTCGCAAAATACCATACGGCTTCTCGCGATCGAACATTGAAAAGCATCATTTGACCGAAGTTGGAGATTGCGAGAACGTGCTCATTATCGACCCAGGCGGCGAATTTGATATCCTGCCAGCTTTTGCGCCGATCATCGGGCCAATGCGAAGGCCGAAATACCGTTTCATCGGCAAAAGGACGCAAGACGCCGATGCAAGAAAAGTCCTCCCGGGTCGTATCGACGAAAGCCAAAAGCGAGCGGATTGTTTCCTGTGCACCGGACAAAGTTTTATTTTTGTGGTCGACGATTTGCTCTCGGATGAAAAAAACGCGTTTTCCGTCGGGAGAAAGACCGCAAGAGTGCAGAGTCTCCGGCCAGGTTTGCGACCGGAACCGTCCCGATTTGAGATTGCCGAGAAAAACCTTGGTGCTATTCGTTTTGAGAAAATCCCGGGTCCCACTCTCATTCGCCTCGAAAGACGTTTTGGAAAACGTGACCGCGGTCAGGACTTTTTCCGGGGATTGATCGCAAAAAAAGAGTCCTTGATTCGCGACGCGTGTATGAAAATCGACTTCATCAAAGGTGAAGTAGAGAGGTTTCGGTCGAAAGTCGAGATTTTCGACGGGCGAAGGATCCGGTTCGGAGGACCGGGAATCGGGCACTTTCGCCAATGCCATTTCTTCCGCATGATCCAACAGAACGGGATAAATCTTTTCTGGAAAAGTACCATTCGTGAGTTGAGAGTCAAAAGCTTTGGTTTCATTGTCGTCCTCATTCCACATGGGATCGGGCGGAGCCTGTTTTTCAGGAGGCGGGGCCGTTTCCGGCGTATCGGGCTTTGGTGTTTGGACCGCGTCGCCGAGGGTGCTCATCAACCGTTTGACATACAACTGGTCGGGCAGCGAGAGTTTCTTCAAGGGAATGTCGAGCACTGCCCCGCCGTCTTTCTTCTTGAGCTTGACCTCTTTGCCGTCGAAATCGAGCAGCGTCGCCTCGACCCGGAACTTCCCGCCGATGTCGGTCCAGGTTCGTTCCTGCCCCGAAAGAACGAGCGCCGACACCAAAAACACAACAACGCCAAGGATCGTGGGAACTCTCATGATTTTACTAAAAAGGAAAATATCTTTATTGACTCCCGATCGCCGAACGTCCGGCCTTGTTGTAAGGAATTCGTCCCGGAATGACCGTTTGAAGATACCAATCCGAGGTCGGCTTCGATTTTTCCGTGACCAGCTGCTGGACGGAACGGGTTTCCATTTCTTTAAGGGTGATATCCGGAGCATCCGTCCACTTTTCGCCTCCCCAAAGAACCTCGCCTCCACGTTCCAGGGAATAATAGTAAAGGTAGGGAATAAAGGTTGCCTCGGCTCCGGACCTGTTTCCCATGAGGCTGGGAATCTGTGGCGCGCGATCGAGCGTGTAAACATATTCTTTGGGAGGTTGCTGCTGAAACCCCACGGTCAGGATCGTCGGAGCCTTTTCGTCGACGGTCCAATCGTTGTCTTTCAGCATTTGCTCGACGTGATCGCGGACCTTTCGGTCATCGGGAATGCCGGTGTCGAAAATCAGCCGAACGGACATGCCGGGGTAGATGAGATACTTTTGTTCTTCGCTCAGGACCGGCAGTTTCGGCATCGTACGGTGCGGAACCTTGAGCCCCGTGATGGTGTAGGAAGCGGCCTCGCCGGTGAGATGCCAATACCGACCGGCGAAAACCCGGTCTCGCGGATCGACTTCGGAGTATTTCCAGATCGGCAAAAATTGTTTCATTTCGAAGAGCGTGTCTCCGCAAATCAAATACGTATCGTCCAACCAGTAAGGCTGCGAACGGAGCCCGCCGATATTGCCGACCCAAAGCGACTCTTTGAGCTCCCCGGTACACGCGTCCAAAGAGGAGATGCCGTTTTCGCTGCACGCCGCGATTCGCGTTCCGTCCGGGGAAAACGCGAATCGGGCGTCCTTTTGGGTGGGCGGCACGAGTAATTTTCCGACGACCTTTCCGGAGAGCGTTTCAAAAAGGCAGGGATTGTCGTTCCTGTCTTTGAAAATGACGTATTTTTTTCCGGGAGAAAAGACGCATCGAGCGGACGAAACTCCTCCCAGAAGCCAAATCGCCCGACGGGTCGGCACGTCGAAGAGCATGGCCAATCCGTTTTGAGACGTCGCGAGGATTCTCTTCTCATCGACCCAAACGGCACGGCTGATATTGCATTGGCTGTTGGAATAGCGATCCGCCTTTTCCGCGAAAGGGGTCAAAACCCCGATGCAAGGGAAATCTTCTTGCGTCAGATCGGAAAACGTCAAATGATAACGGGTGGTTTCCTCTCGCGGGGAACGAAACCGGTCTCCGGGGCGAACGACTTTTTGTTCCTGAATGAAAATCGCGCGAGTCCCGTCGGGGGAAATATCCTGGAGATCCAGTTTTGCAGGCCAGGTTTGAGTTTGAGTTTCCCCGCTTCGAAGATCACCGAAAAAGATCCTGGTCATCAATTTATCCTCGTTCTGGACCGTGATCGAGGTGAGAAATTTTTCGGGAGTCCCATCGCAAAAAACAAGACCGTTGTACCGATAGGAATTCCGGAACCCGCTTTCCTGGGTTGTACAACGGACAGCCTTGGGCTGGAATCCAAGCTCTTTGGCGGGCGACGGGTCCGGCTTGATCGACCAGGAACCTGGCGGCTCTTGCACGACGATGTTTCGGGCCGATTCCAATCGAACACGAAGGACCTTCCCCTGATAGGCTCCTTCGGGCAGCTCGGAAGGCCCGGCTTTCGAGCCTTTCCCCGGGGTGATTCGCGATTCGGCCTCGCCGCTGTCGTCCCACATTCGGCCGGAGTTTCCCGACTTCCCGGCGGACGAGGCGGCGGGCGGCGATTCGGACACGCTCGGCGGGGACGGATTGTCGCCCGCGAGAGTGCTCATCATTTTTTTGACATACAGTTGGTCGAGGAGGGACAGTTTTTCAAGCGGCAGCTCGACGACTTTTCCGTCTTCCTTCTTGTGCAATTTGACGGTTTCGCCGTCGAAATCGAGCAATGACGCTTCGACCTGAAATTTTCCGTCGCGGCTGTTCCAAGTCCGATCCTCGGCCGCAAGAGAGGAACACAACAAAAAAACGAGAATGATCGGGAATACCGCAAAACCTCGCATTTTCTCCTCGCCGAAAAAGAAAAGGGAAAAAGGTAATACTTCAGCCGTTTGGAGTTTTTTGGAATAAAACCCCACAGTTCGTCATTTCGAGTGGAGCGAGAAATCTCACCCTCGCCGAAAGACTCGGAATTCCGGCCCTCGCGCGAGGGTGAGATTTCTCCTTGCGCTACGCTCCAGTCGAAATGACAAAATTACCATTCGGCTGAAGTGTTACGAAAAAAGTAAGCCGTTCGCCAAACGATCTTAAGGCAACCTCGAAAAATATCGTCAAATCAAGGGTCGGACCATCCGGGTGCGTAAGCCCCCGGATCATTGTTCGAATTTTTAGAGGTGCCCTTAAGTGATTATAACCCGATGAGGCATGATCTCAAGTGAGGATCGAGCGAATTCGCAACTCTTCGAGCAAACGCTCGTGGGCCGAATGCAAATACTGGATCGCGTCCCAACCGCAGGCTTGCGCCCCGGCGATATTGGCTTCGAGGTCGTCAATAAAAAGAATTTCGCCCGGGGCGATATCCGGAACCGTTTTCGCGGCGAGGGAAAAGGCCGCCTGAAAAATATCCGCCGTCGGTTTCATCGCCCCGACCTCGTAACTCAAAACGTGGTTCCTGGGAATGTCCCTGAAAATCGTCGGGAACATCGTCGAACAGTGTTGCCAATGCCAAGGTCCGATGTTGGACAGGATTCCCCGGGGAAAATCGCGGCGGGACAATTTTCGGGTGACCTCGACCATCGGATCGTTGAGCCAGAAAATCGCGTTGACCGCTTCTTGAAAGCGTTCCCGGTCGGGACGAAAGCCGATTTGACCACAGAGATAATCGAAGTATTCCGGCTCGGTGATTTGACCGCATTCGACTTTTTGAATCATCTCGGGAACGAAAAGAACCTCCGAGACCTGTTGGGGAGAGTAACCGAGAACGATCCCGACCTGCTCCAGGAGTTTGCGGTTGGAAAACCGAATCAGAACCTGGCCGAGGTCGAAAAAAATGAATCTAATTGACATTGAGAAAGGAACGCTCAGGAAGGGAGAAACGAGGGAATGCGATCTTGGGCCGAAACAGGAAGACAAGAGAACGCGGAGATTTCCTGCTTCTTTGCCTCTTTCACCTCTACTCCTTATACATCAATTGCTCGATTCGGGCAACCGTGCCGCGAATATGATGCAGGTTTGGATTGATTTCGAGAGCGTGCTGAAAACTCTCGATCGCCTCGTCCCATCGATTGAGCTGCATCAGGGCGTAACCCATTCCCGTCGCGGCCCCGAAATGATAAGGGTTCAGTTCCAGCGTCATTCGCCCGTCCTGCATCGTTTCCTCGAATTTTTTCAACGCGAAAAAGGCGACGCCGCGTTGATTCCAAGCCTCGGCGAAATTCGGAGATTCGGCGATCAGGATGTTCGCGTTTTCAATCGCCTCTTCATAAGAATGAAAGGCGACCAGTCGGATCACGGCACATAGTTTCTGTCGCTGCTGCTCGTCTTCGGCACGGATCCAAAGCGATTTGATGCCGGTTTCGGCAAGCAGCCGGATAATCCGGTCCTCGTCGCGCAGGAGCCGCCCGAAAAGGGGGTTCTCCTCGTAATCGCCGAGATAATTCAACGCGAGGACACCGGCCCTGCGCGTTTCGACATTCTCGGAAAGCGCAAGCCGGGACAAAGTCCCCTTCGCGTAGGAACCGGCGACATCACGAACGAAAGCGCCCGTGTTTTGGGTTGCAAGATAATCCCGGTAGTATTTCACCAGCCGGGGGAGGCGTTGGGGGGTGGGAGGCATACTTCTTTCTTCCTTGATTCAAAGGTCTGTCAGTGCAAGATTGACATCGGAAAGTATTCTAGCAGAATTATATTCATTGAGAACAAAAACTTGATTTTTCTTCTACGTTTTCTCGAATATTTTGTTCTTTTTCAACAAAGATTTTTCTTGACATTTTATCTTTGGCAGTCTGGGGTGACGGCGCAAGACGGCTGAGGTGCTAGTTTTGGAGATTCCTCGCCGCTGACGCTTGGGGCTTGTAATCAATACGATTTTATTTTAGATTCAGACTCTCGTTTTATTCAGTTGCTTAAGGGCTGAAGACAAGTCTCGCGACTGTCATTTCGAGCGGAGCGAGAAATCTCGGTTGTGCGTTCCGCTTCAAACCATGCTGAAATCGAAAACACAGCCGAGATTTCTCCTTGCGCTTCGCTTCAGTCGAAATGACAGAGCGTTAAGCGACTGAAATATCACCCACTTTTCAATACGATAACCATGAGCCAAAAACTTTTGCTGCATTTTTCAACGCTGCTTTTTGCATCCTTTTTTTCCGGCATGAGCTTCGCGGCGGAGACGCCGCCCGAAAAGCTCAAGGCCCTCATCATCGACGGGCAGAACAATCACAATTGGGCGGAGGTTACCCCCGTTCTCAAAGAGACGCTCGAACAATCGAGCCGGTTCCTCGTCGATGTCGCGACCTCCCCGGCCCAGGGACAGGACATGAGCGGCTTCAAGCCGGCGTTCGAACGGTACGACGTCTTGGTGATGAACTACACCGGCGATTCCTGGCCGGAAGCAACCCGCAAGGCGTTCGAGCGGTACGTCGACGGCGGCGGCGGGCTCAGCGTCGTGCACGCCGGAAACAACGCTTTCCCCGATTGGCCGGAGTACAACAAACTGAACGGGATCGGCGGCTGGGGCGGCCGGAACGAAAATAGCGGCCCTTACCTGTATTGGGAAGACGGCCGGGCGGTTCGCGATCATTCGCCCGGAGCCGGCGGCGGGCACGGCCCGCAATGGGCCTACCTGATCGAGGTGCGAGATACCGAACACCCGATTACCAAGGGACTCCCGAAGCAGTTCCGACATTGCGAGGACGAACTGTACGAACGGCTTCGGGGACCGGCCGAGAATGTCAAAATTTTGGCGACGGCCTTTGCCGATCCGGCGAAAAACGGGAGCGGTCGGCACGAGCCGCAGTTATTGGCGATCGATTACGGAAAAGGGAAGGTCTTTCAAATCGGGACGGGGCATGCGGGCAAGCAATGCAAAAGCGTTTCGTTTATCGTTCCTTTTCTGCGCGGCACGGAATGGGCCGCGACCGGCCGGGTTACGATCCCCGTCCCGGACGACATGCCCGACGCCGTCGCCCCGAAATTCCGGAATTGAAGCAAGACCGCCAAAAAAACGACGGCCCCAACAGAGCCGCGTGCTGTGCACGCGGAGTGAGCGGCAAAGCGGTTTGATCTTCAAAAAAATTTCGAATCGGACAGTAGCCGGAAGCGTCAGCGCCCGGTTTTCGAACCGCAATACAATTCAAACCCGGCGCTGACGCTTCGGGCTGCTGTTCGATTTCAACCTCAAAGGTCGACACGTTTACCGCCCGGTTTCTCATCGGCGTCCGTCAACGCCTTGAAAAAGGCGATGAGATTCTCGATCGACGTTCCGGGCGGAATGTCGCAACCGGAAGAGGCGACAAAATTCGGGTACCCGGTCGTTTGCTTCAATAGTTCCGTTGTCGCGGCATAAACGGATTCCGGCGTCCCGAGCCGAAAAACGCCGACCGGGTCAAGGTTGCCCAACACGGGAACATCGCCCGGCACTTGCGCGAGCACTTTGCAAATATCGACCGCGTTGCCGACATGTCGGGCCGAGGCTCCGGTCCCGAGCATCGAAGGGATCAGCCGTTCCGTCTTGCCGCAGTTGTGCAGCACGAACGCGAAATGCTCGTCTTTGACCGCTTCGACGATCCGCCGGATGTAGCGGGAGGAAAATTCCTCGCACATCGCCGGAGACACCAGTCCCGCCGCCGGCTCGGCCATAATCAGGCCCCCGCAGCCGCTCGCTTTGAACGCTTTCGCATAATCGGTGAGGAAGACCGTCGCTTTTTCCAAAAGACAATGAACGGTTGCCGGCTCCGTCGCGAGCAGGAGCATCATCCGCGACATGTCGGCGAGACGACCGGCGAGGGACAGCGGCCCGATCAGCCCGCCCAAGGTCGGGCGATCCGCGATATTTTCCGCACAGCATCGGGCGGCAAGCAGGTATTCCTTCGTCCGGGCCGTTCCCACTTCGGTAACGACCAGCCGCTGGATTGATTCCTGATCGGAGGCGATCGGGGCGGCATCCGTCGGGTTTTCCGTTTCACTGAATCGGATCGGGCAGCCGAACGCCTCCGCCTCGACGGAAAGATCCATCATCGTGAGCGCGGCCGGTGCCGTAATGATTTGATTCAGCGCACGAACCGCCCGGTATTGCAATTCGCCGGATTGAAAGACCTCGCTCGCCGCCGCGTCGATGAGCGGGATGCCCGGGCTCGTCGCGATGGGCAAACCTTGCCGCGGCCCTTCGGCGGTGAGCCCGGCGGTCCAATGATTCATGTTTCTTGACATGGGAATCAAAACGGAGATAAAGAGTTTTGGAAAACAGCCGTTTGTTTTTGGTCGAAAAGCTTCGAAACCGTCATTTCGAGCGGAGCGAGAAATCTCACCCTCGCCGAAAAAATCAGAAATCATCCTCTCTCGCGAGGGTGAGATTTCTCCTTGCGCGTTGCTTCAGTCGAAATGACCTCTCGACCTACTGAATATCAATAAAGGGAGCCTCTAAAAATTACCTTCAAGCCAACAAAACAGGGTAAGCGGCCCTCGACAAGGCGGGAAAACGGGAATATTCTATCGGAAGAACGTTCGCCCACTCCGATTCTTTAACAACGCCATGAAAAAAAACAAAGGAC
>JAVBSX010000041.1:0-16632 GCA_031556455.1 Thermoguttaceae bacterium
ACCGTCGAGTTCCTGGTCGATCGCGACGAAAATTTCTACTTCATTGAAATGAACGCGCGAATTCAAGTCGAGCACCCCGTTACCGAATTGGTGACCGGAATCGACCTGATCAAGACGCAAATCCGAATCGCCGCCGGAGAGAAACTGCCGTTTATGCAGCACGAAATCGTACATCGCGGCTGTGCGATCGAATGCCGGATCAACGCGGAAGACCCGGACCACAATTTTCGCCCTTCGCCCGGAACCATCGAAAAGATGATCGTCCCGGGCGGGTTCGGTGTTCGCTTCGATTCCCACACGCACGCCGGTTACACGGTCTCGCCGAATTACGATTCGATGATCGGGAAACTGCTCGTGCACCAGCCGACGCGGGAAGAGGCGATCTCGTGCATGTGCCGCTGCCTCGAAGAAATGCGGGTCGAGGGGATCAAGACCTCGATTCCGTTGCAGCTTCGCATTTTGCGGCACAAGGATTTTCAATCAGGCCGGATCGACACCGGTTTCATCGAACGGAATTTCATGGGCTCGAAATCGCGGTTACGACGTCGGCGTCTGCGTTCGAATAACAGCCGGAAAGGAGCGCAGCGCATTGACGGTCCCTCCCAAAATCGGAGCGTTGGCAAACCGTCAATGCGTTTTGAACCGGCGTCTGCGCCGCCCGGCTAAACGGGCGGCCCGTTCAAAGGACGAATTTGATGTGTCGGATATTTTTTTCCGGCAGCAACTCATGCAACTTGCCGACCAGTTGCGATTCGAAAAAGGAGAGTTCCTGAATCAATGTCGCGTGTTCGACCCGGACTTTGAGCGTGCCGCGTCCGAGCGATCCCAATTGCATGGTTCCGCGAAACGAAGCGGGCAGAATTTCTTCAACCGCCGCATCCCAGGCCGCAAGCAGAGCGTTGTTGTCCAACTGCCGTTGAAAACCGCATCGGGCCATAACCTGCGGGAGAATGTCCCCCATTCGCGCAGGTCCGGTCCGATCCGTGGGTAAGCGACGTTTTTTCGGCATTTTTTAGCGTTTTTGGCGTTGGGCGAGGACGGCGACGACGACGATCAGGCCGGTCAGCATCAGCCGCCCCGATTCCGGAACGGCGTTGATCGAAAGGATTTTTTCCAAATAACCGATCGTCAGCACCCCGAGCAAGGTCAGCCCCATTCCCCCGCGCCCTCCGGCCAAACTCGTCCCGCCGATCACGACCATCGCGATCGCCGAAAGCTCGTAACCGGTCCCGGTTTCCGGGTCCCCCTGGGTTTCCTGCGCCGCCTGGGCGATGCCGGCGATCGCCGCGCACAGCCCGCTGATCGTGTAGGCAAGCGTCTTGTAAAGCCGGACCGGCACGCCCGAAAGCCGTGCCGCCTCTTCGTTCCCGCCGATCGCGTACAGGGCGCGGCCGAACCGATGCCTCGCGAGAATGATCCAACACACAAGAAGGCAAACCAGAAAAATAATCGTAACGACGTTGATATTACCCCAGAGAATTTTTTTGTCGATTTCCCCGAAAATTTTCGGCAGCTCGACGAACATGTAGGAACCGTCCGGCTGTTGGACGGCGGAAGAAACCTTCATTCCCCCGGAAAGGGATTTCGCCAACCCGCGAGCGAACACCATCATCGCGAGCGTCGCGATAAACGGTTGAATTTTCAATCGGGCCGTCAGCCCGCCGGAAACCGTGCCGCAAACCAGGCCGATCACCAAAGTCGCCCCGATCGCGAGCGGGGCCGACCAGGTCCAGTGTATCGAAAACAGGCTGAACGCGACCGCGCACACGGCCAAAACGCTCCCGACGGAAAGGTCGATCCCGCCGGTGATGATCACCATCGTCATACCGACGGCCAAAATTCCGTAAACGGACGATTGCCGCAGCGCATCCCGATGTGTGCCGAGTTTATAAAAAGCTCCGTTGCCGGAAAAGACGATCCCGAGCAGCAAAACCAGCAGCAACGCACATAAAGCCCGACCGCCGGGCGAAGTAAGAAGCTTCCAGATTTTATTCATTCTAAATATTCCGATAATACTTCAGCCGCTTGGAGTTGTTTGAAACACAACCCTCTCTATTCGTCATTTCGAGCGAAGCGAGAAATCTCACCCTCGCCGAAAAAGCCGTAATCCAAGCCCTCTCGCGAGGGTGAGATTTCTCCTTGCGCTACGCTTCAGTCGAAATGACGAAAATGACCGTGCAATCGAAGTAATAAAATATTACGCAAAGAGACGCGGAGGAAAGTGCCTTTGCGTTCTCTGCGTCTCCGCGAGAAATTTAATACGTTTGTCGATTTTACGCTTTTCGTTTCGATTGTTCGAGAATTCGCTCGCGAATCATCCGCAAAATCGGCGGCGACGCCCCGGCCGTCGCCGCCCGGGCGGCCCGGACGCCGAGTTCCTCGCACAGGCCCATCGCCCGAACGTCGAGATCGTAAGCCGTTTCCTTGTTCTCCAGCAAAAAGCCGATCGGCACGAAAATGAGCGACAACTCTTTCCCGGCCTCCGAATGTTCCCGGGCGAGTTCCCGGATTCGTTCATCCAAATCCGGTCCCAACCAGGGACGATTCGCCCCCTTTCCGCGGCTTTGGAAAACCAATTCCCACGGCAAAGGCTCCCCGTCAATCGATTGGACGACCTTTTGACACGATTCCCGGAGTTGCTCCAAATAATAGGCGTTCTCCGATTCGGAACCGGGCAGGGAATGGGCGGTAAAAAGGATGCGGACTCCCGCCGCCGCGAGCGATGTCCCGGCTTCCAACGACAACCAGGCGGCCGCCTCCAACAGCCGTTCGGTTACGGCCCGGATGTAAAGCGGGTCGGTCCCGAACGACGGCAGCGGCGTGATCCGAATCGGACCGGCCGAGCGGGCGGCCTGTTCGATCGCTTCGAGGTAATGCCGGTTGCCCCGCGCCGCCTCGAACGGAACGGCAATCAGGGCGGTCGCCTCTTGCACGCCGTCGGCGACCATTTCGGCGACGGTTTCTTCCAAAAGCGGGTACCAGAACAGGTTGCCCCAGTACACCGGCATCGTCGAGTTTTGACCCGCCTTGTTCAATTCGGCGAGAATCTCGGTCAATAGCCGCCGACATTCCTCTCCCAGCGGCGAAAACCGGCCGGTTTGCCTCGCGAGTTCCTCGTATTCCCGAACCGTTTCCTCGAAGACTTTCGCGGGCACTTTTTTTCCGCGCAGCAGCCTTTCGAGGAACGGAGCAATCTCCGCCCGCAATTCCGGCGAACCGTAAGAAATCAGAAGAAAGGCAGGCATTGAGGACAGAGGATAGATGTTAGAGTATAGAGATAAGAGATATAGAAAAGATAGAAGACAGGAAAAGGAAAGCGTCGAGATTGACTTTTCCTATCCTCTGTCCTCTATCGTCTATCCTCTACTTCCCATACTCACATTCAAACGAGTACGTCCCGGACGGAACGATGCAGCAGACACGGCGAAGCGTTTTGCCGCTGCGCGAGGTCGTTTCCGAAATCGACTTCTCGAATTTCGCACGGCTCTTTTCCCGGACCGAATCCAAATCGTCGCTCGGCAACAAAATCGTCGCCGTCCGGCCGACCGGGATCGTAACCGTGTAATGAAACTTCCCGCCCGCGATTCGCCAGGAACTCTTAATCATCCCGTAAGCGGAATCGTACTCGGCGTTGACGTACTTCAAATCGCCGCCAGGGTTCGGCGTCATGATCAAAGGAGCTGATTTTTCCGGGATCGGAATGCCCGCGACCTTCGTGTGCAACCAGATCACCAAATCGCCGACGAGCATCACGTGATTGCCGCTGTTCATCGCCTGATCCGCCGTGTCGCCGTTCCACTTTTCCCAGACCGTCGTCGCGCCCTTTTCGACCATGTAACCCCAACTCGGGTAATCCTTGTTCGAAACGAACGTGTAGGCGATGTCGTTCCGGTCGAATTGGTCGAGAATCAGGTTCAACCACTGACCGCCGATCAAACCGGTCCCGATATGGTCTTTCGTCACATGCTCGATGTTGTTGACCAGGGTCGCGAACACTTTGCTCTCGTCCTCTTTCGGGACGATGTCGAAGGCCAAGGGGAGGACGCAGGAGGTTTGCGTCCCGTTGTCGTACTTCCCTTGCTCGGCGTTGTAAAACCGCTTGTTGAAATCGGCGGTCATTTTATCGGCCCGATCGCGAAAACCTTTCGACTCCTCTTCTTTCCCGAGCATCGTCGCGAATCGCGAAAGGAGCTTGAGATTGTTGATGTAGTAAGTGGTCGCGAGAATCCCGGGCGCCGTTTTGCGGGCCGGGTCCTGCGAATGAATCAACTCCGGCCGTTCCGGCGGGACGCACCAATCGCCGTAGTTGTCCTTCTCGATCGTGCCGTCCTCGCGAATGAACTGTTCGAGGTGCTTCATCCACTTTTTCATCCCCTCGTAATGCCGGCGGATCGGGCGATCGTCGCCGTACATCCGGAACAGGCTGTCCGGAATAATCGTAAAGGCGCTCGGCCAGGTTACGTTGGAGCCGTAAAGCGGCCAGTAATTCGGACAGACATCGGAAAGGTTGCCGGCATCTTTCTCCGAATCTCCCTTTTGCGAGTCTTCGACGTCCTGCATCCATTTCGCGTAGAGGGTGTGATTGTCGAACATCAACATTTCCCCGAGCGCTTCTCCGGCCCGGTCGCCTTGCCAACCCTGTCGCTCGTCCCGTTGCGGGCAGTCGGTCGGGATGCTCAGGTAATTGTCCCGGACGCCCCATTCGATATTTTTGTAAATCTTGTTGATCAGCGGGTTCGAGCATTCGAATTTTCCGACGATCGGGAGATGCGTGTTGACCGAACAGGCCGTCAGCGTGTTGATGTTCGGCCTGCCGGGGAAACCGGTGATCTCCGCATACCGAAAACCGTGATAGGCGAACCGCGGCTGGTAGGTTTCTTCCGACCCTCCTTTGAGGGTGTAAATGTCGCGACATTTCGCCCCGCGAAGGTTGGCGACATACAACATCCCCTTGTCCGGGCCTTCGGTTTGAAGCGTTTCGGCGTGCCGGAGCAACACTTCGGTTCCGGCCGGGCCTTTGACCCGGAGCCGGCACCAGCCGACGATGTTTTGGCCGAAATCGACGACCCAAACGCCGGGCCGCACCTCGGTCAGCGACTTCGCTCGCAATTCCTCGATCACGCGCATCGGCGGCATCATCGGGGCGACCAATTTACCTTTCGGGGCCTCGACAAGTTGAACATCGGCGAAGAGCGAACCGGATTTTTCCGCGTTGAATCGGATATCGGCCCAGTTCGGGATCTCTTTTCGGGCATCGTAAATCTCGCCGTCGTAATCGTTATTTTCGAGAATCGGTCCTTCGGTCGTGATTTTCCAACTCTCGTCGCTCACGACTTTCTGTTTTGAACCGTCTCTGTATTCGAGCACCAATTCGAAGAGCAGTTTCGGATAACCGAACGTTCGGGTCGAGGTCGGGTCGGTGATTCGCGGGGCGTAATACCGGCCGTTGCCGAGAATCACGCCGATCACGTTTTTGCTCGCCGCACATTCCCTCGGATTGATTTCGTAGGTCACATAAGGAACCCTCTTGTCATAATCGGTCAGAATCGGATCGAGGACGTGATCGCCGACCTTCTTGCCGTTCAGGTACAGTTCGTAATACCCGAGTCCGGAAATGTAGGCGGTCGCCCGAACCGGCATTCTTTGTTCCAGTTCGAATTCCTTCCGCAAATATCTCGCCGGCAGGCTTTCCCGACTGGTGCTGACCGACACGTCCCCCCAAGGGCCTTGTCCGTACTCGGCGAGTTGAGCCGCCGCGTTCCAATCGGCGTCGTCGAAACCGGTGCCGTTGAAACCTTGCGGGACGCCGTACACGCTCTTCCAGGAGGCGTCGGTTTTGAAAACGAGATTCTCCCCGTCCTCAAAACGGATGTGCACCGCTCCGACCAAACCGGCTGGATTCGGACTATCGCCGTGATTGGTCACTTCGAGAGCGAGGACGTTCTTCCCTTTTTGAACATGCCGCTTGATGTCGGCCAGTTGAGCCGATTTGAAATTGGTCCCCGAAACGACCTCCGCGTCGTTGAGGAACAGCTTGTATTCGTTGTCCGCCGCAAACGCGAGTTCGGCGACGGCGATTGGTTTTTCCGGAAGATCGAAGGTTTTCCGGAAGCTCGCTTTGCCGACCGGGGCGGAATTGGCGTTTTCCGGCCAAATCCAAAACGCTCCTCCCAGATCGACGGTCTTTTTCGCGGCGGGATCCTCGTCCCAGCCAATCCATTTTCCGGACCACTCGTTGATCCCGGTCGAAAACTGGCTTTGCACGGTCGAAGATTCCCGTTCGTCTTTGTTCCAGGTCGTCACTTTCCAAAGATAGACGAGCCCCGGCTGCAACTCGGAACCGGCATATTCGATCCCGAGGAGTTCGCCCGATTCGACCTTGCCCGAATCCCAGACCGGTTCTTTCGTCCCTTTTTCGAGGACTTCGATTTTATAGGCGGTTTGCGTTTCGCCGTGGGTGTTCGATTTGATTTTCCAGGAAAACCGCGGCTTCATTTCGTCGATCCCGACGGGCGATTTGAGGTATTCAGCCCGCAAATCGTAGGGAGTGAAGTCCAGGTTTTTCCGGAGAACGACGGCTTCCTGGGGGGAATTGGCGTTGGCATTGGTTTGCGCCGAGGCTTGCGTGCCCGCCAAAAGTAGGAAGAACAAAAGGAAAGGACAAATCTGTTTCATGAAAAGACTCCGTAATAGGCTGTAGGCTATAGACTGTAGGCTGAAGGCTGTAGTACAAAAACGTGCGTCAACAAAATGAAAAAGGCCCCCGGGATATCCCGGGGGCTCGATCAAATCATTAGACGGTCGGCAATTCGTAACCTTTGCGGCGGAGACGATCGTTCCAGGCGTTCGCCTCATCGTCGCCGATAAACCGCTCGGTTTTCGGGTCGAATTTCATTTTCCGGTTCATCCAACGGGTGATATTGACCAAATGACAGAACGCGATCGAACGGTGTCCGGTCTCGACGTCGGAAACCGGCATTTCCCGCGTTTTGATGCAGTTGAGCCAGTTCTGCAAGTGCCATTTCGCCTGCCAAAGAGCCGTCTGGTCCGACCATTTAACCTCTTCCTGGGCCTCGTCGACCTTTTTGAGCAACTCGTCCCGGATTTCCGGCGGGTTGGACATAAACTTGTTCCGGTTGATTTCCAATTTGCCTTTCTCGCCAATGAAAATCCCCCCCCCGTGCGGCCCGTTGTCCAGTTCGATCCGGACTTCCGTCCCGTCGGCGTACCGGGCGTACACCTTGCCGTCCTGCTGCGGCTTGTCCGAGGCGATCGGCTCGAATTCGACCGGGAGCGTGTCGTCTTTGCCCAAGGCCCATTGAATCTGGTCGATCCCGTGCGCGCCCCAGTTCGTCATTTCCCCACCATAAAAATTGCGACCGTTGATCCAATGCGGGTGCCAAGTGTGCCAAGCGCCCTGGTTCAAATGCAAGTCCCAGTTGAACCCGCCGGGCATACCGTGTTCGGAATCATCGACCGGCTGCGTCGGGCCGACGCCGGTGTAACAAACGGCCTGGACGTATTTGATTTTCCCGAGCTTTCCGGTTCGGACGTATTCGCAGGCGACGCGGTTCATTTCCATGGACCGCTGCTGCGTCCCGACTTGAAAGACGGTTTTGTGTTTGCGGGCGAATTGAACGAGCCGACGCCCTTCTTCGATGTAAAGGGTGAGCGGCTTTTCGGCGTAAACGTCTTTGCCGGCCTGACAGGCGTGTATACAGGGGTAAACCCGTTGAAATTCCTGTCCCGCGATAATGACGGCGTCGATATCCTTCCGTTCGAGGATCGGAAAATGCGAACCGTAAATGTCCCAGTTGGCTTCCTTTTGCTTTTTGAAATCGAGGGCTTGCGGCATGTTGGCATCGGCCAAGGCGACGAGTTGGGCTCCTTCGGGCAGCTGCTCCATCAGCAAGCGGGCGCGGCCTCCGGCACTGACGCAACCGACGGTGATCCGATCATTGGCACCGGGCCTGGTTCCCTGGGCGAGGGCGGTCCGGGGGATGAGCGTCGGAACGGCATAGGCGGCCGCGGAAATCGCGGCGGAAGCGGCAAAAAATCCGCGACGGGATATCTTCTGGGACATATGGTACTCCTGAGAAAGTTATTGGTATACTCAAGCCGGTTCAAAATTCCCGTTTTCAATACGGTAGCGGCCCAACGAGGCCGCGATTTGACAGTGGGCGAAGCCTATCGCCCGTACCGGCTACGGTATAAAAATGAAAGGGGCTAATCGCGAAATTGTATCGCATCGGCCAACGGGAGTCAATCAACCGGCAAACAAGGTTCAAGAGAATTGCAAAGTCGAAATGTAACCGTTCACGGTCATGATCTCGGAATCACGAATCGACCTCGTTTTCGAACAAAAGCCGGAAAGGAGCCGTACTCGGCGCATTGACGGTGGGTTGGCAGCAATGCCAATCGGCATTCGATCCCAACCCACCGTCAATGCGCTGCGCTCCTTTCCGGCTTTTGTTTTGGCTTCGCCCTGCGGTCCAAAAGATCGTGAACGGTTACGTCGAAATTTTGGAAAAAATATGAATCGTGCAGCAGCCGGAAGCGTCAACGCCCGGTTATCTCATGCGGAAATGCGGGACTAACCCGGCGCTGACGCTTCGGGCTGCTGTTTGCCGTATTCGACTTTGCAATCGTCCTGACTACACCCCGGGAACGCTTGGCTTTCTCCGTTCGCCGTGATATATTGCACCGGTTTGTGATTCTCGCTTCGCGGCTATACCGTAGCCGATATGGGCGGTAGGCTTCGCCCTCGGTCAAATCGCGGCCTCGTTAGGCCGCTACCGTATTGAAGACGGGAATTTTAAACCGGCTTCAGTATAAAAGACAAATCGGAGAAATTTTATGAAAATCGGAACCCCCTATTCCCCTTCGGCAACCCGCGTCCTTTTTCTCGGAGCCGGCGAACTCGGCAAAGAGGTCGTCCTCGAAATGATGCGGCTCGGCGTCGAAACGATCGCCGTCGACCGTTATCCGAACGCTCCCGGCATGCAGCTCGCCCATCGGTTTCATGTGATCGACATGCTCGATCCGGTTCAGCTCCGGCAGGTCATCGAACGGGAAAAGCCGCATTACATCGTCCCGGAAGTCGAAGCGATCGCGACCGAAACGCTGCTCGAATTGGAAAAAGAGGGTTACAACGTGATCCCGACGGCCAATGCGACCCGGCTGACCATGAACCGCGAAGGGATCCGGCGTCTCGCCGCCGAAAAATTGGGGCTGCCGACCTCGCCGTTCCGCTTTGCCGCCGACGAAGCGGAATTTCGGGCCGCCGTCCGGGAAATCGGCCTGCCGTGCGTCGTCAAGCCGATCATGAGTTCTTCCGGACATGGTCAAAGCACGATCAAAACGGAGGCCGAGATCGACCAGGCTTGGCAACATTCGCAAACCGAAGGGCGCAGCGGGGCCGGAAAGGTGATCGTCGAGGGTTTCGTGCCGTTCGATTACGAAATCACATTGCTGACCGTCCGGCATGTCGGGGGGACGACGTTTTTGGAGCCGATCGGGCATCACCAGGTCGGCGGCGATTACCAGGAATCCTGGCAGCCGCAGCCGATGCGACCGGACCTGTTGGAAAAGGCTCGGAACATTGCCGAAAAGATCACCGGAGCGCTCGGCGGGCGGGGAATTTTCGGCGTCGAGCTGTTCGTCCGGGGGGACGAAGTGATTTTCAGCGAAGTGAGCCCGAGGCCGCACGATACCGGCATGGTCACGCTGATCTCGCAAGACCTTTCGGAATTCGCGCTGCACGCCCGGGCGATTCTCGGGCTCCCGATTCCGAACGTCGCCTTTCGCGGGCCCTCGGCGTCCAAAGCGATTGTCGTCAGCGGCCAATCCCATCAGGTCGCGTTCGGGAATCTGGAGCAAGTGCTCGAAAAACCGGACACCTCGATCCGCCTGTTCGGCAAGCCGGAATGCAAAGGGCATCGCCGCATGGGCGTGTTGTTGGCCCGCGCCGAGTCGGTCGAAAAGGCTTTAGAAACCGTCGAAACGATGCGTGAGCAGATCAAAGTCGATCTTTGAAGCGATTATCGTAGCCGATAGGGGCGAAGCCTCTCGTCCCTACCGGTTACGATATGCCGGTTATTCTTGAACCCGGCACCCTGTGCCCGTTTGACCATTTGACCGGTACTCCGCTTTTTTCAATTTTCGAGAGAAGCGGGATTGCTCAAAATCAATCAATCGATGCCGGGTTGGGGTATGAACGGGGGTTGCGCTTCGGGGTTCTTCGATTATAATGGGGGCGATCCTGTTCGAAAATCGCGCTTTTCGCATCCGTTTACGTTTTTTCTCCCATGTCGCTCCCTCAAATCGCAATCGTCGGCCGCCCGAACGTCGGCAAATCCAGCCTTTTCAACTGGCTCATCGGCGAGCGGGTCTCGATCGTCGATCCAACCGCCGGGGTCACCCGGGACCGGATTTCGCACATTCTCGACCTGAATCCGGACGCCGTCCGGGAAGCCGATCCGGACCGCAAAATCTCCAACCGCGAGGCGAAGCGGCTCGCCGAAAGCGACTTTGCCGAAGAGCAGGCCCGCTTCGTCGAGCTGATCGACACCGGCGGGATGGGGGTCGTCGATCTCGACGATCTTTCGGATGACATCGAAGGGCAGATTCAACTCGCGATTCAGCGGGCCGATCTGATCCTGTTCGTCGTCGATGCCCGGGAAGGGGTTTTGCCGCTCGATGAGATCGTCGCCGAGCGGCTTCGCAAATTGACCTGCCCGGTCCTTTTGGTCGCCAACAAAGCGGACAACGACCGCGATAATTGGAAGGCGGAAGAGTTTCACCGTTTCGGCTGGGGCGTGATTCCGGTCAGCGCTTTGCATAAACGGGGCCGCGTGTCGCTCCTCGAAGCGCTCGAATCGATGCTCGAAGAGCACGAATTGTTCCGCGAGGGAGAGGAACCGATCGAGCCGGAAATGCGCATCGCGATCGTCGGACACCGCAACGCCGGGAAGAGCACGTTTATCAACTCGCTGACCAAGGAAGAGCGGGTGATCGCGAGCCCGATTCCGGGAACGACGCGCGACAGCATCGACGTGCGGTTCGAAATGGACGGAAAAACCTTTATCGCGATCGACACGCCCGGTTTTCAACGCAGTCGCGGGGTCAAAACCGACCTCGAGTATTACAGCACGGTCCGGGCCGAACGGAGCATCCACCTCGCCGATGTGGTGCTGATTTTTTTCGAGGCGGCCCAGCGGATCAGCAAGGTCGACAAACAGCTCGTCAACCTGGTCGAGCGGGAATACAAGCCTTGCATTTTCGTCGTCAACAAATGGGATTTGATGGTCGACCAGATGCCGACGGAAGAATGGGGGAACTACCTGCGGGAGACGTTCCCGAATATGGCCCATGTCCCGATCGCGTTTATCACGGGCAAGACGGGCAAGAACCTCAAGAAACTGCTCAATCACGCGACGATGCTGTTCAACCAGTCGCGCTCGCGAATTTCGACCGCGAATCTCAACAAGCTGGTGATCGCGGCGTTGGACCGCAATCCCCCGCCGCTGCATTACCACCGGAAGGTCAAGGTCTATTACGCGACGCAGGCCGACATTTCCCCGCCGACGATCCTTCTCTTTTGCAACATGCCGGACGCGATTTCCAAGCCGTACCAGCGTTATCTGCTCGGGGCGTTGCGGGACGAACTCGCGTTCGGCGAAGTGCCGATCCGGCTGGTTTTTCGCAAGCGCGAAAGCGCCGACACCAAGGACGAAGTCGACGCCCGCCGCAAAGGGTAGCGACTCGCTCTCGCAGCGCGGCTCGTTGTGTTCAATACGCGGTTTTGCGTGCTTTTCTAAGCATGCACTTCAACGATGTCCTTGTCGTTGAGGACGTAATCCCCCTTGACGGTCGTGCCGTCGTGTACGGCCGTTCCCCAGACCCGGCCGAACTTGAGATTGGCGGCGTAATCCTTGTGTATCAGTTCCGCGAGATCAAGCAGCGTCTCCCCCCGCTTGAGCGTGAACGGCCGGTCCATATCCGCTTCTTTTTTGGCCGGGGTCTTGGTGTAGACCCGGATCACGTCCATTGCCTCGTAAACGGTCTTGCACAGCGTTTCGAGACCGGTCCCTTCGGTCGCCGAAATCAAAAATTCCTCGAAAGGAAGCGGGCAGAGTTCGTGCAGGAGCGCAAGCCGCTCCTGCGCTTCGGGCAAATCGATTTTGTTCGCGAGCAGGAACGTTCGGGTAAACGACAGCCCGACGTCCTCCTCGTCCAGATACGATTCGACGGCCAGGCGGGTTTTCGTCGTCGCGAGCTTGTCGATCACGTCCTTGCACTGCTCGATGCCGTCGTCGCTGCCGAGATCGACCATCAGCAGAGCGAGCTCGGCGCTTCGGATAAAGCCGTACATGTACGATTCAAGATAATCGGGCGTGATCGGCGGGGTGTCGATCAGCTGCACGAAAACATCCTCCCATTGCATCATTCCTGGCTGCGGTTGCTGGGTCGTAAACGGATAAGGTGCGACTTCGGGGGTCGCCCGTGTCAGTTTCGTCAGCAATTGACTTTTCCCGGCGTTGGGCCCCCCGAGAATAACCGCCGTCCCCGCCCCTTGCCGGGGAATCTTAAACGACCGGGACGCCCCGCCACCTTTTTTGCCGCCGGTCGCCCGAAACTGCTCGATATCCTTTTTCGTCTGGGAAATCTGCGTCTTGAGCTTGGCTTGGAGGTGATCGGTTCCCTTATGCTTCGGCATTTCGGCGAACATCACCTGCAACCACTTCAATTCCTCTTCAGGCGTCTGGGCCTGGCGGTATTTGTCTTCGGCCTTTTTGTACTGTTGTGTCAGATTCGCGGGCATGGTCGGTCAATAACGATTATGTGTAGGAATATGGTAGGCGATCGACCTCCGGGCGGCCGCGTCGGCGCTAGCCGACCTGTCCAGTGTCTTGGTGCAGCCTGAATTTCTGAAATACGGCACACGTTGCCGCCCGGAGGTCGGCAACCTACAACAAAGTCGTGCCAATGCCTTCGCCAAAAAACACGACGTCATTTCGACTGGAGCAACGCGCAAGGAGAAATCTCACCCTCGCGAAAAGGGCGGGAATTCCGAGTCTTTCGGCGAGGGTGAGATTTCTCGCTTCGCTCGAAATGACACGGTATTTGACCTTTTTTCACGAAGCCCAATTCGACGATTTTGTATTACCATCTTTAGGTTGAGTGTCCAGTATACTATTGAAAACGAACCTCGAAAGAGGGCACTTGGCGATTGCTTCCTCGGCGACTCGTCGATTTGCACGCAAGGCCCTTTTTCTTCGTCCCGCGATCATTGTCCCAGTTCAACCTGCCGCTGCAAATCGGGGATGTCGTATTCGAGGAGCGCTCCGTGTACGAGGTTCGTGATCGGGTATGGGGAGCAACCGACCTTGACGTAATCGTACCAGCTTCGCACCGGCTTGTCCAAGCGAACTTTCGAGATCAGCGACGGCTCCAGCACTCCGGCGTGCAAGGCGACGACGCCGACCGTTTCGCCCGAAGCGACCACTTCGAGAGGCCGCTCCGACGAGACCTGCTGCAACAGCCGAACGACGGCGAGCAAATCTTCCGTCCGCATTCCGACATACGATTTGCCGAGGAGGTAGCCGAAGTAATAATCGACCCCGTCGGTCCCGAACAGGGAATGGGAGTAATAATTCGCCCCGACCCCTTGCGTTTCCCCCAACCCGCGAAGGTCGACGGCGACGACATGCTTTCCCTCGGCGACAAGTTCGTTGATCCGGAGCAGATCGGCCGTTTTTCCCGATTCGTTCAGGTAAACGACCGCTTCTTCCGAATCGGCGTTCGATTCAAAGAGAACGGCGGGGAGCGGAATCTTGCCGGCTTCGCCGCGCAGCAGGTATTTTTTCGCCGATTGAATCGCCTTGCATTCCGGCGGCAACGTCATTTCCCCCTTCTCTTCGTAATCCAAAAGCGGGATGTCGGCAACCTGCCGGACACCGACGATTCGGCGAACCGCCGCTCGCAGTTCGTCCGCGGTCCGGTTCGTTTGTTTCGCGGTTCTTCGGGCGAGGAGTTCCTCATTGTAATCCCGGTTCCAATCGTACACCGAACGGGCTCCTTCGAGCAGGATCACTTCCCCTTGCGGTGTGCAGCGGAGTTCTTCGAGCGTGCAGATCGGCATCGTCTCGGATTCGACGATCGCTTCGTCCCGACCGGCGAGCCAACGGAGCATCCAGCGGACGGCCGCCTCGCGCAAATTCTTTTGCCAACCGTGCACGTCGTCGTGCTCGGCGAGCGACATTCGCTCGCTGAAACCGAAACGGTCATATATCCGTTTCGCGTTGCGGTACACGCTCCAAGCGTCTTCGACCGGAAAAAAGTCTTTCGTCACCGTCCCGATCATCGTCGGTTTCGGCGCCCGCATGATGCAGTAATCGACGTGGTCCATTCCGAAGCCGAGCTGTCCGAAAATGTTCTGCTCGGAATCCTGCGGCCCTTGAATCGACATCAATTTGCCGTACAACCCGCAAAGGTAACAATTCGGGACGGCGACGGCGACCCGATCGTCAAGCGACATGATGTACGACGTTTGCGTCCCGCCGCCGCTTTGCCCGGCGACGCCGATCCGTTTGGGATCGACATCCGGTCGGCTTTCGAGATAATCGAGCGCGCGGATCATGTCCCAAATTTCGAACGTCGCGGCATTGCGCCCGAGCGGAATGCTGTTCGTCCCGATGATATTATGGGCGGCGACGCCGACGGCAAGCGGTTTCCCCTCGGCGTCGAGCCGTTGGGTTCGTTCTCCCTGGTCGATCGGGTCGATGCTCAAGACCGCGATCCCGTTCGTCGCCGCAAGAGCGGCAGCCTGTTGGTAAGGGATATAGGCTTTCGCCTCGGGAGCATGCCCCGAAACGATCAGCATCGTCGGGTACGGAGCCTGAAATCGTGTCGGATCAGGCAAAAACATCGCTCCGGAAACTTGAAAGTTCGGCAGACTCTCGAAAAGGACAAGCTCAATCCGGTAGGCGTCCTTACCCTGCTCCCCTTTTTCAATCGTCTTGATGATTTTGGGATTAAGGGGCGTCTTTTCCCACATTTGTCCGAGCTGCTTGAAAAAATACTCTTTTCGCTCGGCCTGGTATTGCTCGATCTCGGGAACGGTTTTGAGCGAATCATATCGCTGCTGCCAACGGTTTTTCGCTTCGGCCAATTCGCCGAGCCAATACGTCCGCATCAGCGTTTTCGGGTCGGCGGAAAAGCCGTTTTCCTTCGTCAGGATTTTTCCCGGATCGACCGGGGCGGGTACCGGGGCCGTTTCCTGGGCCGAAACGCAAACGACGAAAAGGCAAAAAAACAGGGAGAGCGTTGATCGAATCATTGTTTTTGAAATTGTGAAAATTTGATAATTTGTAATACTTCAGACGTTTGGAGTTTTTTTCGAATAATACCCCGCTGTTCGTCATTTCGAGCGAAGCGAGAAATCTCACCCTCGCCGAAAGACTTGGAATCCCGGCCCTCTCGCGAGGGTGAGATTTCTCCTTGCGCTACGCTTCAGTCGAAATGACAAAATTACCATTCGGCTGAAGTGTTACGAAAATTTGAGTAACCCCTTTTAGCCGGTACTCCGCGCTTTGGGGACTCCGCGTTTTTCTCACAACAGCGAAAAATCGACGGGAAAGGGATTCCGCTCGACGAACTGCTTCTGGTGCCAATAAGGGTAAATCGGCGGGACGTCGCTCGCGGCGTCGAGCCGGCTGATTTGCTCTTCGCTCAAGTGCCAACCGATCGCCCCGAGGTTGGATCGCAGCTGCGATTCGTCGCGGGCGCCGATAATCACGCTCGCAACGCTCGGCCGATGCAACAACCAGTTGATCGCGACCTGCGGCACCGTCTTGCCGGTTTCGGCGGCGACCGCTTCGATCGCATCCAAAACGCGGAACAAATATTCGTCGTCCATTCTCGGACCGTTATCGATCGCGATTTGGGAGTGCAACCGGCTCGTCGGCGGCAGCGGCCGGCCGCGACCGAATTTTCCGGTCAACCGTCCCCAGCCGAGCGGGCTCCAAACAACCGTCCCGACCCCTTGGTCGAGGGCGAGCGGCATCAGCTCCCATTCGTAATGCCGACCGACGAGGGAATAGTAGGCCTGGTGAGCGACATACCGGGCGAAGCCGTGTTTTTCCGAGACGGCGAGCGATTTCATCAAATGCCAACCGGAGAAATTGGAGCAGCCGATATACAGGATTTTCCCGGCCCGAATCAGATCATCGAGTGCCCGCAAGGTTTCTTCGACCGGGGCGACGGCGTCGAAACCGTGCAGTTGAAACAGGTCGATGTAATCCGTCTTCAACCGCCGCAATGCGTTTTCGACGGCTCGAATCAGGTGATACCGGGAAGAGCCGACATCGTTGGGGCCTTCGCCGACCCGAAAGGTCGCCTTGGTCGAAATGAGAACCTTGTCCCGTCGGCCGGCGATCGCGACACCGAGAATCTCCTCGGCCCGACCGAGGGAATAACCGTCGGCGCTGTCGAACATGTTGACGCCCGCTTCGAGACAAATGTCGACCAGCCGGGTCGCTTCCTTTTCCCCGACATTGCCCCACGACTGAAAAAATTCGCCGTTTCCCCCGAAGGTCCCAGTCCCAAAAGACAGGGCTGGAACCATGAGAC